>CAXTPE010000254.1:0-3928 GCA_964245925.1 uncultured Sphingomonadaceae bacterium
CCAGGAGCGCCTCGCCAAGCTCGCCGGCGGCGTCGCGGTCATCAAGGTCGGCGGCTCGACCGAGGTCGAGGTCAAGGAGCGCAAGGATCGCGTCGACGACGCGCTCCACGCGACCCGCGCGGCGGTCGAGGAGGGCATCGTCCCCGGCGGCGGCACGGCGCTGCTCTACGCGACCAAGAGCCTCGAGGGGATGAAGGGTGCCAACGACGATCAGACCCGCGGCATCGACATCATCCGCAAGGCGCTCTACTCGCCGGTCCGCCAGATCGCGCAGAACGCCGGGCACGATGGCGCGGTGATCTCGGGCAAGCTGCTCGAGGGCAACGACCCGGACGTCGGCTTCAACGCCCAGACCGACACCTACGAGAACCTCGTCACCGCCGGCGTGATCGACCCGACCAAGGTCGTCCGCACCGCGCTCCAGGACGCGGCTTCGGTCGCCGGCCTGCTCATCACGACGGAAGCGACGATCGCGGAGCTTCCGGCCGACGACAAGGGCGCCCCGATGGGCATGCCCGGCGGCGGCGGCATGGGCGGCATGGGCGGCATGGACTTCTAGGTCCGGGCTCACCCATACCGACGAAGACCAGGCGAGGGCCGGGGAGCGATCCCCCGGCCCTTCGCTTTTGGTTCTGATCCGGTTCCGGCTGGATTGCGAGGACATCGGTCCGCCCGGGCCAAGCCCTCTCCCATGGGGAGAGGGCAAGACCGCAGCGAATTCAGCCGACTTAATCCCGCTCCAGCCCAACACTCCCGGTTCCAAGCCGTCGTCCGCTCGCCTATGTGCCGATGGTCACAGGAGATCGCTCATGCTCGTCGGCGTGCCCAGGGAGATCAAGGTCCACGAATATCGCGTCGGGCTGACGCCGGGGGCGGTGCGCGAATATGTCGCGGCGGGGCATGGGGTGCTGGTCGAGACCGGCGCCGGCGCCGGCATCGGCGCGTCCGACGCCGGATATGAGAGCGCCGGCGCGCGGATCGCGGCGGATGCGGCGCAGGTGTTCGCGGAAGCCGGCATGATCGTGAAGGTCAAGGAGCCGCAGCCCGGCGAGTGGGCGCGGCTGCGCGCGGGGCAGATCCTCTTCACCTATCTCCATCTCGCGCCCGATCCCGAGCAGGCCAGGGGGCTGATGGCGTCGGGCTGCGCGGCGATCGCCTATGAGACCGTCACCGACGCGAGCGGCGCGCTGCCGCTGCTGGCGCCGATGAGCGAGGTCGCCGGCCGGCTCTCGATCGAGGCGGCGGGCACCGCGCTGAAGGCGGTCTCCGGCGGGCGCGGGCTGCTGCTCGGCGGCGTGCCGGGGGTGGCGCCGGCGCGCGTGGTGGTGCTCGGCGGCGGCGTCGTCGGCACGCATGCGGCGCGGATGGCGGTGGGGCTGGGCGCCGAGGTCTCGATCGTCGATCGCTCGATCCCGCGCCTGCGCCAGCTCGACGAGCTGTTCCAGGGGCGGGTGCGCACGCGCGTTTCGACGATGGAGGCGATCGATCACGAGATCTCGGACGCGGACGCGGTGATCGGCGCGGTGCTGGTGGCGGGCGCGTCGGCGCCGAAGCTGGTGACGCGCGCGATGCTTGGCCACATGAAGCCGCGCGCGGTGCTGGTCGATGTCGCGATCGACCAGGGCGGCTGCTTCGAGACCTCGCATGCCACCACCCATGCCGCGCCGACCTATGAGGTCGACGGCATCATCCATTATTGCGTGGCGAACATGCCGGGCGCGGTGCCGCTCACCTCCAGCCATGCGCTCAACAACGCCACGCTGCCCTATGGCCTCGCGCTGGCGGCCAGGGGGCTGGCGGCGCTCGACGACGATCCCGGCCTGAAGAACGGGCTCAACGTGCTGGACGGCCGGATCGTCAACGCGACGGTGGCGCGGAGCCTCGGGCTGCACTGAGCTTCGGGTCGGCGCAGGCGCGGGCGAGCAGCGTCTCGGCGCGCTCGATCGCGACCTCGGCGACGAGCCCGACGATCGCGCCGGCGACGATGTCCGAGACATAATGCTGGCCGCGCGGGAGCTGGATCGCGCCGGTGGCGATGGCGGCGGCGCAGGCGATCGCGCGATGCTCGGGATATTCGCGCGCGAAGGCGCCGGCGACCGCGACCGCGCCGGCGGTGTGACCGGAGGGGAAGCTGTTCTGCTCGCTCGCATGGTCGCCGCCGCGCCGGCGCCGGTAGCCGCCGCCATCGTCCACCACGCGCGGCCGCGTCCGGTCGACGCGATGCTTGACGAGGTTCTTGAGGCCGGTCGCGAGCAGCTCGGCGGCCAGCATCCGGCCGCCGGCGCGCGCCAGCCGATCGTTGCGCAGCAGCAGCCCGGCCGCCAACGTGCCCATGCAGATCGAGATCAGCGGCGGCTGATCGGCAAGCTCGCTGATCGCGCCGAGCGCCCGCACCGCCACGCCGTCGCGCGCGGACGCCGCCGCCTCGCCGACGGCGACGTCCGCCCGCTCGATCCTGCCGAGCCCTGCTTTGTGCTGTCCTGTCATGCGCGCTGCCTACGCGATCGGCACGGCATTGGCGATGCGCGCCGGCCGATCGGCGAACGGAGCCGCCTCAGGCGAGGCCGAGCGCGCGCAGCACGGTGAGGAACAGCGCGTAGAGCAGCCCGGCCAGCATGATCGCGGCCGGCAGCGTCATCACCCAGGCGAGCGCGATGTTGCGCACCGTGCTCGCCTGCAGCCCCGATCCGTTCGCCACCATCGTGCCGGCGACGCCGCTCGACAGGATGTGGGTGGTCGAGACCGGCAGGCCCTTGAACTGGGCGAGCAGGATGGTGCTCGCCGCCATCAGCTCGGCGGCCGCGCCCATGCCGTAGGTGAGGTGGGTCTTGCCGATCTTCTCGCCGACCGTCACCACGATCCGCTTCCAGCCGATCATCGTGCCGAGCCCGAGCGCGAGCGCGACCGCGACCTTCACCCAGGTCGGGATGTAGCGCGTGCCCTTTTCGAGCAGCGTCTGATAGTCCTTGAGGATCTTGTCGCCGCCGTTCGGGAAGCTCGCCTTGGCCTTGTCGCCGTCCTTGGTGAGCAGGCGGAGCGTATCGTAGACGACGTACATCTCGTTGCGCAGGTTCCTGGTCCGCGCGGCGGGAACGTGGCGGATCGAGCCATAGCTCCTGAGGTCCGCGCCGATCTCGCCCGAGACGCTGTCGAGCGCGGCATAGACCCGGGGCGTGTCCGGCGTGTGGGTGCGCAGCGCCTGGCGCAGCGTCTCGCCCGCGGCGGCGGGATCCAGCGTCGTGCCGCCGGCCTTGGCGTGGAACACCGCCCGCGCGGCGGTCGTCGACTGGATGAAGGCGGGGGTCGAGCTGTCCGCCATGGTGCGGTTGAGCGCGTAGGCGGTTGGGGCGACGCCGATCAGGATCAGCATGATGAGCCCCATGCCCTTCTGCCCGTCGTTGCCGCCATGCGCGAACGAGACCGCGGTGCAGGTGAACACCAGCAGCGCGCGGATGTGGAGCGGCGGCGGCGTGTCGCCCGCCGGCTCCTTGTAGAGCTTGGGATCGGGCAGCACACGCTTCATCGTCCAGAGCAGCAGCGCGGCGCCCGCGAAGCCGATCAGCGGGCTGACGAGCAGCGCCAGCAGCACGTTGCTGGCCTGGCTCCATTCCACGCCCGAGGTGCCGCCCGCCCCCGCCATCAGCTGGTTGGCGAGGCCGACGCCGAGGATCGAGCCGATCAGCGCGTGGCTCGACGAATTGGGCAGCCCGAACCACCAGGTGCCGAGGTTCCACGTCACCGCCGCGATCAGCAGCGCGAAGATCATCGCATAGCCGCCCGCCGAGCCGACGTTGAGGATGAGATCGACCGGCAGCAGCGTGATGATGCTGTAGGCGACGGCGCCGGTCGAGAGCATGACGCCGATGAAGTTCCACGCGCCCGACCAGACCACCGCGAACACCGGCTTGAGCGAGTGCGTGTAGATCAC
>CAXTPE010000255.1:0-3927 GCA_964245925.1 uncultured Sphingomonadaceae bacterium
GCGAATGGCCGCCGTCGATCACGTTGCCGAGGATGCCGCCGCCGGCCGCGCCGATGATGAGCCCGGTCGTGCCGTCGTTGCGCTTGCAGTAATAGCGCCCGTCGGTGCCCGCGTAGACGCGATCGTTCGGGGCGAGCTGGCGCGGCTGGTAGTTCGGGCCGGAGCGATAGTAGCGCGAGGGATCATAGCCGCCCTCGTAGCGATCGTCGCTGCCATAGGCGGCCGACGGGGGGGGCGGCGGGGCGGCGTCGCGATACTGGCCCTGGCCCTGGCCCTGGTAATAGCCCTGCTGGCCCTGGTAATAGCCCTGCTGGCCCTGGTAATAGCCCTGCTGCGGCGGCTGGCCCTGATAATAGCCCTGCTGGCCGTAGGGCTGCGGGCGGCCGCCGGCGCGCACGTAGAGGTCGCGCTCGTAGTTGAAGGTCTGGGTCTCGCGCGCGTAGCGCGCTTGGGCGGCGTCCCAGCGCTGCTGCGCCTGATAGCTCTGGGCGGCGACGGGGCCGGCGGCGGCGCAGAGCGCGGCGAGGCTGGCGGCGATGGCGAGGCGGCGCATGGTGTTCTCTCCTTGGAAGTCATCGCGAAACGTGACGGCGGTGTAACGCCCGCGCCCTCATCCCGCTCCACGGCTGAACGAAGCCTGATCGTGCCGTTGTCCGACATGCAGCGAGCGCGGCCAAGCCTTGCCTTCGCCGCGGCCCGTCCGTAAGGCGCGGATGAGGTCGGGGCGTAGCGCAGCCTGGTAGCGCATCAGACTGGGGGTCTGGGGGTCGCAGGTTCGAATCCTGTCGCCCCGACCAAGTGCCGGCCCCCCGCCCGGCTTCGATCCGTTCAGCCGCGATCCCGCGCCGCCGCGAACCGGGCGAGCCCGCGCTCGAGATCGGCCCTGAGATCCTCGACATCCTCCAGCCCGACATGCAGCCGCACCACCGGCCCGTCCGCCGCCCAGCGCGTCGCGGTGCGCACCCGCCGCGGATCGACCGGCAGCGCGAGGCTCTCGAACCCGCCCCAGGAGAAGCCGATGCCGAAGTGGCGCAGTCCGTCGATCAGCGCGGCGCGCGCGGCATCGCCGCCGCCCGCCAGCACGACCGAGAACAGCCCGGAGGCGCCGGCGAAGTCGCGCGCGAACAGCGCATGGCCGGGGCAGCTATCGAGCGCCGGATGGAGCACGCGCGCCACCTCGGGCCGCGTCGCCAGCCAGCGCGCCAGCGCGACCGACGCCTCGCCATGCGCCTTCAGCCGCACGCCCATGGTGCGCAGGCCACGCAGCGCCAGATAGGCGTCGTCGGGCGCGACATGCTGGCCGAGCGACTGCGCCAGCATGCGCAGCGGCGCATACCAGCCCGCCGCCGCCGTCACCGATCCCAGCATCGCATCCGAATGGCCGACGACATATTTGGTGCAGGCGAGAATCGAAAGATCGACGCCCGCCGCGATCGCCGGGAACAGCAGCGGCGTCGCCCAGGTGTTGTCGAGCAGCGTGACGATCCCGCGCGCGCGCGCCGCCGCGCAGATCGCCGGCACGTCCTGCACCTCGAAGCTCAGGCTGCCGGGGCTCTCCATCAGGATCGCGCGCGTCGCCGGGCCGAACAGCGCGGCGGGATCGGCGGCGAGCGGGTCGTAGAACCGCGTCGCGATACCGAGCGGCGCGAGCATGTTGCGGGCGAAGGCGCGGGTCGGCTCATAGGCGGAATCGACCAGCAGCAGCTCGTCGCCCGGCTTCAGCACCGCGAGCAGCGCGCCCGCCACCGCCGCGGCGCCGGAGGGGAACAGCATCGTCCCCTCCGCGCCCGGCTCCAGCGCGGTGAGCGCCTCGGCCAGCGCCCATTGCGTCGGCGTGCCGCGCCGGCCGTAGTAGAAATTGCCGTCGGCGTTCGCGCGCGTGCCGGCGGCGAGCGCGGCGCAATCCTCGAACAGGATGGTGGACGCGCGCCACACCGGCGGGTTGACGACCGCGCCCGTCCACTCGGGCCGGCGGCCGCCCTGCACCAGCCGGGTGGCGGGCCGCGCGTCGTCCTCGCCGGTCATGCCGGGCCGACCGCCTTCGGCAGCGCTGGATCGGCGCCCCATTCGGTCCAGGAACCGTCGTACAGCGCGACGTCCCGCGCGCCCGCGCGCTCCGCCGCGAAGGCGAGCACCGCCGCCGTGATCCCGGAGCCGCAGGTCGTCACCAGCGGCTCCGCGAGATCGACGCCGGCGCCGGCGAACGCGGCGGCGATGCCGGCTGTGTCCAGGTAGGTGCCGTCCGGCCGGAACAGCGCAGCATAGGGCAGGCTGCGCGATCCGGGGATGTGCCCGGCGGCGAGCCCCGGCCGCGTCTCGGCCTCCTCGCCGGCGAAGCGGGTCGCGGAGCGCGCATCGACGATCCGTGCCGCGCCATCCTCGACCAGCGCCGCCATCTGCGCCTTGTCGCGTATCGCCGACATGTCGAGCGCGACGGTCAGCCGGCCCTCGCGCGGGCCTGGCGTGCCGGCCTCGAGCGGCCGCCCCTCGGCCCGCCATTTCGCCAGCCCGCCGTCGAGGATGGCGACCCTGGCGATCCCGAACGTCCGCAGCATCCACCAGGCCCGCGCCGAGGTCCGCCACGGCGAGGCATCGTAGACGACGACGCGGCCGCCGTCGCTCACGCCCGCCGCCTGAAGCCGGGCGGCGAACATGTCGGCGGGCGGCAGCATCGACGGGAGCGCGCTCGCTCCGTCCGCCAGCGTGGCGAGTTCGAGGAAGGCCGCGCCGGGGATGTGCCCGGCGGCGAACTCGACGGCGGCATCGCGGCCGGTGTCCGGCGCGACATATGTGGCATCGAGGATCGCCAGATCGGGGCTCCCGATCGCTCCGGCGAGCCATGCGGTCGAAACCAGCGTCTCCATGCGCCTCCGTTAGAGCCGTCGCGCGGCGGCGTCGAGGCCGCCGCCATTGCCTGTCCGCCACGCGGTGCCTAGTTGACCGGCATGGCGATCACCCAACTCGGCCGACAGACCCCGCCGCCCGCCTCCCCCGACGCGGCGGTGCTCGATACCGTCGCCAACCCGAGGCCGGGCCGGCCCTATCTGGTGCGCTTCACCGCGCCCGAATTCACCTCGCTCTGCCCGGTGACCGGCCAGCCCGATTTCGCCCATCTCGTGATCGACTATGCGCCGGCCGCGACGATCGTCGAATCCAAGTCGCTCAAGCTCTTCCTCGGCGCGTTCCGCGACCACGCCGCCTTCCACGAGGATTGCACGGTGGGGATCGCCGAACGGCTGGTCGCCGAGCTTTCGCCGCTATGGCTCCGAATCGGCGGCTATTGGTATCCGCGCGGCGGCATCCCGATCGACGTGTTCTGGCAATCGGGCGCGCCGCCCGAGGGGCTGTGGCTGCCCGATCAGGGCGTGCCGGGCTATCGCGGCCGGGGCTGAACGGGCGGCGTTTTCAGCGCTTGAGCAGATTGCCGAAGATGCCGCGCACGAGCTGACCCGCGAGTCCGCCGCCGGCACCGCCCCGCCCGCCGCCGACCAGCTCGCGGCCGACCTGGTTGGCGATCTGGCGGCCGATCGAGGAGGATGCCGCGCGCGTCGCCGAGACGATCATCCTGTCCATCACCGATGGCCGCGCCGCCGCCTTCGCCGCCGCCGCGTCGGCGTGCTGCTGCGCGATCGCGGCGGCCGCGGCGGTGCGGTCCGCCTCCTTCCGCGCGGCGGCATCCCCCGCCCGCGCGGCGAGCTTCTCGGCGGCCGACTCGCGGTTGAGCGCGGTGTCGTACTTGCCCGCATAGGCCGAGAAGGAGATGAGCTGCTTGCGTTCCGCGTCCGTCACCGGGCCGACGCGGCTCTCGGGCGGCTTGATGAGCGTGCGCGTCACCGGCGTCGGCGAGCCGTCGTCCTCCAGCAGCGACACCAGCGCCTCGCCGACCTTCAGCTCGGTGATCGCCTTGGCGACATCGACGCCGGAATT
>CAXTPE010000256.1:0-3860 GCA_964245925.1 uncultured Sphingomonadaceae bacterium
CGGCACGCCGAGATCGGCGGCGAGATAGGGGATCGCGCCGATATGGTCCTCATGCCCGTGGGTGAGGACGATGCCGAGCAGATCCTTGCGGCGCTTCTCGATGAATTCGAGGTCCGGCAGGATCAGGTCGATACCGGGATAATCGGGATCGGCGAAGGTCATGCCGAGATCGACCATCACCCACTTGCCGTCGCAGCCGTAGAGGTTGACGTTCATGCCGATCTCGCCCGATCCGCCGAGCGCGAGGAAGAGCAGTTCTTTGCCGGGGGTTGTCACGTTCTCATCGGTCTTTCCTGTTGGCCCGTTCGTGCCGGGCGAAGTCGGTGCGCGGCCACGATCCGGCGCCTGTCCCTCGACTTCGCCCGGGACGAACGGAGATCGGGATGGTCAAGCACCCAGCCGCGCGTGCAGCAGCGCGATGCCCTGGATGGTGAGGTCGGGCTCGATCGCGTCGATCGCCGATGTATGCCGATCGAACAGCGTGGCAAGCCCGCCGGTCGCGATCACCTTGACCGGGCGGCCGATCTCCGCGCGCAGCCGGGCCACCAGCCCCTCGATCAGCGCGACATAGCCCCAGTAGATGCCGATCAGCATGCACTCGTCGGTGCTGCGCCCGATCACGCTCGGGCCGGCCGGCGCCTCGATCGCGATGCGCGGCAGCCTCGCGGCGGCGGCGACGAGCGCATCGAGCGAGAGGTTGATGCCGGGCGCGATGATGCCGCCCCTGTAGGCGCCGTCCGGCGCGATCACGTCGAAGGTGGTGGCGGTGCCGAAATCGATGACGACGAGGTCGCCCGCGTGCAGCGCGTGCGCCGCGATGGCGTTGACGACGCGGTCCGCGCCGACCGTCTGCGGCTCGACGACATCGAGCGCGATGTCCCAGGCGAGCCGGCCGCGCCCCGCCACCAGCGCGGTCGTCCCGAAATATTTGGATGCCAGCACCTCCAGATTGTGCAGCGCGCGGGGCACCACCGTCGCGATCACCACGGCGCCGACATCGGCCTTGGTGAAGCCCTCGAGCGCGAGGAGCTGGTGCAGCCACACCGCATATTCGTCGGCGGTGCGGCGCGGGTCGGTCGCGATCCGCCAGCGCGCGCGGATCTCCCGGCCGGCGACGAGCGCGAAGACCATGTTGGTGTTTCCGGCGTCGATCGCGAGCAGCATGGCGAACCTAGATCAGGAAGACGTCGGCGGCGTGGATGGCACGCATGGCCCCGTTCGCCAAGCGCAGCAGCAGCGCGCCGTCCGGCGCGAGCCCGTCGAACGCCCCCTCGCACCGCGCGCCCGATGGCAGCGCGACCGCGAGCGGGGTGCCGCGCGGATGGGCGCGCGCCAGCCAGCGCTCGCGGACCGGCGCGAAGCCCTCGCCCCGCCAGACGCCGAGCCAGCGCGCGAAGAGGGGCGCGAGGCTCTGGAGGAATGCGGCCGGACCGGGCACGGCGATGCCCGCGGCGGCGAGGCTCGTGGCGGTGCGATCGAGTCCCTCGGGAGCGTGCGCCAGGTTGACGCCGAAGCCGGCCACGACCGCGTCGCCATGCCGCTCGAGCAGGATGCCGGCGAGCTTGACGCCATCGAGCAGCAGATCGTTCGGCCATTTCAGGCTCGGCCGGACCGACGCGCGGAACCCGCCCACCGCCTCGTCCAGCGCCACCGCCGCGACGAACGCCAGCGTCGCCGCCGCCGGATCGCCGGCGCGCGACCGGACCAGCGTGCTCGCATGAAGATTGCCCGGCGGCGAGACCCACGCCCTGCCCTGCCGCCCGCGCCCGCCGGTCTGGCGGTCGGCACGCAGCCACAATCCCTCTGCCGCACCCTCCGCGGCGAGTGCCGCGACCTCGTCGTTGGTCGAGCCGGTCTCGGCGACCGTGCGGATGTCGGGCGTCAGAACAGCGATTTCGCCGCCGCCATGCTGGCCGCGCCCAGCAGGGGAATCGCGAAATAGCCGAGCGGCGAGACGGCGAGCGCGGTCAGCGCGATGATCCCGCCCTCGACGCGGCTGTCCGCTGGCGCGAACGCCGCGGCGGGCTCGTCGAAGTAGATCGTCTTGACGATGCGCAGATAATAATAAGCGCCGATCACCGAGGTGGCGATACCGATCGCGGCGACCGGCCACAGCCCGATGTCGACCAGCGCGTCGAACACCAGGAACTTCGGCCAGAAGCCGAACAGCGGCGGGATGCCGGCGAGGCTGAACATGAAGATCGCGAACGCCGCCGCCAGCCCCGGCCGGCTGCGCGACAGGCCGGCGAGCGCGCTGATCGCCTCGATCGGATCGCCGTCGGCATCGCGCATCTGGAGCACGCAGAGGAAGCTCCCCAGCGTCATCGCGATATAGACCGCCATATAGGTCATCGTCGCCGCGACGCCGTAGGGCGTGCCGGCGGCGAGGCCGAACAGCGCGAAGCCGACATTGTTGATCGAGGAATAGGCGAGCAGCCGCTTGATGTTGCTCTGCCCGATCGCGGCGACGCCGCCGAGCACCGTCGAGCAGAGCGCCACGAAGATCATGATCTGCCGCCAGCCATCGGTCGCCGGCCCGAGCGCCTCGACCGCGACGCGCACCAGCAGCGCCATCGCCGCCACCTTGGGAGCCGATGCGAAGAAGGCGGTGACCGGCGTCGGCGAGCCCTCGTAGACGTCCGGCGTCCACATGTGGAACGGCACCGCCGCGATCTTGAAGGCGAGCCCCGCCAGCACGAAGACCATGCCGAAGGTGAGCCCGATCCCCGGCGACGCGCCGAAAGCGGACGCGACGCCCCGGAAGCTCGTCGTCCCCGAGAAGCCGTAGAGCAGCGAGATGCCGTAGAGCAGGATGCCGCTCGCCAGCGCGCCGAGCACGAAATATTTGAGCCCCGCCTCGGCCGAGCGCGCATCGCGCCGCATGAAGCTCGCCAGCACATAGGCCGCGAGGCTCTGGAGCTCTAGCCCCACATAGAGCGTGAGCAGATCGCCCGCCGAGACCATCATCCCCATGCCGACCGCCGAGAACAGCAGCAGCACCGGATATTCGGCGCGCATCGATCCCGTGCGCGCGAAGAAGCGCGGCGCGATAGCGACGGTGATTGCCGTGGCGACATAGATCAGCAGCTTGGCGAAGGCGGCGAAGCTGTCGGCGAGATAGAGTTCGCCGAAGGCGGGGCCGCCGCTTGCCGTCGGCCCGAGCAGCGAGGCGCCGGCGGCGGCGAGCAGCCCGACCGCGACCCAGCTCAGCCCGGGCGTCGCCTTGTCGCCGCACCATGCGGCGAGCAGCATCAGCAGGATGCCGCCGGTCGAGAGGATAAGTTCCGGCGCGGTAAGCGAGAGTTGGGCCATATAGTCCATCAGCGCGCGTCCGCCCGAGCGGCAGCCGATGCCACGACAAGCGGCTTCACGCCCGCGAGCCCGGCATCGCCGCCGATGTCCGCCTTGGCGATCCGCGTCACCAGCCGGCCGATGTCGCCGCGCATGGGTGCCAGGAAGCTCTCGGGATAAATGCCCATCCAGAACACCACCGCCGCCAGCGGCACGAACATCGCCAGCTCGCGCTTCGAGAGGTCGGGCATCGCGGCGACGTCCTGCTTGGTCAGCGCGCCATAGGCCACGCGGCGGTAGAGATAGAGCATGTACGCCGCGCCGAGAATGATGCCGGTGGTGCAGACGAATGCCGCCCAGGAGTTGGCGCGATAGGTGCCGATCAGGCTCAGGAACTCGCCGACGAACCCGCTCGTCCCCGGCAGGCCGACCGACGCCATGGTGAAGAGCAGGAAGAACATCGCGTAGCGCGGCATGTTGTCCGAAAGCCCGCCGTAGCGGTCGATCTCGCGGGTGTGGAGGCGATCGTAGATCACGCCGACGCACAGGAACAGCGCGCCCGAGACGAG
>CAXTPE010000257.1:0-3811 GCA_964245925.1 uncultured Sphingomonadaceae bacterium
CCGGGCAGCGCCAGGATCCGGGCAAGGTCTTCAAGAACAAGAAGATGGCCGGCCACATGGGCGACAAGCAGCGCACCCAGCAGAACCTCGAGATCGTCCGTACCGATGCGGCGCGCGGGCTGCTGTTCGTCAAGGGCTCGGTGCCCGGCTCGAAGGGGACGTGGCTGTTCGTGAAGGACGCGGTGAAGATCGCGCGCCCCGAGGCTGCGCCCTATCCGGCGGGTCTCAAGGAGATCGCGGCCGAGATCGCGCATGAGGAGGCTCCGGCCGGCATGGTCGAGGCGGCCGCCGTCCACGAGCTGCCCGTGCTGCCGGGTGCCGACGAGGTCGCCGCCGGTGTCGCCGCGGCCGACGAGCATGGCGCCGGCAAGGTCGATCCGGATGCGCCGGAGCTGCCGCCGGAAATTGGCGAAGGCGGGGAGCGCTGACATGAAGCTTCAGGTCCAGAGCCTCGGCGGTGACGCCGCCAGCGACATCGAGCTCGACGACGCGATCTTCGGATTGGAGCCGCGCGCCGACATCCTCCACCGCGTCGTGACGTGGCAGCTCGAGAAGCGGCGCGGCACCGCGCGCGGCACCCGCGAGCGCGCCGATGTCGCGCGCACCGGCAAGAAGTTCGGCCGCCAGAAGGGCGGCGGCACCGCGCGGCACGGCGATCGGCGCGCGCCGGTTTTCATCGGCGGCGGCAAGGCGCACGGCGCCCGCGTCCGCGACTTCAATCCGGGCCTCAACAAGAAGGTCCGCGCGCTCGGCCTCAAGATGGCGCTCTCGGCCAAGGCGAAGGACGGCAAGCTCATCATCCTGGACAGCCTCGCGTTCGAGGCGGCCAAGACCAAGGCGCTCCAGGGCACGCTTGGGGGCCTGGGGTTCGGCAAGACCGCGCTGGTGATCGACGGCGCGACGGTGGACACGGGCTTCGCGCGCGCCGCCGGCAACCTCTCCGTCATCAACGTGCTGCCGGCGGTTGGCGCGAACGTCTACGACATATTGAAGCATGAGACGCTGGTGCTGACGCGCGCCGCGATCACCGAGCTGGAGGCGCGCTTCCATGGCTAAGAAGCCGGGCAAAGCGGCGGATGTCGACATCCGCCATTACGACGTGGTGCTCAGCCCCCACATCACCGAGAAGTCGACCTTGCTCTCGGAGCAGAACGCGGTCGTCTTCAAGGTGGCGAAGGACGCCTCCAAGCCCGAGATCAAGGCGGCCGTCGAGGCGCTGTTCTCGGTGAGCGTCACCGCGGTCAACACGATCGTCCAGAAGGGCAAGACCAAGAAGTGGAAGGGCGCGCCCTACCAGCGGTCGGACTTCAAGAAGGCGATCGTGACGCTGGCCGACGGCCAGTCGATCGACGTCACCACGGGCATTTGAGGGACCGATGGCGCTCAAGCATTACAACCCGACGAGCCCGGCCCGCCGCGGCCTGATCCTCGTCGACAAATCGTCGCTCTGGAAGGGCAAGCCGGTCAAGGCGCTCACCGAGGGTCTGCGCAAGTCGGGTGGGCGCAACAACCAGGGCCATGCGACCGCGCGCGGCATCGCCGGCGGGCACAAGCAGAAGTACCGCACGATCGACTTCAAGCGCCGCAAGTGGGATCTTCCCGCGACGGTCGAGCGGCTGGAGTACGACCCCAACCGCTCCGTCTTCCTGGCGCTGGTGAAATATGAGGACGGCGAGGTCGCCTATATCATCGCGCCGCAGCGCCTTGCCCCCGGCGACAGCATCGTCGCGGGCAGGAAGACCGACGTGAAGCCGGGCAATGCGATGGAGATCGGCCAGGCGCCGGTCGGCACGATCGTCCACAATGTCGAGATGAAGCCCGGCAAGGGCGGCCAGATCGCGCGCGCGGCGGGCACCTATGTGCAGGTCGTCGGGCGCGACAAGGGCATGGTGATGGTCCGCCTCAACTCGGGCGAGCAGCGCTACATCCGCTCGGACTGCATGGCGACGGTGGGCGCGGTGTCTAACCCCGACAACTCGAACCAGAACCTCGCCAAGGCCGGGCGCAACCGCTGGCTGGGGCATCGCCCGCTCACCCGCGGCGTCGCCAAGAACCCGGTCGACCATCCGCACGGCGGCGGCGAGGGCCGCACGTCCGGCGGCCGCCATCCGGTCACGCCTTGGGGCAAGCCCACCAAGGGCGCCAAGACGCGCCACAACAAGGCGACGGACAAGATGATAATCCGCAGCCGTCACGCGAAGAAGAAGAGGTAGTCATGGCCCGCTCCGTCTGGAAAGGTCCGTTCGTGGAGCTGAGCCTGCTCAAGAAGGCGCAGGCGGCCCGGGAGGCTGGCACCCGCGCGCCGATCAAGACCTGGTCGCGCCGCTCGACGATCCTGCCCGATTTCGTGGGGCTCACCTTCAGCCTCTACAATGGCCGCAAGTTCGTGCCGGTGTCGGTCAACGAGGAAATGGTGGGGCACAAGCTCGGCGAGTTCGCGCCGACCCGCTATTTCCCCGGCCACGCCGCCGACAAGAAGGGCAAGCGCTGATGAGCAAGCCGGCATCGCCCCGCAAGGTCGGCGACAAGGAGGCGCTCGCGCTCGCCACGGCGGTGCGCGGCAGCCCCCAGAAGCTCAATCTCGTCGCCGCGCTGATCCGCAACAAGAAGGCCGGCGACGCGCTCAGCATCCTTGCCTTTTCGCGCAAGGCGATGGCGGTGGACGTGCGCAAGTGCCTCGCGTCGGCGATCGCCAACGCCGAGAACAACCATAATCTGGACGTCGACGCGCTCGTCGTGAAGGAGGCGTCGGTCGGCAAGGGGCTCGTGATGAAGCGCTTCGCCACCCGCGCGCGCGGCCGCTCGACCCGGATCATCAAGCCGTTCAGCCGTCTGCGCATCGTCGTGCGCGAGCAGGAAGAAGCATAATGGGTCAGAAGAGCAACCCGATCGGCCTGCGCCTGCAGATCAACCGGACGTGGGACAGCCGCTGGTTCGCCGAGGGCGCGGACTACAACCGGCTGCTGCTGGAGGATCTCAAGATCCGCCGGTACATCATGGACACGCACAAGCAGGCCGCGATCAGCAAGGTCGTGATCGAGCGCCCGGCGAAGCTGTGCCGCATCTCCATCTATGCCGCGCGCCCCGGCGTCATCATCGGCAAGAAGGGCGCGGACATCGAGAAGCTGCGCCGCGCGATCGGCAAGATGACCGCGAGCGACGTCAGCCTCAACATCGTCGAGATCCGCAAGCCCGAGGTCGACAGCAAGCTCGTCGCGCAGGGCATCGCCGATCAGCTCGAGCGCCGCGTGGCGTTCCGTCGCGCGATGAAGCGCGCGGTGCAGTCCGCGATGCGGCTCGGGGCGGACGGCATCCGCGTCGCGTGCGGCGGCCGCCTCGGTGGCGCCGAGATCGCGCGTTCGGAGACGTATCGCGAGGGTCGCGTGCCGCTGCACACGCTGCGCGCCAACATCGACTACGCCGAGGCCGAGGCGCACACCTCCTATGGCGTCTGCGGCGTCAAGGTGTGGATCTTCAAGGGCGAGATCCTCGGCCATGATCCGATGTCGCAGGAGCGCGCGATGATGGAGTCACAGACCTCGGGGGTGCGGCCGGCGCGCTGAGACCCCATGGAGGTCATCAGCCTGATCGGCCGTTGTCACGGCGCCAGAAGGTTAGAGAGAAATGCTGCAACCGAAGCGTACCAAGTTCCGCAAGGCCCACAAGGGCCGCATCCATGGCGATGCCAAGAGCGGGACGCTGCTGAACCAGGGCGCCTATGGGCTGAAGGCGATGGAGCCGGAGCGGATCACCGCGCGCCAGATCGAGGCGGCGCGCCGCGCGATCACGCGCCACATCAAGCGCCAGGGCC
>CAXTPE010000258.1:0-3804 GCA_964245925.1 uncultured Sphingomonadaceae bacterium
CAAGAAGCGCCGCGAGGCGGCCGAGGCGAAGAACAACGCCGAGAGCCTGATCCACTCGACCGAGCGGCAGCTCGAGGAGCATGGCGACAAGATCGACGCGTCGCTCAAGTCCGAGATCGAGGCCGCGGTCGCCGCCGCCAGGACCGCGGTCGGGGGCAACGACCCGGCCGCGATGACCGAGAAGGCGCAGGCGCTCGCGCAGGTGTCGATGAAGCTCGGCCAGGCGATCTACGAGAAGGAGCAGGCCAGCGCCGCGTCCCCAGGCGCGTCCGCCGGCCCGGCGCCGGCCGACGACGTGGTCGACGCCGAATTCTCGGAAGTCGACGACACGAAGTAGGTAATCGAGCCCTCTCCCGCGTGCGGGAGAGGGTTGGGTGAGGGTCTTCTGCCTTCGAGCGTCCAGCCTCGCTTCGCTCGGCCCCTCACCCCAACCCTCTCCCGCGAACGGGAGAGGGAGCTTGAGCGGGGCTCCTGATGGCTGACACCGATTATTACGAGCTGCTCGAGATCGAGCGCACCGCCGACGACAAGACGATCAAGTCGTCCTACCGGCGCATCGCGATGGAATGCCATCCGGATCGCAATCCCGGCTGCAAGGTCTCCGAGGAGCGCTTCAAGTCGGTCTCCGAGGCCTATGACGTCCTCAAGGATCCGCAGAAGCGCGCCGCCTATGATCGCTTCGGCAAGGCCGCCTTCCAGCAGGGCGGGCACGGCGGCGGCCAGGGCTTCGAGGGCTTTTCGGACATCTTCGAGAGCGTGTTCGGCGAGTTCATGGGTGGGCAGCGCGGCGGCGCCCAGGGCGCCCGGCGCGGCGCCGATCTGCGCTATGATCTCGAGATCGGCCTCGAGGACGCCTATCACGGCAAGCCGGTCGAGATCGCGATCGACGTCGCCGCCGCCTGCGACACCTGCGCCGGCAGCGGCTCCAAGCCCGGCACCTCGGCCTCGACCTGCCCGACCTGCCGGGGCCACGGGCAGGTGCAGATGCGCCAGGGCTTCTTCACCGTCCAGCGCGTCTGCCCGACCTGCCATGGCGCCGGCAAGGTGATCGCGGACCCGTGCGACGCCTGCCGGGGCGAGGGCCGCGTCGACAAGGAGAAGAAGCTCGACGTCCGCATCCCCCCCGGCGTCGACGAGGGCACCCGCATCCGCGTCGCCGGCGAGGGCGAGGCGGGCGCGCGCGGCGCGCCGCCGGGCGACCTCTACATCTTCCTCCACGTCGCGCGCCACGACGTGTTCGAGCGCGAGGGAACGACATTGTTCGCGCGCGTGCCCGTCTCGATCACCACGGCGGCGCTCGGCGGCGCGATCGAGGTGCCGGGGCTGGACAAGCAGGTTCACGACATCCGCATCCCGCCCGGCATCCAGTCCGGTCGCCAGATCAAGCAGCGCGGCGCCGGCATGCCGGTGCTCAACGGCCGCGGCCACGGCGACCTCGTCGTCCAGATCGATGTCGAGACGCCGACGAAGCTGTCGGCCCGCCAGAAGGAGCTGCTCGAGGAGTTCCGCGCGCTGGAGACCGGCGAGGAGAGCCCGGCGGCGAGCGGCGTGTTCGCCAAGCTGAAGGGCATGTTCGGGGAGTAGGGCGGGCCGCCGCCGGCGCCGGCGCCGGCGACGCGCCGCCGGGCGGTGTCGGCATGATTATTTATCCGGGGCGGTGCGGCTTCGGGCCGGTGGCGGCGTCTCGGACGCGATGCGGATCGGCTTTCTCTTCAATCACGATCAGGTGCATCAGGTCGCGCACAGCCTGCCGATCGCGCTGGAGCTGGCGCGCGGCGGCACCGCCGCCGAGATCGTCGTGGCGACGACCAGCGCGCGGCTCACCGCCGAGGTGGTGCGGCTGGGCGGCGCCGCGATCGGGCGGCAGATCAGGCTCGAGCAGCTCGCGCTGCGTTCGCGCCGCCGCCGCATCGTCGCGCGCGCGATCGAGGGGCTGGCGCCCGCGACCAGGCTGATGATCTATGGCGACAATCTCGATTTCTTCCGCTCGCTCGACATGCTGGTTGTGGCCGAGAAGACGTCGCTGGCGCTGAAGTCGCGCTACGGCCTGCGCCACCTCAAGATGGTCCATACCCGCCACGGCGCCGGCGACCGCGCGATCGGCTTCGACAAGGCGAGCGCCGGCTTCGATCATGTCCTCGTCTCGGGCGCGAAGATCCGCGAGCGGCTGATCGCGGAAGCCGGCGTCGAGCCGGGCCGCATCTCGGTCGTCGGCTATCCGAAGTTCGACATCGTGCCGCCGCCGTCGGCCGCCCATGCGCTGCTGGACGATGGCCGCCCGGTGGTGCTCTACAATCCGCACGTCTCGCCGCATCTTTCCTCCTGGTATCGGATCGGGCGGCAGGTGCTCGACTGGTTCGCGGCGCATGAGGAATATCAGCTCATCTTCGCGCCGCATGTGATGCTGTTCGAGCGGCGCTTCGTGGTCACCATCGACAAGCTCCGGATCGACCGGGCCGGCCGCATCGCGCAGCGCTACCTGCGCGCGCCCAACATCCACTTCGATCTGGGCAGCCGCGCGTCGACGACGATGGCCTATACCGAGCGCGCCGACATCTATCTCGGCGACGTGAGCAGCCAGGTCTACGAGTTCCTGCGGCGGCCGCGCCCCTGCGTGTTCCTCGATCCGCACGGCCACGAGGGCTGGCCGGACGATCCCAGCTTCGCGCACTGGCGGGCCGGCCCGGTGATCTGCGGAGTCGACGCGCTTGGCGAGGCGCTGATCCGCGCGCGCCGCTTGCATCGCATCCGTCACCGGCCGATCCAGGAAGCGATGTTCGCGCACAGCTTCGATCTCGATCCCGGCATCTCGTCCTCGCGCCGGGCGGCGCGCGTGCTCGCGACGCTGGCGGGGCTGGCGCCGCCGGCGGCGCGGCGGGAGCCGCAGGCGGCCGACGCCGCGCCGCCGCTGCTGTCCTACGGCTGAAGCGAGATGACTTCAGCCTTGCGTGCCGTGCGTACGGAAAATGCCGATCCGCTCACATGCGCGCGGGTTCGGGTGAACCGGCCCAGGTGAGACATGCGCCAGCTCCCGTGGCCGGGACGGAGCCGGCGGCGGGCATCGTCCGCCGGATCTATGCCAATCTCGGGCGATTGCTCGGCGGCAAGGCGGCCGGCGCGGTGATCGGCGTCGCCAATCTCGCCATCACCGCGCGCGTGCTCGGCGTGCGGGATTATGGCGTGCTCGTGCTCGTCCACGGCTTCTCGATGACGGTTGGCGGGATCATGGAGTTTCCCTGCTGGCACGCGATCCTGCGCTATGGGCGGGACGCGCTCCAGCGCGGCGACGAGGCGCGGCTGGTGCGGCTGCTGCGGTTCACCACGCTGGTCGAGGCGGCCGGCGGCACCGGCGCGGTGCTCGTCGCGGCGCTGCTCGGGCCGCGCATCGGGGCGGACCTCGGCTGGTCGGCGGCGGCGGTGGCGTTCGCGGTGCCGTACAGCCTCGCGACGCTGGCCTCGATCCGGTCCGTGCCGGCCGCCTATCTCCAGCTCGCCGGCCGCTATGATCTGCTCGCCGCCCACGCCGCGCTGCCGGCGACGGTGCGGCTGGCCGGCGCGCTGGTCGCGATGCGGGCTGGGGCGGGGCTGCGCGGCTTCCTCGTCGCGTGGCTGATCGCGGCGATCGCCGAATGGGCGATATTGTGGGGGCTGGCGCTGCTCGTCGCGCGGTGGCGGCTGGCGGGCCGGCTGATCGGATCGCCGCGCGGCGCGGTCGCCGAGAACCCGCGGCTGTGGCGCTTCATGCTTGGCGCGAACGCCGATACGACCTTCGCCGATCTCGCCGGGCGGCTGGCGCCGCTCGTC
>CAXTPE010000259.1:0-3804 GCA_964245925.1 uncultured Sphingomonadaceae bacterium
GCGGGCCGGCGGCGGTGCCGATGATGTAGAAGGTGTCGTGGACGTTCGCGACCCAATCCCGCAGCGCCTCGTTCATCGCGTCCTTGAGCGTTTGCGAGCCTGAGGACACGCTGCGAACTTCCGCGCCCAACAGATTCATCCGGAACACGTTCGGCTTCTGCCGCTCGATGTCGCGCGCGCCCATGAAGATGGTGCAGGGCAAACCGAAGCGCGCCGCGACGGTGGCGGTGGCGACACCGTGCTGCCCGGCGCCGGTCTCGGCGATGATTCGGGTCTTGCCCATCCGGCGGGCGAGCAGGATCTGGCCGATGCAATTGTTGATCTTGTGCGCGCCGGTATGATTCAGGTCCTCGCGCTTGAGGTAGATTTTCGCGCCCATCCCCGCGGGCGCCTGTTCGCGCAGGGTCTCGGTCAGCCGCTCGGCGAAGTAGAGCGGGGTGGCGCGGCCGACATAATGCTCGAGCAGCCCGTCGAGCTCGGCCCTGAAGCCGGGATCGACCTGCGCGGCGCGATAGTCGCGCTCCAGCGCGAGGATGAGCGGCATCAGCGTCTCGGCGACATAGCGTCCGCCGAATTGACCGAAATGCCCCTGGGGATCGGGCTGGGCGCGAAGGCTGTTGGCGATGTTCATAGGCGTCCGATCGCTTGGCAGAAGCGGTTGATCCTGTCGACATCCTTGACGCCGGGCGCGCTTTCGACCCCCGAGGAGACGTCGACCGCCGCCGCCCCGGTCGCGCGCACCGCGTCCGCGACATTGCCCGGATCGAGCCCGCCCGAGAGCAGCCACGGCAGCGGATGGGCGAAGCCGTCGAGCAGCGTCCAGTCGAAGCGCAGCCCCATGCCGCCCGGCAGCGTGCCGGGCGGGGTGCGCGCGTCGTAGAGCAGCCGGTCGGCGGCGCCGCGCCAGACGGGCGTCGGCAGATCGGCGCGGGTGCGGATCGGGATCGCCTTCCAGACCTCGATGCGGTGGCGGCGGCGGAGCACGGCGGCGCGCTCGGGCGTCTCGGCGCCGTGGAGCTGGATCGCGGTCAGCCCGGCCTGCGCGACGGCCTGCGCGATCAGCGCGTCGTCGGCATCGACGAACACGCCGACGCGGCCGACATGGTCCGGCGCGCGCGCGGCCAGCGCGCCGGCCTGCTCGGGCGAGAGGTTGCGCGGGCTCGTCGCGAAGAACACCAGCCCGACATGGCGCGCACCGCCCGCGACGGCGGCATCGAGCGTCTCGGGCGTGGAGAGCCCGCAGATCTTGGCGGCGACAACCGGCATGGCGGGGATATAGGCGCGTCGGGGCGGCGGCGCATCCCGCCAGAGCCACATCCGTTCGCACCGAGCGCGGTCGACGTGCGCCGACCCACCTGTCCTTCGATTGCGGCTGCGGCTCCGCTCAGCCTCCGCTCGGGACGACGGGAACGGCGCGGGCCCGCTTACAGCGTCGCCTCGATCGCGCGCGCCGCGATGTCGGGATCGGCGGCCTGGGTGATCGGGCGGCCGATCACCAGGATCGAGGCGCCGCGATCGAGCGCCTCGCGGGGCGTCACCACCCGCTTCTGATCGGCGCCGAAGGCTTTCGGCGCGCCATCCGCCGGCCGCACGCCCGGAACGACGAAGAACCCGCGCGGCCAGGCCCGGCGCGCCGCCGCGACCTCGGCGCCCGAGCAGACGATGCCGTCCAGCCCCGCCGCGCGGGCCAGCGCCGCCAGCCGCCCGACCTGGGCATGCGCGTCCCCGGCAATGCCGGTGGCGGCGAGATCCTCGCCATCGAGGCTGGTGAGCACGGTGACGCCGACGACCTTGCAGCCAGGGTGCGCCGCCGCCCTGGCGTCCTCCATCATCGCGCGGCCGCCGGCGGCGTGGACGGTGAGGATCGCGGGCTTGAGCGGGCCGAGCGCCTGCACCGCCTTGGCGACGGTGTTGGGGATGTCGTGGAGCTTGAGGTCGAGGAAGATCGGCAGGCCGAGCGCCGCGATCTCGCGGACGCCGTGATGGCCGTGCGCGGAGAAGAACTCGAGGCCGAGCTTCAGCCCGCCGACATGATGGCGCACCTTGGCGGCGATCGCGCGGGCGCGCTCGAGATCGGGCGTATCGAGCGCCACGTAGATCGGCGAGGACATCGGAGCCTCAGGACCGCGCCGGCGAATCGCTGGCGATGGCGGCGGGCGGCTCGGCCGCGCCGAGGCTGGCGCGGACGTCGGCGAGCGCGCGCTCGCCGCTCTCGATGCGGCGGCGCAGGCGCCAGCGGGTGGCGCGGTGCAGCGCGAGCATCGGCAGCAGCCCGAGCAGGAAGGCGAGGAACAGCAGCACCGGCAGCTTGGCGTCGACCTCCAGCCCGCCCCACAGCGCGACGGGCACCGGCGTCCAGTTGTTCATCGCGAACACCGCGGCGGCGACCGCGACCACGACCCAGAAGAGCGTCTTGAGGAACTGCATGGAGGCGGAGGATAGGGCGATGCGGCGGGCATGGCCAGAGGGGGAGTACGGGCCGCGGCCCGCTGTTCACCCAAGCCGACCTTTCGTGTCGAGCGGCATCGAGCGTAGCCGAGATGCGCCCGTCGAGACGACAAAGACCAGCGACACGGCGCCAGACGCTCGTCGCCGGATCGGGCTGTCGGAAGCGATCGGTGATCGGCGCGTCGTCGGATTGTAGCACGGCATGGAATGACGGCTATGAGGAAGTCGCCAACGTCGGACGAACGGCCGGCTTCGGGCGCGAGCAGCCATTGCCCCGCCGCTCCGCCTCCGCTACGTTCCCGCTACGTTCGCACAACGAGGCGCTGATGGCCCGGCCGCAGAAACGCTATGTCTGCCAGGCCTGCGGCGGGGTCGCGTCGCGCTGGGCGGGGCAGTGCGCGGACTGCGCGGAGTGGAACACACTGGTCGAGGAAGCCTCGGCGGTGGTGACGCCGTTCGCGCAGAAGCATGATCTGCGCAGCGGCGGACGCAGCCTCGCGCTGGTCGGGCTCGACGAGGACGTGGCGCTCCCCGAGCGGCTGGCGACCGGGATCGCCGAACTGGATCGCGCGCTCGGCGGCGGGCTGGTGGCGGGCTCGGCGACGCTGATCGGCGGCGATCCCGGCATCGGCAAATCGACGCTGCTGCTCCAGGCGGCGGCGCGCCTCGCGCTCGGGGGGCTGCCGGTCGCCTATCTGTCGGGCGAGGAGGCGGTCGATCAGGTGCGGCTGCGCGCGCGGCGGCTGGGGCTGGGCAACGCGCCGGTCCAGCTCGGCGCGGCGACGTCGGTGCGCGATATCCTGACCACGCTCGATTCGGGCGCACCGCCCGCGCTGCTGGTGATCGATTCGATCCAGACGATGCATTCGGACCTGATCGAGGGCGCGCCGGGCACGGTCAGCCAGGTGCGCGCCTCGGCGCAGGAACTCATCCGCTTCGCCAAGGAGACCGGCGCGGCGCTGGTGCTGGTCGGCCATGTCACCAAGGACGGCAGCCTCGCGGGGCCGCGCGTGCTGGAGCATATGGTCGATACCGTGCTGGCGTTCGAGGGCGAGCGATCGCACCAGTATCGCGTGCTGCGCGCGATCAAGAACCGCTTCGGCGGCACCGACGAGATCGGCGTGTTCGCGATGGCCGAGCAGGGGCTGGCCGAGGTCGCCAACCCCTCCTCGCTGTTCCTGACGAGCCGGGGGGCGGCGGTGGCGGGCGCGGTGGTGTTCCCGGCGCTGGAGGGGACGCGGCCGCTGCTGGTCGAGATCCAGGCGCTGACCGTGCGGCTGGCGAGCGGCGCCACGCCGCGCCGCGCGGTGGTCGGCTGGGACGCGGGCCGGCTGGCGATGATCCTGGCGGTGCTGG
>CAXTPE010000260.1:0-3795 GCA_964245925.1 uncultured Sphingomonadaceae bacterium
GCGATTCCGCCGATATTCGCGAACCGATCGCCGAGGATCAGGCGGCTGCGCGCATCTCCAGCCGGTCCCATATCTCGACGAGCGCCTGGGTCAGTTCACGCATCATGCCCTCCGTATGCGCCGGGCCGGGCGTGAAGCGCAGCCGTTCGGTGCCGCGCGGCACTGTCGGATAATTGATCGGCTGGACGTAGACGCCATATTCGGCGAGCAGGATGTCGCTGATCTTCTTGGCCTTGACCGGATCGCCGACCATCAGCGGCACGATATGCGTGGTCGACGGCATCACCGGCAGCCCCGCGTCTGAGAACATCGCCTTGAGCTTCGCCGCCGCCGCCTGCTGCCCGTCGCGCTCGACCGAGGACGCCTTGAGGTGGCGCACGCTCGCCAGCGCGCCGGCGACCAGCACGGGCGAGAGCGAGGTCGTGAAGATGAAGCCCGGCGCATAGCTGCGGATCACGTCGATAATCATGCGATCGGCCGCGATATAGCCGCCCATCACCCCGAACGCCTTGCCGAGCGTCCCCTCGATGATGGTGATCCGCGCCGCCGCCGCCTCGCGGTCCGAGATGCCGCCGCCGCGCGGGCCGTACATGCCGACCGCGTGGACCTCGTCGAGATAGGTCAGCGCGTTGTATCTTTCGGCGAGGTCGCAGATCGCGTGGACGGGGGAGACGTCGCCATCCATCGAGTAGACGCTCTCGAACGCGATCAGCTTGGGCGTGGCCGGATCCTCGGCGGCGAGCAGCTCTTCCAGATGCTCGAGGTCGTTGTGGCGGAAGACGCGCTTCTCGCAGCCGGAGTTGCGGATGCCGGCGATCATCGAGGCGTGGTTCAGCTCGTCCGAGAAGATGATGCAGCCGGGCAGCACGCGCGCCAGCGTCGCCAGCGTCGCCTCGTTGGAGACATAGCCGGAGGTGAAGAGCAGCGCGCCTTCCTTGGCGTGGAGGTCGGCCAGCTCGGCTTCCAGATCGACGTGATAATGGGTGTTGCCGCCGATGTTGCGGGTGCCCCCCGAACCGGCGCCGACATCGTGCAGCGCCTCCTCCATCGCCGCGATCACCCGCGGGTGCTGGCCCATCGCGAGATAGTCGTTCGAGCACCAGACCGTGATCGGCTTCGGGCCGTTGTGCCCGGCGAAGCAGCGCGCGTTGGGGAAGGTGCCCTTGTTGCGCAGGATGTCGATGAACACGCGGTAGCGGCCCTCGGCATGGAGCCGATCGATCGCGGCCGTGAAAACACGCTGATAGTCCAAGCCGGCCTCCCGCCCCTGGTGGCGCTCATATCGGGTGGATCGCGGCAATTCCAGCCGGGCCAGGAGGATTTCTCTCGATTGTAAGGATCGATCCCGCGACGCTACAGTTCCTCGATCCTGGTCAGCCCGCGGCGGGCCAGGGCCGGCGTCAAGGCGCGGGCGTCGTGGTCGAGTTCGGTGAACACCGCGATCCCCGCCGGCGGTGTCGCGGGCCAGTCCTGCCCCTCGGTCAGATGGCGGACGCGTCGTGCGATGCCATCACCGCCATCGATGAAGCGCAGGCCCGGCGCAGCCCGTGACAGTTCGTCCACCACGAGCGGAAAATGCGTGCAGGCCAGCACCACCATGTCCATCCTGTCGCCGTCGGGCTGGAGCAGGAGCCCGTCCAGCGCGCGACGGAAATCCTCCATTGGCAAAGGTTCGTCGCGCAACTTGGCTTCGGCCAGGGCGACGAGACGGCCGGACCCGTGGCGCAGCACCGTGCAGTCGCCCGCGAATTCGGCGGAGAGATTGTCGACATAGCGCTGGCGGACCGTCGCGTCGGTGCCGAGCACGCCGATGACGCGGCTCCGCGACGCCAGCGCGGCGGGTTTGATCGCCGGCACGGTGCCCACCACCGGCACGTCGAGCGCGGCGCGCACGCCGGCGAGCGCGATGGTCGACGCGGTGTTGCAGGCGATCACCACCAGCCGCGGGCGATAGCGCTCCACCAGCCGGCCCAGCAGCGCCGGCACCCGCGCCCCGATCTCGGCCTCGCCGCGCGTGCCATAGGGAAAGCCCGCGCTGTCGGCCGCATAGACGATCGGCGCGTCCGGCAGCGCGGCCATCACCGGGCCGAGCACGGAAAGCCCGCCGACGCCGGAATCGAACAGCAGCAGCGGACGCGCATCGGTCATGCCGGCCTGATACCAGCGGCGGGATGGCGCGCAACATCCGCCGCCGGGCGGGCGGAGAGGGCGGCGGATTGATCGAGATCATTGCGAGCCCGTGCCGATCCGATAGAATGGCGGATAGTGGGGAAGCAACGTGGACGGTGAAGCCTGGATCGGACCGCTCGCCGCGGTGCTGATCGGATATGCGCTGGGATCGATCCCGTTCGGCCTGCTGCTCACCCGCGTGGGCGGCGCCGGCGATCTCCGCGCGATCGGCTCGGGCAACATCGGCGCCACCAACGTGCTGCGCACCGGCCGGCGCGATCTGGCCGCCGCCACGCTCGTGCTCGATGCCGCCAAGGGCGCGCTCGCGGTGCTGCTCGCGGGCGCGCTGCTGCGCCCGCTGGCGAGCGACGGGACGGCGGGCGTGCTCGCCGCCGCGGCGGCGTTCCTGGGCCATCTCTATCCCGCCTGGCTGCGGTTCCGGGGCGGCAAGGGCGTCGCCATCTTCCTCGGGCTGGCGCTGGCGCTGCACTGGCCCTGCGGCCTGGTCTTCGCCGCCGTCTGGCTGGCGGTGATGGCGCTGTCGCGCTTCTCGTCGGCGGGCGGCATGGCGGCGGCGATGACGGTGCCGGTCGCGGCAGCGGTGTTCGGTCAGTTCGAGCTGGTGCTGCTGTTCCTGTCGATGGCGCTGCTGGTGCTGTGGCGGCACCGCGAGAACATCGCCCGCCTGCTCGACGGCATCGAGCCGCGCATCGGCCAGCGCATGCCCGCCACCGGCGCGGCGAACGACGGGCCGGTCCCCTGAAGCCCGGCGGCGGCGCCCAGGACGAGGACGCGATCGCCCGTCTGCGGCTGATGCGGACCGCCAAGATCGGCCCCGTCACCCATGCGCAGCTCATCGAGCGCTTCGGCCATGCCGCGGCCGCGCTCGCCGCGATCCCCGAGCTCGCCCGGCGCGGCGGCGGGGCGCCACCGCCGATCTTCACTCGTGCCGCCGCCGAGCAGGAGCTGCGCGCGGTCGAGCGGCTCGGCGCGCGCCACGTCTTCCTTGGGCTTTCCGGCTATCCCGCGCTCCTGGCCGAGACCAACGCCGCGCCGCCCGCGCTGATCGTGCGCGGGCGGCCCGAGCTGCTGGAGAGCGTCGGCATCGCGATGGTCGGCGCGCGCAACGCGTCCGCCGCCGCCTGCCGCCTTGCCCGCCAGCTCGCCGGAGAGCTGTCCGCGCGCGACGTGACCATCATCTCGGGCCTCGCCCGCGGCATCGACACCGCCGCGCACCAGGGGTCGCTCGGGCACGCCACCATCGCGGTGGTCGCGGGCGGCATCGACATCGTCTACCCGCCCGAGAACGCCGCGCTCCAGCACGAGATCGCGACGCGCGGCCTGCTGGTCGCCGAGCAGCCGCCGGGCACCGAGCCCCGCGCGCGCCACTTCCCCTATCGCAACCGCATCATCGCCGGGCTGGCGCAGATCACGGTCGTGGTCGAGGCGGCGCCGAAATCCGGTTCGCTCATCACCGCGCGCTACGCCGCCGACTATGGCCGCGAGGTCGCCGCGGTGCCGGGCTCGCCGCTCGATCCGCGCGCGCAGGGCTGCAACCTGCTGATCCGCGAGGGCGCCACCCTCGTCCAGAGCGCCGACGACGTGCTCGAGCTGCTCCGTCCGGCG
>CAXTPE010000261.1:0-3742 GCA_964245925.1 uncultured Sphingomonadaceae bacterium
GACGATCCGAGCTGGAGTGACTTGCTGGGCATTGCGGGCGATCCCGGCCTGCACCTCGAGCCACTCGGCCTCCGGGATAATGACCGGTGCCGGGATCTCCTGCCATTCCTCCTCGGGCCGCTTGATACCGTTACGGGTGCCGGGACGCAGCGCGTGCTCGAACAGCGCCTGCAGTCCGGGACGGTTGTCGGTGGTGCCTGACAGGCCCCCATCGCGATAGATATCGACAAGTTCGACATCGAGGCGGCGATAGTGATCGCCGAGCCGCTGCTCCTGATTATCGAGGCTGATCCCGCCCTCGGCCTGACGCTGGGTCGAAACCCGGACGTAGCCCAGTGCCCGCTCGGTACGCTTGCCTGTCATCGCCGCCATCTTTCTTAAATGCTATGTGGGCGCCAAGTCATCTTTCCATGGATGCGCCGATCGGCCTCACCGCAGATGCGGCAGTACGCGCGAGAGCGGATACCATTTTAAGGCAAGGAACAGGTCGATCGCGGCGCCGCATTGAAGATTACGTTTCTCGACATCGACGATGGTGGTGCATTTCGAGGTGAAAAAGGCCGGCGTCCCGTGGTGGCCGATCACGTCGCGCAGTGCCCGTCCCGGTAACGCGGTTAGCAATGTTTCGGGTAAGCTCTGCCCCGCTATGCTGAGCTCGGTCGCGATCGTGTAGCCGTTCGGTCCCAAGATGATGGTGTTTTCGTTATAGCTGTACCCGTGCGCTCTGTAGCTGAGCTTGATCTTGCCGCGAGCCGCGTCGCTGAAGAAGCTGCCGACGCCATTGTGGACCCGCGCCTGACGCGCGACGAGCGAGTGCGGTGCCGTCTGCCACATGTGTAGCGTTTCCCCATCCTGGCGCTGTCGGAACCCCGCCAGAAAGGTCGAGGCGCTCGTGCCTGCCATCAGCAGAAACCGTACGGCGTGGGCGGAGATCAGCGGATCGCGTGCCGTGATCGCGTTGGCCGCGCGGTTCACGACGTTCCTCGTGGCATGTTAATACGGTTGCCGCTTACCTCCTCGTCGGCAATCGCGGCGATCCGGACGCCAGCCTGTTCCAGCGTCCAGCGGAAATGGTCGAACAGATCACGATCGCGGAACAGGCGGGAGAAACCATGGACACCAATCTCGGTGATACCGGCGTCGATACGCGCGGCGTGGTCGAGCAGCGCCTGCAAGCCGGGACGATGATCTGCGGTGCCGGCTCGACCGCGATCCCTGTAGATTTCGACCAGATCGACGCCGAATCGGCGGTAATGGTCGCCGAGACCGGCCTTCTGGTCGGCGATGCCGACGCCGGCCCGGTGCCGGGTCGATATCCGGACATAGCCGAGAGCGCGTTCAATCGGGGCTGTGTTCGCCATCATGATATCCTTCGAAGATGTAGCGCAGGTCGTCTGCGCCAAGGAGTGTGAGCAGCCACTGCGACTCGTCTGCCGCCACGCCGAACGCGCGCGGCAGTCGGTCGATCACTCGACGCGGGTCCTGCGCATGCGGTTGGGGAACACGTCCCGGCTGTTTGGGCGGCGATGCCATGCTTGGGCATCTGGCTGGGAACGATGTGCGGCAGCCATGTCGGTCGCCAGTCGAAACCAATGTCGCGCCGGCATTGCGCCATGAGCATATCCAACACGATAGTATCGCCTATATGCCTTACGCCTGCGAGCGGCAGAGGCAGGAGGCTGATGGGGCAATGATGCGGGATCTGGTCGATCAGATGCTGAGGATGATCGATCGCGGATCGTGGTCTGTCGAAGGCGGTGACCAGCGCATTGGCGTCACCATTGCCGGCACATGTATCGATCTTGCTCCTGCAGAGCCCGCGGTCGGTCTGGCTTTCGAGCGACTGGCTTCGGCCATCGAGGCAACCATCGCCGTCGAGCGAGCCGCCCGCATGATCGAGGCTGTGGGAGCGGTCGGGTCGTTGCCGCTGTGGCTGGTCAGCGGCTCCGACGTTCTTGCGAAGTGGTTGGTCTGGGCGAGCGCGGGTAATGCGCTGCGCAAGGTGCTGACGCTTAGCGACGAGGTGGGCATGGCCCCGGTCGCGGGCTATCTCGATCGGCGCAACCGGCGGGAGCTTGGCCAGGGCGGCGCTAGGATCAGGGTGCGCGGCGGCATGGCGATCGCGGAGCGGATCGAACTGGCCGACCGGCCACGGTGCGTCGCGGTTCTCGGAGAGAAAGCCCGCATCCGCATCGAGCAGCAGCACATGCCCGAAACGCTGATCCTCGGATTGCAAAAGGACGCCCGCGCAAATGCGCTTCGCCCGCTTGCCGAGGTTGTCAGTCATCCCTTCTTTGCAAGCGCCGACCTCAAGATCACCGGCGTTGCGAACGAGGGAGCAGCGGTCGTGTTCGAGATCGAGAATCAATGGGCGCCGCTCGAGTCGGTGCCCGCCGCCGCCTGGAAAGTGTTGCCGGTCGATGCCGATCCGGTCTTCCCCTGGCGCGCGACCATTGACGAGCGCCGACGGCTGGATGGGTTGGTCGAGGAGGCGCGCCATCGCGTCGCCGTTACGGGCGGTCGGCGTTGATGATGGCGTTGCCGTCGGTCGAGTAGATGGCGTGATACTCGGCCTCGGTGTCGAGATAGAAGCCGCGCAACTGCTTGTACTGGATCACCGCCAGCACGCCCGCGAGCATGTTGAGATCGGCGACCTGAATGTTGCTGCGATAGAGATCGTCATCGGCGTCGCCGGTCATCGGGATACGGTTGCCGGCATGGACGTGGCCGCGCATCGCCGACGTGCTGGTGGTGACCCGGATCAGGCCCATCAGCCGGTCGTCGATCAGGCTGAGGCCGAGACCGCAGTCGATATAGGGCAGGTCGCGGGCTTCGAGCGCGGGGATGATGAACGCGCGCGCCGCGACGCTGTCGACGCAGACGAACACGAAGTCGGCCTCGTCGAGCAGACCGATCGTGTCGGCGGTGAGATGTGCCGCGTGCGGTTCGATCCCGGTGTGCATGCGACCATAGATGCGCGTGAAATAGTCGACCTTGGTCAGCCCGGCCGCGATATCCTCGAGCCCCATCGCGCCCGGCCAGCGGAACGCATTGTGCTGCTCGGCGCGGTCGCCGTCGATCAGCAGGATCCGGTCGGCGGGCGTCTTGCTGACGAGGTCTAGCACCACCGAGCCGGTGCCGCCCAACCCGATGATCGCGATCGTGCCCCCGGCGAGCCGCCGCGACACCGCTTCGATCCCTGCACGGGTCGAGGCGGTGTCGGGATAGACGAACGGGCCGGTGTCACCGTCCTCGGTAGCGATGCTGTCCGGCTCAGCTGGCATAGGTAGCGTTGACGTTGACGAGGAGACCATCGGCGAGGGGAACGACGTCCCCCGGCGTCAGCAGTCCGGTCAACCCTGCGTCGACCGGATGGCGGTAGGACACCGTTGCAACGCCGGGATCCTGCCCTTCGCGGTTGGGATAGGCGATGCGCAGCAGCTGTGCGTAGGTCGCGGTGCGACCGCGCAGCGCGTTCCAGCGGCCGTTGATCGCTATCATCGTCCGCCCGGGCATATCCGCCGGACGCGGCGTTGAGCGCTCTACCTCCCCGACGAGATAGAGCGCACGGCGACGCGGCGCTGGCTGAGGCAGGATCCCCGGGATCGCGCTGGATGCAGCATGAGTGACGGTGGGCAACATACTCGTTCTCCTCGACTAGAAGGGTTCGTGATCGGTTGGGGCGGCGCCCGGATGCAGGCACTCACGCAGCGCATTGACGATGTTGGCGTACAGGACCTTG
>CAXTPE010000262.1:0-3664 GCA_964245925.1 uncultured Sphingomonadaceae bacterium
GAGATATGCTGGTGCATCGCCGAGCCCGGCTGGTTCTCCATCGGCTTGGCCATGAAGGTCGCGTAGACGCCGTGCTTCAGCGCCACCTGGCGCACGATCCGCTTGAACAGGAACACCTGGTCGCAGACCTGGACCGGATCGCCATGGTTGAAGTTGATCTCGAGCTGGGCGGTGCCGGCCTCGTGGATCATCGTGTCGAGATGGAGCGAGGCGGTTTCGGCGTATTCGTAGATGTCCTCGATAAGATCCTCATATTCCGTGACGGCCTCCAGCCCATAGGGCTGCGGCGAGGTCTCGGAACGGCCCGAGCGCCCGGTCGGCGGGAGCAGCGGCAGATCGGGATCGGTGTTGATCTGGGTGAGATAGAATTCCAGCTCGGGGGCGAGCTGCGGCTTCCAGCCCATCCCGGCATACACCTCCAGCACCTTCTTGAGCACGAAGCGCGGCGACGTCTCATACGGGCCGCCGCCCATATGGTGCGCGTCGGCGAACACGAAGGCGGTCGGCGTCTTGAAGCCGGGCGCGACGCAGAGCGTGGCGGGATCCGGATGGAGCGAGACGTCGCGATCGCGATACGCCTCCTCGTCGCCCGGATCGTCGGCATATTCGCCGGTGACGGTGACCGCGAACACGCTCGACGGCATCCGCAGCGAATCATTGTTGACCGATTCGACGAACTTGTTCGCCGGCCACACCTTGCCACGGATGACGCCGTTCATATCGGGCACGAGGCATTCCACCTCGCTGATGCCATTGTCCTTGATCCAGGTGGCGAAGCTGTTCTGCATGATCTTTCTCGAGATTTGAGGAGGTTGGACGACCTCCCCGCTACGGCTCGCCACCGGCCCCGGCGCCGCCGCTCACAGCCCCGGCTCCGCGCCCTCGAACGCCGCGCGCGGCAACGGCGCCTCGAGCCGCGCCAGCGCCCCGGCGGTGTCGTCGAGCGCGCGTCCGAGGATCGCGACCATGCGGTCGATCTCCTCATGGGTCATCACGAACGGCGGGCACATCACGATGGTGTCGCGCACCGCGCGGACCATCAGCCCGCCGGCGATGCAGGCATCGCGCACGATCGGGCCGGCAAGCCCCTCCCTGCCGCCGAAGCGCCGGTTGGTGCCGGGCTCGGCGATCAGCTCGACCGCGCCGATCAGTCCCATCGCGCGGGTCTCGCCAACGAGCGGGTGGCCGTCCAGCCGCCGGAGCGCCGCCTGGAAACAGGGGCCGATGTCGTCGCGGACGCGGTCGACCAGCGCCTCGCGCTCGATGATCTCGATGTTGCGGAGCGCCACCGCGGCGGCGACCGGGTGGCCCGAATAGGTATAGCCATGGACGAAATCGTCGTCGCTCTCGCGGAACGTCTCGACGATCGCGCGCGAGACCGCCGTCGCGGAGATCGGCTGATAGCCGGAGGAGAGCCCCTTCGCCATGCTGACGATGTCCGGCGTGTAGCCGAATTTCTGGAAGCCGAACCACTCGCCGAGCCGCCCGAAACCGCAGATCACCTCGTCCGATACCAGCAATATCCCGTACTTGCGGCAGATCGCTTCCACCTGCTGCCAATAGCCTGGCGGCGGGATGATAACGCCCCCCGCCCCCTGCACCGGCTCGCCGATGAAGGCGGCGACCGTCTCCGGGCCGACCGCGAGGATGCGGTCCTCGATCGCCTGCGCGGCGCGCTCCCCGAATGCCTGCGGATCCTCGCCGAAGCCGTCGCCGAACTGATAGGGCTGCATGACATGCTCGATGCCGGGGATCGGCAGCCCGCCCTGGGCGTGCATATAGTGCATGCCCCCCAGGCTCGCGCCCGCCACGGTCGAGCCGTGATAGGCGTTGCGGCGGCTGATGAAGACTGTCCGCTCGGGCTCGCCCTTCAGCGCCCAATAGGTGCGCACCAGCCGGAAGACGGTGTCATTGGCTTCCGAGCCGGAGGAATTGAAGAAGATATGCTGGAGCTCGCCGCCGAGCAGCCCGGCAAGCTTGGCGGCGAGCACGATCGGGGGGGGCGTCGCGGTACGGAAGAAGGTGTTGTAGAAGGGCAGCTCGAGCATCTGCGCATAGGCGACCTCGGCGAGTTCCTTGCGCCCGTAGCCGACGTCGACGCACCACAGCCCGGCCATGCCGTCGAGGATGGCGTTGCCGTCGCCGTCCCAGATCGTCGAGCCCTCGGCGCGGGTGATGATGCGGCTGCCGCCCATCGCGGCTTGCAGCTTGTAGCTGGATTGCGCCGGCAGATGATGCGCCAGGTCGAGGCGGCGCAGCTCGGCGATGTCGTGGTTGCGGATCATCGGATGGATTCCCGTTCGTCCCGAGCGGAGGAAGGCGCGGTGGCGTCGCCGCGCAGCTCGCGGCCGAAGATGTGGAAGATGCCCCGCGCCGAGGCATTGCCGTCGGTCTGCCACTCGGGATGCCATTGCACGCCGAGGATGGCGGCGCCATTGGGCCGCGCCGAGACCGCCTCGATCACCCCGTCGGGCGCCGTCGCTTCTATCATGAGACCGTCACCCAACCTTGCAACACCCTGGAAATGCACCGAGTTCACCCGCATCCGCTCCTGCCCGAAAGCGCGCGCCAGCACGCCGCCGGGGGTAAGCGCGACGTCATGCGCATGGCCGAACATCGCATCCAGCCCGGCGTCCGCGGGCGCATGGTGGGAGAGCGGCCGCGCCGCCGCGCCGAGATCGCGCGCCAGCGTGCCGCCGAACGCGACGTTCAATTCCTGGAAGCCGCGGCAGATGCCGAGCACGGGGCGGCCGAGCTCGATCATCGCCGCGATCAGCCGCGCCGTCATCTCGTCGCGGCCGGGATCGAACGGGCCGTTGCCCTCGACATCCTCGCCATAGCGCGCCGGCGCCACGTTGGAGGGGCTGCCGGTGAGCAGCAGCCCATCCAGCCGCGCCGCGATCGCCGCCGCATCGACGAGGTCCGGCCGCGCCGGGATCAGCACCGCGTCCGCCTGGGCGTGGCGGACGGCGGCTTCCATGTAGCGATCGGCCGCCACCTGCGCCGTCTCGCCGCCGAACGGCCGCGTGCAGGCGGTGATGCCGATGAGCGGGCGGGTCACGACAGCAGCACCGCCGGCGAGCGCGGCGACCAGCTCAGCCACACCGCATCGCCCTCGTCGAACGCGCGCTCCTCGTAGCGCCGCACGTTCGAGCGCAGCACCCGCACCACCCGCCCGGCGGCGACCTCCACCTCGTAGACCGTCTCGCTGCCGAGATAGGAGAGGTGGCGCACCGTGCCCGCCAGGACGTTCGCGCCATCGGGCGTGCCGGCCGGGACCGGCGGCCGCCGCCCGCCCGGCTCGCGATGCGCGAGCTCGATCTTCTCGGGGCGGATGGCGGCCCAGCAGGTCGTGCCGGTCGCGCCCGTCACGCCATGATCGACCCAGATCGCGGCGCCCAGGCCCTCGACGCGCACCAGCGCATGCTCGGGCTCGTCCACCTCCAGCCGGCCTTCGAACAGGTTCACGCTGCCGATGAAATCCGCGACGAAGCGGTTGGCGGGATATTCGTACAGGTCGGACGGGGTGGCGACCTGCTGGAGCAGCCCCTTGTGCATCACCCCGCAGCGGCAGGCCATCGCCAGCGCCTCGTCCTGATCGTGCGTCACCATCACGAAGGTGACGCCGACCTTGTCCTGGATGATCGCGAGCTCCGAGCGCATC
>CAXTPE010000263.1:0-3646 GCA_964245925.1 uncultured Sphingomonadaceae bacterium
CTTTCTATCAGGGCGGGGCCGACCGGCTGCGGCTCGGCGAGGAGTTCCACCACAACGGCCTCAACCTGCGCTGCGCGCAGATCGGCCGGGTGCCGCGCGGGCTCGGGTTCGCCTGGGACAAGCGCCGGCTGGCGGGCGAGACGGTGAAGCTGCTCAGCCAGCGCGGGGCCGAGATCAGGGCGCAGCTCATCACCCATGTCGTCCCGATCGAGGAGGCGCCGGGCTTCCTGCGGCATCTCGTGAACGACCGGCCCGAGTTCCTCCAGATCGTCTTCAAGGGCGCCGATTGAACCCGGCGGCGCCAGCAGAAGCGCGCCCGCTGCGCATCCTCTTCGTGTTCGCCTGGCTGGTGGTGGGCGGCGAGGAGACCGAGGCGCGCCTCCTCGCCCAGGCGCTCGATCCGCGCCGCTACCGCATCGACGTGGTCGCCTGCTTCCGCAAGGAGGGCATGTCCGAGCAGACCCACCGCCAGCTCGAGGCGGCCGGCGTCCATGTCGACCGCACCCCCTATGCGCTCTCGATGGACGAGACCGTCGCCTATCTGGCGGGAATCGTGCCGGGCTACGACATCGTCGTCTCCTGCCAGAACGTCGCCGACATCTATCCGGCGCTGGAGCGCATCCATCTGCGCCCGCCGCTGATCGAGCATGGCGGGCTGGTGTCGGAAGCGCTCGCCGGCCCCAAGCATTTCACCACCCGCTATGTCGGCGTCTGCCGCAGCATCCGCGATGCCGCCGCGAGCCATATGCCGGGGCGCGAGCAGCATGCGCTGACGATCCCCTCGATGGTGGATACCGCCGCGTTCGATCCGGCCGCGCGCGGGCCGACGCGGGCGGTGCTCGGGATCGCCGACGGCGTGCCGCTGGTCGGCTGGCTGGGGCGGCTCGATGCCAAGAAGCGCGTCGAGGACTTCATCGCCGCCGCCGCGCGCGTCCGCGCCGTCCGCCCGGAGGCGCGCTTCCTCGTCGTCGGCGGACCGGATGCGTTCATGCCGGACTATGCGGATCGCCTGCGCGCGCAGGCCTCCGCGCTGGGGCTGGACGGCGCGCTCGATTTCCTCGGCGACCGCGCCGACGTGCCGGCGCTGCTGTCGGCGCTCGACATCTTCGTCTGGCTCTCGCGCGGCGAGGGCATGCCGCATGTCATCGCCGAGGCCGGCGCGGCCGGGCTGCCGGTGATCGCCACCGCCGACAACGGCTCGCTCGAGCAGATCGAGGACGGCATCACCGGGCTGTTCGTGCCGCATGAGGATCCGGACGCGGTGGCGGCGGCGATCGTCGGGCTGATCGACGCGCCCGCGCGGCGCCGCGCGCTCGGCGCCGCGCTGAAGCGCAAGGTCGATGCGGACTATGCGGTCGCGGCGGTGGTGCCGCGCTGGGAGCGGCTGTTCGAGGAGGTTCGCCGCCCCGCGCCGGAGCCGCGCGCGCCGCTGTTCCGCAGCTTCTTCCAGGGCGGCTTCGAATGCTCGACGCATCGCCGCGCGCATGATCGCCGCCGGGTCGACGTGATCGCCGCCAGCCGCCACGACGCGCTCGCCGCCGGCGATTACCGCGCGCTCCAGCGCCATGGCATCCTCACCGTCCGCGATGGCCTGCGCTGGCACCTGATCGAGGCCGCGCCCGGCCGTTACGACTGGTCGAGCCTCGAAGGCCAGCTCGCCGGCGCGGCCGCTGGCGGCACGCAGGTGATCTGGGACTTGCTCCATTATGGCTGGCCCGACGATGTCGACATCTGGTCGCCGGCGTTCGTCGCGCGCTTCGCCGCCTTCGCCGCCGCCGCCGCGCGCGTCATCGGCCCGCGCACGACCGGCACGCGCTTCTACGCGCCCGTCAACGAGGTCTCCTTCTTTGCCTGGGGCGGCGGCGACGCGGCCTATCTGAACCCGTTCGCGCGCGGGCGCGGCTATGAGCTCAAGGTCCAGCTCGCGCGCGCGGCGATCGCGGCGATGGAGGCGATCCTGCGCGTCGATCCGGCGGCGCGCTTCGTCCACGCCGATCCGGTCATCAACGTCGTCACCGATCCCGGCCGGCCGTGGCAGGCGCCGCATGCCGAGGGCCACCGCCAGGCGCAGTTCCAGGGCTGGGATCTGATCGCCGGGCGGATGTGGCCGCAGATCGGCGGGCGGGCGGCGCTGCTCGACATCGTCGGCGTCAACTATTACCCCAGCAACCAGTGGATCCACGGCGGCCCGCCGATCGACGGCCGCCACCCGCTCCACAAGCCCTTCCATCGCATCCTCGCCGAGACGTTCGCGCGCTACGGCCGGCCGATCTTCATCGCCGAGACGGGGACGGAGGGCGATGCGCGGGCGGAGTGGCTCGCCGGCGTCTGCGCGGAGGTCCGCCTCGCCATGGCGCTCGGCGTGCCGGTGGAAGGCGTATGCCTCTATCCCGTGCTCGATCATCCCGGCTGGGACGACGAGCGCTATTGCCCCAACGGCCTGCTGCACGACGACGGCACCGCGCTGCGGACGTCGTTCGCGCCGCTGGCGGCGGAGCTGGCGCGGCAGCGCGCCGCGTTCGCCGCGATGACGGCCGCCCGCCACGCCGGCGCGGGCCATCGGCGCGTCGCCTGAGGACGAGGCAATGCCGCCGTCGGGCCGACCGCGCGCTTCACACCCGCTCGATCGCCAGCGCGATGCCCTGGCCGACGCCGATGCACATCGTGCAAAGCGCACGGCGCCCGGCGCGGCGGACGAGCTCCTCGGTCGCGGTCAGCGCGAGCCGCGCGCCGGACATGCCGAGCGGATGGCCGAGCGCGATCGCGCCGCCGTTCGGGTTGACGTGCGCGGCGTCGTCGGGGAGCCCGAGCCGGCGCAGCACCGCGAGACCCTGGCTGGCGAACGCCTCGTTGAGCTCGATCACGTCGATGTCGCCGATCGCCAGCCCCAGTCGCGCGAGCAGCTTCTCGCTCGCCGGCGCCGGGCCGATGCCCATGATGCGCGGCGGCACGCCCGCCACCGCGCCGCCGAGGATGCGCGCGCGCGGCGTCAGGTCATGCTTCGCCGCCGCCGCCTCGCTCGCGACGATCAGCGCGGCGGCGCCGTCGTTGACGCCGGACGCATTGCCGGCGGTGACGCTGCCGTCCGGCCGGACGATCGGCTTGAGCCTGGCCAGCGCCGCCATGCTGGTCGCGCGCGGATGCTCGTCGCGATCGACGACGAGGGGATCGCCCTGCTTCCGCGCGACGTGGACCGGCACGATCTCGGCGGCGAGGCGGCCCGAGCCTTGCGCCGCGGCGGCGCGGCGCTGGCTCTCGACGGCGAACCTGTCCTGGTCCTCGCGCGTCACCTGGAACGCGTCGGCGACGTTCTGCGCGGTCTCGGGCATCGAATCGACCCCGAACCCGGCCTTCAGCGCCGGGTTGACGAAGCGCCAGCCGATCGTGGTGTCGTAGACGCTGGTCGCGCGCGAAAAGGCGGTCTCGGCCTTGGCGCTGACGAACGGCGCGCGGGTCATGCTCTCGACCCCGCCGGCGATCATCAGCTCGGCCTCGCCCGCCCGGATCGCGCGCGCCGCGATCGTCACCGCGTCGAGCCCCGATCCGCACAGCCGGTTGACGGTGGTGCCGGGCGCGCTGTCGCCCAGCCCCGCGAGCAGCGCCGCCATCCGCGCGACGTTGCGATTGTCCTCGCCGGCCTGATTGG
>CAXTPE010000264.1:0-3632 GCA_964245925.1 uncultured Sphingomonadaceae bacterium
CCCAATCTCAAGGAGGGCAAGGGCGGCCTGCGCGATCTCCACACGCTGTTCTGGATCGGCAAATATGTCCACCAGGTGCGCCATGTCGGCGAGCTGGTCGATGCCGGGCTGCTGACGCCTGTCGAGCTGCGCCAGTTCCAGAAGGCCGAGAGCTTCCTCTGGGCGGTGCGCTGCCATCTCCATCTGCTCGCCGGCCGCGCCGAGGAGCGGCTGACGTTCGACTTCCAGCGCGAGGTCGCGGCGGCGATGCGCTATGCCGATCGCCCCGGCCGTTCGGCGGTCGAGCGGTTCATGCAGCATTATTTCCTGATCGCGAAGCAGGTCGGCGATCTCACCGGCGTCTTCCTCGCGCATCTCGACGAGGAGTTCGCCGGCCGCGGCCGCCGCTACGCGCTGCCCGTGCTGCGCCGTCGCCCGCGCAAGCTCGCCGGGTTCGCGCTCGATCGCGGCCGGCTCTCGGCGCCGTCCGACCTGTTCTTCCGCGACGATCCGGTGCGGCTGATCGAGCTGTTCGCGCTCGCCGACCGCAACATGCTCGAGGTCCATCCGCAGACGATGCGGCAGGCCAACCGCGACGCCCGGCTGATCGGCAACAAGGTCCGCACCGATCCCCGCGCCAACGCGCTGTTCCTCGATGTCCTCACCTCGCCGCGCCGCCCGGCGACGGTGCTGCGCTGGATGAACGAGGCGGGCGTGTTCGGCCGCTTCGTGCCGGATTTCGGCCGCGTCGTCGCGCAGATGCAGTTCGACATGTATCATCACTATACCGTCGACGAGCATTCGATCCACGCGATCGACCTGCTCTCGCGCATCGAGAAGGGCGAGCTCGCCGAGGATCATCCGCTCGCCGTGCAGGTGATGCCGCGAATATTGTCGCGCCGCGTGCTCTACGTCTCGGTGCTGCTCCACGACATCGCCAAGGGGCGAGGCGGCGATCATTCGACGCTGGGCGCCGAGGTCGCCTACAAGCTCTGCCCGCGCTTCGGGCTCACCCCGGCCGAGACCGAGACGGTCGCCTGGCTGGTGCGCCACCACCTGCTGATGTCCGCCACCGCCTTCAAGCGCGATCTCTCGGACTTCAAGACGATACTCGATTTCACCGAGGTGGTGCAGAGCCCCGAGCGGCTGCGGCTGCTGCTGCTGCTCACCATCGTCGACATCCGCGCGGTCGGCCCGGGGGTGTGGAACGGCTGGAAGGGCCAGTTGCTCGGCCAGCTCTACGAGGCCGCCGAGGAGGTGCTCCGGCTCGGCCACAAGCAACGCGGCCGCACCGAGCGCGTCGCCGCCAAGCTGGAGGCACTCGGGCAAGCGCTCGGCTGGGACGAGGCGCGCTTCGCCCGCCTGCGCCGCCGCCTGCCGGACAGCTATGTCATCGCCGAGCCGCTCGCGCTGCTCGAGGGCAACGCCCGCCAGATCGATCGCGCCGACGCCGAATCGCGCCCGCTCTCGGTCGTCACCCAGGCGGACGCCGCCCGTGGCGCCACCCGCGTCACCATCTACACGTCCGACCATCCCGGCCTGTTCTACCGGCTCGCGGCCGGCATCCATCTCGCCGGCGGCAACATCATCGACGCGCGCATCCACACCACCCGCGACGGCATGGCGATCGACAATCTGCTGGTGCAGGATCCGTTCGGCCGCCCGTTCGACGATCCCTCGCAGCTCCGGCGGCTCGCGATCGCGATCGAGGACGCGCTCGCCAATCGCCACCGCATCGCCGACCGGCTCGCCGCCAAGCCCGCTCCGCGCATCCGCGCCGACGCCTTCGACATCGCGCCGGCGGTGCTGGTCGACAACAAGGCGTCGAACCGCTTCACCGTGATCGAGGTGGCGGCGCGCGACCGCCCGGCGCTGCTCAACGCGCTCGCCTATGCGCTCTTCCAGAGCAAGGTGACGATCCACTCCGCCCACATCGCCACCTATGGCGAGCGCGCGGTCGACACCTTCTACCTGACCGACCTGACCGGCGAGAAGCTGATGGCGGGCGCGCGGCTGAAGACGCTGGAGCGCCGCCTGCTGGAGGCGGCCGGCGCCGCGCCGGAGGCGGCGCTGGCGGCGTGACGGCGGGCGTCGATGCGGCGCCCGCGCTCGCCAGGCTTCCCGAACGACGTCATCGAACGGGCGTCAACCTGCGCACGATGTCCTTCATCGGGCGCGGCACGAGGCGCCTGACCCGCCGCCCCAATGGCACCGGCGCCAGCGGTCGAGCCCAGGATCCCGGCGCCGGGACGAGCAGCGGCACCGCGGCATCGGGATCGAGGAAGCGGTTGATGACATCGCCGCTCGATTGCTCCAGCCGCTGCATCGCCTGATCGATGATGCCGGCGTGGAGGCCGTCGCGATGCGACCAGCAGAGATTGGCTGCCCTGATCGGCGCGCCGTTCTCGCGCGCGAAGTGCCGCGGCAGCGACCTGCTTCCCCGCGCCAGCGAGCGGACCATGTCCGGCCCGAGCATGCCGACCTGCGTCAGGAGCGGGAACCGGAAGCCGGCGTGAAGCCCGGTCAGCAGCCTGACGCCGACCTGAAGGCTCTCCTCGATCGGGCGTGTCGCCGCGACGTAGCGGACGAGATCGATCATCCTGTCGAGATCGGGATGATGTCCGGCGAAGACGAGCGCCGCGTTGTGGATGCCGTGCAGGACCATCGGGCGTCCCGCCCTCAGATAGACCCAGGCTTCCTTCGCGCAGGCATAGCCGTTGCGGACGTCGAGGTCGAAGCGGTCGGGATCGAAGACGAAGGTATCCGCATCGAGCCAGATAGCGCGATCATATCCCGCCGCGAGAGACGCCCTGATCCATTCCAGGCGCACGAGATTGGTGATCGTGCGCTTGTCGCCGCCCGCCGCCCGCAGATAGGCGTCGCCGCAGAGCGCGAACATCTCGTCGCCTCGAAACGCATATTCGTAACCCTGCGCAAGCGCCCAGCCGCGGACGCTGGCGAGGCAGCGCCGCAGCCATTCCGGAATGTGATCGGTCCGGAACGTCTGAAGGACGATCGTCTTCATGCGAGCTCCGCCACGGCCCACCCGCATCACGCGGACGGCAGCCTGACGCTCTGGTCATGACATTGCCCGCGTGTAATGGCGATAGCGGCCCGTCATCCCACGTCGGATGCGTTCGCCCCGAAGCGTTACGTCTCCGTGCGAATGGTCGAAAGCCGCTATTTCGGCGCGAGCACCATCAGCATCTGGCGGCCTTCCATGCGCGGGAACTGCTCTACCTTGGCGACCTCGGCGGTGTCCGCCTGGACGCGCTGGAGAACCTTCATGCCGAGCTGGCCATGCGCCAGCTCGCGGCCGCGGAAGCGCAGCGTGCACTTCACCTTGTCGCCCTCGCCGATGAACTCGAACACCTTCTTCATCTTGGTGTCATAGTCGTGGTCGTCGATGTTCGGACGCATCTTGATCTCCTTGATCTCCTGCGTCTTCTGGCTCTTGCGGGCGATATTGGCCTTTTTCTGCGCCTCATATTTGAACTTGCCGACATCGAGGAACTTGCAGACCGGCGGATCGGCGTTGGGCGAGACCTCGACCAGATCGAGCCCGACCTCGGCGGCCTGCTCGATCGCCTCGCGCGTGTACATCACGCCCAGATTCTCGCCGTCCTCGTCGATCACGCGCACCTTGGGCACGG
>CAXTPE010000265.1:0-3616 GCA_964245925.1 uncultured Sphingomonadaceae bacterium
CGACGGCTCGGCCGATTTCACGCGGCGCATGGGCATGCTGATCCGCAAGGACCATGTCGGCTTCGGCGAGCGTTCGTGGCGCTATGCGATGGTGGCCGACGATGGCAGGATCGTCGCCTGGTTCGAGGAGCCCGGCATCAACGACCAGGGCCTCGACGACGATCCCTATGGCGAGACCGCGCCGGACAAGGTGCTGGCCTGGCTCAAGGCCAATCCCCGATGAGCTGACCCGCGGCGGGACGGCTGATCTCCATCAGGATGATTCCCCGGAACCCGCGTCGGCCGACGATGGTTTCCCGGCCACACATCTCTCTTCAAGGGTTTGCGCATGGCGACCAGCTTTCCGCTGGGCGCGCCGGGGAACGGCGCCTCTCAATTCCTGAACGATCGCTTCCAGCGCCGCCTCGCGAACTGGAACCGCGAGCGGCTGACGCCGTCCTTCCCGAGCGCCGACTGGCAGAAGGCGCTCGACCGCGAGCAGGTGATGCTGCGGCTGGAAGGCGGCTTCGTGGAAGAGGTGCGCGCCGAGGTGCGCGACGAGGCCGCCCGGGCGCCGACCGACGCCGACGGGTTCATCGCCTGGTTCGAGGAGCTGAAGCAGCATGGGCCGGGGCAGGGCGATGCGCTCTTTCCATGGCTCGCCGAGCAGGCCAGCCGCGACGAGCTGCGCTGGTTCTTCGAGCAGGAGGCGGCCGGCGAGGCGGGGTTCGATGATCTGGTCGCCTATACACAGGTCAAGCTGCCGGCGCGTGCCAAGCTGGAGCTCGCGCGCAATTACTGGGACGAGATGGGGCGCGGCAATGCCAGGGGCATGCACGGCCCGATGCTCGACACGCTGGTCGAGACGCTGGCGGTCGAGCCGGCGATCGGGACGACGGTGTGGGAGAGCCTGTCGCTCGCCAATGCGATGACCGCGCTGGCGACGACCCGGCGCTATGCCTGGCACTCGGTCGGCGCGCTCGGCGTGATCGAGCTGACCGCGCCCGGCCGCTCGGCGCATGTCGCCAGGGGCCTGCGCCGGATCGGCCTCAGCGAGCGCGAGCGGCGCTATTTCGATCTCCACGCCGTTCTCGACGTGAAGCACAGCGAGGACTGGAACCGCGAGGCGCTGCGCCCGCTGATCGAAGAGGATGCCCGCCGTGCGACCGCGATCGCGGAGGGCGCGCTGATCCGGCTCCGGTGCGGCGAGCGGTGTTTCGCGCGCTACCGCGAGGCGCTGTGGGGCTGAGCCGAGCCGGCATCGTCGATCGGCGGTGTCCCGCTCTCGAAAGCGGGGATGACGAGAAGCAGGCAAAGCCGACTTCCCGGGCCTATCGCCGCGTCAGCCCCATCGCCTTCAGCGCCAGATAGGTGCCGGCCGACGCCGCGACCGCGACGACCGTGGCCACCACCGTATCGCCGCCGCCGCTCGCCAGCGGCAGGCCGCCGGTGTTCATCCCGAAGAAGCCGGTCACCAGCGTCGCCGGCATCATCAGCGCGGTGAGGATCGAGAGCATGTAGATGTTCTGGTTGGTGCGTTGCGCGGCGCGCAGATCGAGCTCGTCGCGGAGCAGCCGGAGCTGGCCCTGCGCACTCGCGATGTCGCCGTCGATCGCGGTCAGCCGGTCGGCGCAGCGCCGCGCGACCGCGCCCAGCTCGTCCGGCGCGGCGGGCTCGGCCTGGAGCCGGCGCATGGTCAGCAGCAGCTCGCCGGTGATGCGGTGGAGCCGTGTGCAGAGCCGCCGCAGCGTCACCAGCTCGCGCGTCTCCGCCGCCTCCGCTCCCGCGACCAGCTCGTCCTCGGCGGCGAGCAGCTCGCTCGCGATGTCGGCGACCCGGCTGGCGATCGTGTCGATCACGCTCGAGAGCACGAGGTCGAGCGCGGCGATGGGGCGGTCGAGCGGCGCCCCGCCGAGGATGCGCTGGCGCACGAGATCGGCCGAGCGCAGCGCGTGATAGCGCCCGGTGAGCATCACCTCGCCGGCGATGGCGACCCGCAGCGCACCGATGCGGCCGGTCTCCAGCCGGTCGAACTCGCGCTCGAAATCATGCACCACCAGCGCGATCGCGCCGTCCGCGACCACCGGCCGCTGCGCCAGCTCGTGCCCCAGGAACAGCGCCCGGGCGGCGGGCGGGAGGAGCCCGCCGCGCTCGATCCAGCGGTGGCTGCGCTGGTCGGCGAGGTTGAGGTGGAGCCAGCGGAAGCCGGCGCCGGCGGGTGGCTCGCCATCCTCGTTCAGGCGAAGCTCGCCGCCGCCGGCCCGCGCGCAGGCCCAGATCAGGCCGGGTTGGAGCATCGCCGCCGCGGGCGAGCCCGCGGGCGGGTCTGGAGCGGGAGCGTCGGCCATCGCGCCAGCCTCGCCCGGCTCGATGACGTTCATGTGACAGTCTCAGGGCTGCTGGCGCAATGCCACCTCGTTCATGAAGCGCGCCTCGCCGCCCGCCGCCAGCCACGGCGCTTCCGCCGCGATCGCGCCCAGCATCGCGGCGAGCGCATCCTCCTCGGACCTGGCATGGTTGCCGAGGACGTGGCCGGTCACCCGATCCTTGTGGCCGGGGTGGCCGATGCCGATTCGCACCCGGCGGAAGCCGTTGCCGAGATGCGCCTCGGCGGAGCGCAGCCCGTTGTGCCCGGCGGTGCCGCCGCCGATCCGCGCCTTGACCTTGAACGGCGCCAGATCGAGCTCGTCGTGGAAGAGCGTCACGGCGCCGGCGTCGAGCTTGTGGAAGCGCGCCGCCTCGCCGATCGCGCGGCCGCTCTCGTTCATGAAGGTCGCCGGCTTGAGCAGCAGGATGCGCGTCCCCCCGATCCGCCCCGCCGTGGCCCAGCCCTGAAAGGCGCGCTTCCAGGGATCGAAACCGTGCAGCGCGGCGATCGCGTCGACCGCCATGAAGCCGACATTATGCCGCTGACGGGCATGCTCCGCGCCGGGATTGCCGAGGCCCGCCCAGAGCTGCATCGAGACCCCCCTTGGTCGTCACCCCAGCGAAGGCCGGAATCTCGGGAGTTGGCGCGCTACCCTGCCGCAGGGGAGGCCGGCCCGCGGCGGCATGACGGAGCCGCCTACTCGCCGCTCGTCGTGCCCTCGGTGCCGAACTCGCCGCCCTCGGCGCTCTTGAGCGCGGACGGGGCGACCAGCGTGGCGATGGTGAAGTCGCGGTCCTCGATCGCGGATCGGGCGCCCTCCGGCAGCGTCACCGCCGAGATGTGGATCGATTCGCCGACGTCGAGCCCGGCGAGCGAGATCAGGATCTCGTCCGGGATCTCGGCCGCGTCGCAGACCAGCTCGAGCTCGTGCTGGACGATGTTGAGCACGCCGCCGCGCTTGATGCCGGGGCTCTCCTCCTCATCGGTGAAGCGCACCGGCACCTCGACATGGACCGACGAATGCTCGCCGATGCGCAGGAAGTCGACGTGCAGCGGGCGATCGTTGACCGGATGGAACTGGACATCCTTCGGCAGCGTGCGGTCGGCGCCGACCATCACCACCGAATTCATGAAATGCCCGCTCGACAGCGCCTTGACGAGCTCGCGCTCGGCAAGGTGGATCGTCGCAGGCTCCTTGTTGCCGCCGTAGATCACGGCGGGGACGCGGCCCTCGCGGCGCAGATGACGGGAGGCTCCCTTGCCAGCCCG
>CAXTPE010000266.1:0-3607 GCA_964245925.1 uncultured Sphingomonadaceae bacterium
GCCGTTCGGGCCAGCCGTTCCCTCGCGGCTGCCGCCGCGCTCGCTCGCGTTCGTCGCCGCGGTGCTCGCGCTGCTGCTGGTGATCGGCTATGGCATCTGGCGGAGCGGCACGCTCGGCGGCGAGGGGCCGGACGATCGCGCGCGGCTCGCCGCGGGCATCGCTGCCGCGCCGCCGCCGGTGGCGGCCGTCGCCGCCGCGCCCGCCCCCGCACCGGCCCCCGCACCGGCCAAGGCCATCGCGCCGCCCGCGCCAGCCGTCGTGCCGGCGCCGTCGCCCGCGCGCTCCCGCCACCACCGCCGGCACCGTCGCCATGGCAGCCGGGGCGGCGGCGCTTAATCCTGGCGACAGGGGCGCGCGCGCATGGCATTGTTCCGGCGGGCAACGATGCGCACGGGCGGCGGCATGAAGCAGAAACGGACGATCCTCCTGATCCTCGCGGCGCTCGCCGCGCCGGTGCTCGCGCAGAGCGACAGCGGCGGCACGATCGACACCCGCGTCGCCCGGCTCGAGAAGGAGCTGCGCGCGGTACAGCGCAAGGTCTTCCCCGGCGGCGCCGGCGAGACGATCGAGGCCGACATCCAGCCGGGCATCGCCCCGCCGTCCGCGACCGGCACGCCGGCGAGCTCGCCGGTCGCCGATCTCACCGCGCGCGTCGATGCGCTCGAGAAGTCGGTCGCGGATGTCACCGGCCAGATCGAGCAGCAGGGCTATAAGCAGCGCCAGCTCGACGACCAGATGACCAGGCTCAAGGCGGACTATGACTACCGCCTCTCCGCGCTCGAGAAGGGCGCCGGGCCGGCGCCCGCCGGCGGCGCGGATGCCGCCCCGCCGCCGCGCGATACGCCGCCGAAGACGCGCATCAGCGCGGACGTCGACACCTCGATCGACGCGGCCGCGCCCGCGCCGTCGACGGGCGATGCCGGGGAGGACGCCTATATGGCGGGCTACCGGCTGTGGACCGCCGGCCGATATGCCGAGGCGGAGGCGTCGCTGAAGGCGACCGTCGCCAAATATCCCGACAGCCGGCGCGCGAGCTATGCGCAGAACCTGCTCGGCCGCGCCTATCTCGACGAGGGCAAGCCCGGCCTCGCCGCCGACGCCTTCTACACCAATTACAAGAAGATGCCGCGCGGCGAGCGCGCGCCCGACAGCCTCTATTTCCTGGGGCAGTCGCTGATGAAGCTCAAGAAGCCGGCCGACGCCTGCAAGGTCTACACCGAGTTCGACGACGTCTACGGCGCCAAGGCGCTCGACAGCCTCAAGGCCAAGGTCGCGCAGGCCAAGACGGATGCGCGCTGCGGCGGCTGAGACGGTCGAGGCCGCCGGAGACGTCGACCCCGCGCTCGCCGCTAAGTTTGCCGGCACGCTGGAGCGGCTCGGCTGCCCGCCCGACGCGCCGCTCGCCGTCGCGGTCTCCGGCGGCGCGGACAGCACCGCGCTGCTCCTGCTGGCGGCGACGGCGCGGCCCGGCGCCGTCGTCGCCGCCACCGTCGATCATGGGCTGCGACCGGAAGCGGCGGCGGAAGCCGCGCGGGTCGCCGCGCTGTGCGCCGCGCTCGGCGTGCCGCACGCCACGCTGGCGATCGCGGTCGGCCGCGTCCGGGGCGGGCCGCAGGCGTCGGCCCGCGCGGCGCGCTACGATGCGCTCTTCCGCTGGTGCCCGGCGCGCTGGCTGCTGACCGCGCACCAGCGCGACGATGTCGCCGAGACGATCCTGATGCGGCTGGCACGCGGATCGGGGGTGCGCGGCCTCGCCCGCATGGACGAACGGCGCGACCCTCCGCTGGACGGCCCGATCCTGCTGCGCCCGCTGCTCGACTGGCCGCGCGCCGACCTGCTGGCGATCTGCGCGCGCGCCGGGGTGGCGCCGGTCGAGGATCTGTCCAACGCCGATCCGCGCTTCGATCGGACGCACGCGCGCGCGCTGCTGGCGCGGACGCCGTGGCTGGAGAGCGCCAGGCTCGCGCGCGCCGCCGCCACGCTCGCCGAGGCGGACGCCGCGCTCGAATGGCTGGCGGAGCGCTGCTGGCGGGAGCGCGCGGCCGCGCGCGACGGGACGGTCGAGATCGATGCCGCCGCCCTTCCCCACGACACCCGGCGGCGGCTCGTCGAGCGCGCCATCGTCCTGCTCGCCGGGCCGGACTGGCCGCGCGACCGGCTCGACGGCTTCGTGCTGCGGCTCGCCGCCGGCCGCCACGCGACGCTTGGCCGTGTCAAGGCCAGCCCCGGCCCGCCCTGGCTGCTGGAGCGCGCGCCCGCGCGCCGCCAAACCTCGGCGGACCGCATCTGAAGATGGCCCGGAAGGTGGATTGTCATTAACCCGCGAGTGCTTATCTTGCCGACGGCGAGATTTCCGGAGCGGGCATGAGCGACGACAAGGAACCCCAGAGCAACAATCCATGGTCGCGCACCCTGCTGATCGGCATCGGCATCGTGCTCGCCAGCCTGTTGTTCCTCTCGATGTTCGACGCGGGCGCCCGCACCGCCGGCGGCGAGGCGATCGGCTATTCGGACTTCCTGGCGCGCCTCGACGACGGCAGCGTCAAGGATGTTGAGATCTCCGGCGAGGCGGTCAGCGGCCATCTCAACAACGACAGCGTCTTCCGCACCTATTCGCCGGGCGACACGCAGCTCGTCCAGCGCCTCGCCGACAAGGGCGTGCGGTTCCGCGCGCGGCCCGAGGAGCAGACCAGCTTCTGGATGATCCTGCTCTATCAGTCGCTGCCGTTCCTCGGCATCATGGCGATCGCCTTCTTCGTGATGCGCCAGATGCAGAAGAACGCCGGCTCGGGCGCGATGGGCTTCGGCAAGAGCCGCGCGCGCATGCTCACGGAGAAGCAGGGCAAGGTCACGTTCGACGATGTCGCCGGCATCGACGAGGCCCGCGAGGAATTGCAGGAGATCGTCGATTTCCTCAAGGATCCGAGCCGCTTTGCCCGTCTCGGCGGCAAGATCCCCAAGGGCGCGCTGCTGGTCGGCTCGCCGGGCACCGGCAAGACGCTGCTCGCGCGCGCCATCGCCGGCGAGGCCAGCGTCCCCTTCTTCACCATCTCGGGCTCGGACTTCGTCGAGATGTTCGTCGGCGTCGGCGCGAGCCGGGTGCGCGACATGTTCGAGCAGGCCAAGAAGAACGCGCCCTGCATCGTCTTCATCGACGAGATCGACGCGGTCGGCCGCCATCGCGGCGCCGGCCTCGGCAACGGCAATGACGAGCGCGAGCAGACGCTCAACCAGCTCCTCGTCGAGATGGACGGCTTCGAGGCCAATGAGGGCATCATCATCGTCGCCGCCACCAACCGGCCCGACGTGCTCGATCCGGCGCTGCTCCGCCCGGGCCGCTTCGATCGCCAGGTGATCGTGCCGCGCCCGGACATCGAGGGCCGCGAGAAGATCCTGCTGGTCCACATGAAGAAGGTGCCGATCGCGCCGGACGTCGATACCCGCACGATCGCGCGCGGCACGCCGGGCTTCTCGGGCGCGGATCTCGCCAACCTCGTCAACGAGGCGGCGCTGCTCGCCGCCCGCAAGTCCAAGCGGCTCGTCGCGATGCGCGAGTTCGAGGAGGCCAAGGACAAGGTGATGATGGGCGCCGAGCGCAAGTCCATG
>CAXTPE010000267.1:0-3603 GCA_964245925.1 uncultured Sphingomonadaceae bacterium
GATGCTGATCGACGAAGTCGAGGCGATCTGGGCGCCGATCGCCGAACAGGATGACTGGCGAGCCTTCGACACCAAAGTCGAGGCGATCCGTCGGATGGGCGACGCCATGACCGCTTGACCAAGAGCGGTGAAAAATGCTGGTGGCGCAACCAACTCGGGACCCGTCCGAACCTATGGCGCAATTGATCTCGACCGAGCCGGCGACTGGCGCGATAGTATGGCAAGGCGAGCCCGGCGACGCCGATACGGAGGTCACGCTTGCCCGGGGAGGATGGCCGGAATGGGCGTCGCGCCCCTCGGTCTACCGCTTCGAGACGCTGCGCCGCTTCGCCAACGTCGTCCGCGCCAAGGCCGAACCGTTCGCCGACCTGATCGCGCGCGAGACCGGCAAGCCGCTGTGGGAAGCGCGCAGCGAGGTCGAGAGCGTCGTCAACAAGGTGGAGATCTCGATCGCCGCCTATGCCGAGCGCACCGCGCAGCGCAAGCTCGAGGGCGCGCTCGGCGCCCGCAGCGCGCTCCGCCACAAGCCGCATGGCGTGCTCGCCGTGCTGGGGCCCTATAATTTCCCCGCGCATCTGCCCAACGGCCACATCGTCCCCGCGCTGATCGCCGGCAACGCGGTGGTCTTCAAGCCGTCCGAGAAGACGCCGGCCAGCGGCGCCTTCCTGGTCGACTGCTATCATGAGGCGGGCGTGCCGCAGGGCTGCATCCGCTTCCTCGCCGGCGGCGCCGCGGAAGGCCGCGCGCTCGCCGCGCATCCGGATGTCGACGGGCTGCTGTTCACGGGCTCGGCGCGCGTCGGCGTCGCGCTGCACAAGCAGTTCGGGCCGACCCCGAACAAGCTGCTCGCGCTGGAGATGGGCGGCAACAACCCGCTGATCGTCTGGGACATGCGCGACATCCACACCGCCGCCGTGATCGTCGCCCAGTCGGCGTTCCTGTCGGCCGGCCAGCGCTGCACGGCGGCGCGGCGCCTGATCGTGAAGGACGGCGAGCACGAGCCGCTGCTGGCGGCGCTCGCCAAGCTCGTCGATCGCATCATCATCGCCGAGCCGCACAGCCTGCCGACGCCGTTCATGGGGCCCGTGATCGACAACGAGGCGGCCGACCAGCTCGAGGAGGGCTTCCTCGATCTCATCCTCAAGGGCGGCCGCCCGCTCATCCACATGCGGCGGCCGATCGCGGCGCGCCCGTTCCTCACGCCCGGCGTGATCGACGTCACCGGCATCGCCAGCCGCCCCGACGAGGAGCTGTTCGGCCCGGTCCTCCAGCTGATCCGCGTGCCCGATTTCGACGCCGCGCTGGTGGAGGCGAACAACACCCGCTTCGGGCTGTCGGCGGCGCTGGTCGGCGGATCGCCGCAGCTCTACGACCGTTTCTGGGCGAACATCCGCGCCGGCATCGTCAACTGGAACCGGCCGACGACGGGCGCCTCCTCGGCCGCTCCGTTCGGCGGCATCGGCCTCTCGGGCAACCACCGGCCGAGCGCCTATTACGCCGCCGATTATTGCGCCTATCCGGTGGTTTCCTCGGAAAGCGAGCAGGCGCGCGCCTCGATCGGCGTGGGGTTGCGGGACGGCTAGTCGATCGGGAACGGCGTAACGAGGGCGATCACGCCGTCTCCGCCCGCCCGACGCCCATCCGCCCGAACTCGCGGCGCCGATCGACGAACTGATGCTTGAGCGCGCCGGCGACGTGCAGCAGGAACAGCGCGAGCAGCACCAGCCCGCCATAATAATGCCGTGTCTCGAACGTCTCGTGGGTCTCCTTGAGCCGGGTCTCGCCACCCGGTCCCTCGCCGAGCTTCGCGATCGGCGCGAGCTTCGGCAACGGGAGCACGCCCCAGATCAGCGGTCGGTGCGGCGGCGGCGCCGGCGCGCCCTGGACCGGCGGCGGCGGCGACACGTGCGCCGAGATCATCGCCCAGCCGGTCATCGGCAGCGCGATCATCGCGAGGTACAGCAGGAAGTGGATGGCATGCGCCAGGCCGCGCTCCCACGCCGCCATCGGCAGCAGCGGCGGCGGACGGTGGGTCAGCCGCCAGCCGATCCGCACGATGGTGAGCGCCAGCACGCTGATGCCCGACGAGATGTGGAACGGCACCAGCGCGTCCTCGAGGCCTTCGGACATATATTCGAAGGTGAGCCCGGTGGTGAGATTGAACAGGATCAGCGCGGCGATCGCCCAGTGCAGGAGGATCGCGACATTCGTGTACCGCACCGTGCCAGCATCGCCCACCACCCGCTCTCCCGCCCTCGTCTCGCGTCAGCCTGCGCCCGCGGCACCGGGCGCGTCAATCCTCGCCGCCCGCCCGCGAAAGCTTCTCTAGCAGCGCCCGAAGCATCCCTAGATTGCGCGCGCGCGCCGGTGGCACCATCTCCTGCGGCATGGCCAGCCTCCTCGATCCCCAGGCGCGCGGGCGCGTCATCCTCGTCGGCGCGGGTCCGGGCGATCCGGAGCTGCTCACGCTGCGCGCGGTCGATGCGCTGCGCGGCGCCGACGTCGTCGTCCACGACGGGCTGATCGACATGCGCGTGCTCGATCATGCCCCGGCGCACGCCCAGCGCATCTCGGTCGCCAAGCGGCGCGCGCGCCACACGCTGCCGCAGGACGCGATCAACGCGCTCATCATCGCACATGTCCGCGCGGGATCGATCGTGGTGCGGCTGAAGGGCGGCGATCCGTTCGTGTTCGGGCGCGGCGGCGAGGAGGTCGAGGCCGCGCGCGCGGCGGGCTGTCCCGTGGAGGTGGTTCCCGGCGTCTCCGCCGCGCTCGGCTGCGCTGCCGACGCGATGCTGCCGCTGACGCATCGCGACTGGTCGAGCGCGGTCACCTTCGTCGCCGGCCAGTGCAAGGGGCTGTCGGAGCAGGACTGGTCGGGGCTCGCCGGCAAGGGTCGCACGCTCGTCATCTACATGGGCCTCGCCACCGCCGGAGCGATCGCCGACAAGCTGATGGCGGACGGCGTCGATCCCTCGATGCCGGTTGCGGTGCTGGAGCGCGGCACGATGGCGGGCGCGCGCGCGCTGCGCACCCTGCTGGCCGATCTCGGCGGGATGGTGGGTCGCGAGGATGTGAAGAGCCCGGCGATCATCGTCGTCGGCGAGGTGGTGCGGCTGTCCGACGCGGAGGACCGGCTCCTCGCGCTCGCCAGGCGCGCCGAGGATGCGCTGGCATGAAGATCGCGACCGGCAATGATCTGGCGACCGGCGATGTCGTCTGGTGGACCGGCGGCGGCTGGTCGCGCCACCTCGCCGAGGCGGTCGACGTCGGCGCCGGCGGCGAGCCGCTGCTCGCTGCCGAGGAGCGCGCGCGCCGGGTGAACGCGCCCTATCTCGTCGAGGCCGACGCGACGCCCGACGGCCCGATCCCGGCGCACATCAAGGACCGCGTCCGTGGCGCCGGGCCGACGGTGCGCGCTGATCTCGCCATCCGCCCCTCGCTTGCCATCGTGAAGGGCTAGGCCATGTACCGCTACGACCAATATGACCAGGCGCTCGTCGATGCCCGCGTCGCCGAGTTCCGCGACCAGGTCGCGCGGCGGCTCTCGGGCGAGCTGACCGAGGACCAGTTCAAGCCGCTGCGGCTGATGAACGGCCTCTA
>CAXTPE010000268.1:0-3587 GCA_964245925.1 uncultured Sphingomonadaceae bacterium
TCGTCGCCTCCACGAGCGCCTTCACCGATCAGCCAAAGGTCGCCAACGGCGCGTCCGAGCTGATGGCCGACGTGTTCGGCGAGGCGGGGCGGCATGCGCGCTCGGCCGTCGGCGTGCCGTCGCTGCCGCTGGGCGCCGCCGTCGAGATCGATGCGATCGTCGCCGTTCGCCCGGCCTGACCGGGCCGGCGCCGTGCCGCTCGACGCGGAGGCCGGATGGACGCCGCCGCGCTGACCGCGCGCGTCGGCAGCGGCGTCGCCAAGGTGCCGGCCGCGCAGTGGGACATGCTGCCGCGCGGCGGCAACCCGTTCCTCGATCATGCCTTCCTCGCGATCTGCGAGGAGTCCGGCAGCGCGACGCCGCGCACCGGCTGGCAGCCGCTGCCGCTGCTGGTCGAGCGCGGGGCCGAGCTGGTCGGCGCCGCGCCCGCCTATGCCAAGAGCCACAGCCAGGGCGAATATGTCTTCGATCATGGCTGGGCGGACGCCTGGGCCCGCGCCGGCGGGAGCTATTACCCCAAGCTCCAGATCGCGGTGCCGTTCACGCCGGTGCCCGGGCCGCGCCTGCTCGCCGCCGACCCGCGGGCCGCGGGCGGGCTGATCGGGGCGGCCGAGTCGCTGGTCGCCGAGCATGGCCTCTCCTCGGCGCACGCGACCTTCGTGGAGGAAGCCCAGGTGCCGCTGTTCGAGGCGGCGGGGTGGCTGATCCGCGTCGGCAGCCAGTTCCACTGGACGAACGCCGACTATGCGAGCTTCGCCGATTTCGCGGGCGCGCTGGCATCACGCAAGCGCAAGGCGATCCTCAAGGAGCGCGCGGCGGCGCAAGGAGCGGCCGACATCGTCCACCTGACCGGCGGCGACCTCACCGAGGCGCATTGGGACGCCTTCTGGGGCTTCTACCAGGACACCGGCACCCGCAAATGGGGGCGGCCGTACCTCACGCGCACATTCTTTTCGCTGCTGGGCGAGCGGATGGCGGACAAGGTGCTGCTGATCCTCGCGATGCGTGGCGGCCGCCCGATCGCGGGCGCGCTCAACCTGATCGGCGAGGACGCGCTCTACGGCCGCTACTGGGGGTGCAGCGAGGACGTGCCGTTCCTCCACTTCGAGCTCTGCTATTATCAGGCGATCGACGCGGCGATCGCGCGGCGCCTCGCGCGGGTCGAGGCCGGCGCGCAGGGCGAGCACAAGCTGGCGCGGGGCTATCTGCCGGTGCCGACCTTCTCGGCGCACCATATCCCCAATCCGGGCTTCCGCCGCGCGGTGTCCGACTTCCTCGCCGCCGAGCGGCGCGGCGTCGAGCAGGAGATGGCCATGCTCGACGAGATGGGGCCGTTCCGGCGGGGGTAGGGGCGTCGCCCTGACCACGGCGGATGTTCGCTGGAGCCGGGTGACATCAGGTGGAATTGCTGTTTTCCCCCTTCGGGTAAAGCTGATGTCATCCGACTCTCGCTCCTGCTGACCTGGGCTTGAACCACCTTCGTTCGTGTCGAGCGCCGTCGAAACGCGGCGCCTGGCGCCGTTTCGGTGTGACATCATCATGCGCCAACGAATGGAGAAACAGCCGCCCTCGCCGGTCAGGCGATCACCGGCCTGGCCTCGCCCGCGAGCTTCTTCTCGCCGAACTGGAACAGCAGCCGGTCCTCCTCGCCGAAGCCCTTGTACCAGATCACCACGCCATAGGCGGCGAGGATCAGCGGCACGCCGAGCGCCAGCTCCAGCCATTCCGGCAGGAACGCCACGCCGAAGCCGACCACCGCCGCCACCGCCGCCGCCGGCACGAGCGCCCAGCGCCAGCCCGAGACGCGCGCGCCGAGCAGCCGCCGCAGCAGCCCGGCCTTGGCGATCGCCGCCAGCCCCAGCGCGACGATCAGCGCCAGCGCCGGCCCGGCGGCGGCGAAGGCGTCGTTGCGCGGATCGTCGACCGGGCTCGCGTCGAGCAGCCGGTTCGCGAGCTCCGGCGGCGCCCATGCGCCGAGGCTCCTCGCGACATCCTGCGCCATCGGCACGAGATCGTGCCGTCCCCAGCGCAGCGCGTCGATCAGCACATAGGAGAGCCCGATCTGGATCGCGATCATCGCCACCGAGATGGCGAGATTGCGCTTGGCGGCGATGTAGATCAGCGCCGCCTCGCTCACCACCGCGGTCGCCGCCACCGCCTCGGCCGCCAGCAGCACGGCGAGCGCGGCGGTGCCGTGGACGAAGCTCGGCCCCACCAGGCCCATCACCGCCGGGCCGGGGATGCCGAGCGCCAGCGCGATCCCGACCTGCGCGGCGATGATCCAGAAGCCGACCTGGCGGACCTGCCTGGCGACCGCGCCGCGGTTGTCCTCGGCGAGGTTCTGGGTGATGACCGGCCCGAGGATCGGATCGAAGCTGGTCTTGAGCTTCTGCGGCAGGCTCGCGACCTGCTGCGCGACATAATAGATGCCGACGATCGCGGGCGCGAAGAACAGCCCGAGGATGGCGATGTCGAGCCGGCGCGAGCCCCATTCGATCGCGTCGGCGCCGGCCAGCGGCAGGTTGCTCTGCGCGATCGCGTAGAGCCGGTGCGGCTCCGGGCGCCAGCCGCGCGGGGGGCCGTAGCACCGCAGCAGCGGCCACAGCGAGGCGACCAGCGCGGCGACGGCGGAGAGCGCATAGGCGAGGATCAGCCCGTCGCGCCGCGAATAGAAGAACAGCCCGGCCGCCGCGATGCTGATCGTCCACGGCTCGACCAGCGAGCGGGCGCGGACGGTCGCGCCGATGTCGCCGCGATAGGCGAGGCCGGCGAGCGCGATGTCCGATCCCGCCCAGGCGAAGATGGTGAGCGGCAGCAGCCAGTCCAGCCCGTTGATCTCGCTGTTGGGGAAGACGAGGCGCGGGAAGGCGACCAGCACCGCGGCCGCCACGAACGAGCTCAGCCAGCCGACCAGCAGCCCGTCCCACACCACCTCGACATGATCGCGCCTGGTGGTGGCGAGCTGCTGGGCGAGGCCGCGCTTGAGCCCGAGCGTGGCGAGCTGCCCCGCGAACTCGACGATGATGGTGGCATAGGCGAAGCGCCCGAGCGCATCGGCGCCGTACATCCGCCCGGCGACGAACAGGAACGGCAGCCGCGCGGCCAGCCGCAGCAGGAAGCCGAAGAAATTGGTGCGGCCGCCCCTGGCGAGCGTGTCGATGTCGCCGGGGCCGGTGGAGATGGGGGCGGGGGCCGGGCCGATGGCGGGCTCAGCCACGGACCATCGCTCCCAGCCTATCCGTCACCCCGGCGCGGGCCGGGGTACAGGCCCGGCCCATCGTAAGATGCCGTCGGTTCCGGCAAGGGAGATGGACCCCGGCCCGCGCCGGGGTGACGGCATGGGGGGGCATCAATGCGCCGCGCCCCAGCTCGCGCCGGTGCCGATCTCGACGCCCAGCGGCACGGTAAGCGCCACATGTGGTTCGGCGGCATTCTCCATGATCCCCCGGATCACCTCCCGCGCCCGGTCGACCTCGGCGTCGGGCACCTCGAACACCAGCTCGTCGTGGACCTGGAGGAGCATCCGCGTGCCGCCGAGCCCCGCGCCGGCGAGCGCGCCCGGCATCCGGATCATCGCGCGCTTGATG
>CAXTPE010000269.1:0-3581 GCA_964245925.1 uncultured Sphingomonadaceae bacterium
CGCCCGATCTATCGCGACGGCCCGATCGACTTCGCGGCGGGCTTGGGCTGCGCCGCGTCGAGCAGGCGGACGATCGCGGCGGCGCGCGGATCGCCGCGCGCATAATCATAGGCCGACTGGCCGGCGACATGGTCGGCGATGCGCGGATCGGCGCCGGCGCTCACCAGCAGCCGCACCATCTGGAGGTTGCGAAGCTGCACCGCGACGATGAGCGGGGTCTCGCCGCTGTTGTTGGCGAGATTGGGCTGGGCGCCGACCTCGAGCAGCAGCTGCGCGCCCTCGGCATAGCCGATCCGCGCGGCGGCGAGCAGCGCGGTGCCGCCATCGCGGTCGCGCACGTCGGGATTGGCGTGGTTGGCGAGCAGGAAGCCGGTCCAGGCGATGTCGCGCCGCTTGATCGCGATGTGCAGCCCGGCCTCGCCGGTGGCGGGATCGCGCGTGTTGACGACCGTCGAGCCCGGCGCGTCGATCATCGTCTTGGCCTTGGCGCCATCGGCATCACGCACCGCCTTGATGAAACTATAGCTGTCGGAGAATTGCGCGCCGGCGGGCGCCGCCATGCCCGCGCCCATGCCGGCCGCCAGCGCCGCGAGCATGGCGATGCCGATCCGCCCGCGCATCCTGTCCGCCCCGCGCGCCATCCCGCCGTCCTCCGCTTGCATGCGCCGCCCTAGCAAAGCATGGCTGGCCGCGCCATGAACGGACGCGCCTTCCCGCCGCTCGCGGCGCTGCTGCTGCTGCCGGCCGCGCTCGGCGGCTGCGGCCGCCACGCCGCTTCGCCGCCGCCGCTCGCCGGCGCGGCGATCGGCGGGCCGTTCCGGCTGGTCGACCAGGACGGCCGTACCGTCACCGATCGCAGCTTCGCCGGCCGCTGGCGGATCGTCTATTTCGGCTACACCTATTGCCCCGACGTCTGCCCGACCACGCTGCAGACGCTGATGCGCGCGCGCGCGATCTTCGCCGCCAAGGCGCCCGCTCGCGCCGCCTGGCTGGTGCCGATCTTCATCAGCGTCGATCCGGCGCGCGACACTCCGGCGGTGATGAAGCAATATGTCGCCGCGTTCGGCCCCGGTCTCGTCGGGCTGACGGGGAGCGATGCCGAGATCACGAAGGTCGCGCGCGAATATGGCGTCGACTATCAGCATGAGGCGCCGGCGCCCGGCGCCACCGGCTATCTCGTCGATCATTCGAGCCAGGCGGTGCTGTTCGGCCCGGACGGCGCGCCGATCGCGCTGCTGCCGACCGACCTGGGCGCCGACGCCACCGCCGCGCAGATCGCCGCATGGGTGCGATAGCGCCCCGCCGCTTCTGGGAGGAGAAGCGGCTCGAGCAGATGAGCCGCCCCGAGTGGGAGTCGCTCTGCGACGGCTGCGGCAAATGCTGCATCCACAAGCTCGAGGACGAGGAGACCGGCGAGCTCGTCCCCACCAACATCGCCTGCCGCCTGCTCGATCGCCGCACCGCGCGCTGCTCGGACTATCGCAACCGCCACGCCCATGTGCCGGACTGCGTGCGGCTGACCCCCGCCAAGGCGCGCCGCCTCGACTGGCTGCCGTCGACCTGCGCCTATCGCCTGCTCGCCGACGGCGAGCCGCTGCCGGACTGGCACCCGCTGGTGAGCGGCGATCCCGAGTCGGTGCATCGCGCCGGCCAGTCGGTGCGCGGCTGGACCGTCTCGGAAGACGATGTCGGCGATTTCGAGGACCATGTCGTCGATCGCGAACTCTGAGCCGGTCTTCCGCGCCGGCACCCGCAGCCGCGCCCTCGAGGTCAGGCGGATCGCGTCGGCGCGCGCGCTGCGGCTCGCGGTCGATCCGCGCGACGGGGCGGTACGGCTGACGCTGCCGCGCCGCGCCAGCCTCGCCTCGGCGCTCGCCTGGGCGGAAGGGCAGCGCGGCTGGATCGAGGCGGCGCTCGCCCGGCTGCCGGTGCCGCGGCCGTTCCTGCCTGGCGCGACGTTGCCGTTCGAGGGCGAGGAGCTGCGCATCGACTGGGCCGCGGCGCATGCCCGCACGCCCGCGCGGTTCGACGCGTCGCTGCGGGTTGGCGGCGCGATCGAGAGCCTCGCCCCGCGCGTGCTGCGCTGGCTCCGGCGCGAGGCGCTCGCCCGGCTGGACGCCGAGACGCGCGAGATCGCCGCGCGCGCCGGCGTCGAGGTCGGCCGCGTCGCGATCGGCGATCCGCGCTCGCGCTGGGGGAGCTGCGCGCCATCCGGCGACATCCGCTATTCCTGGCGGCTCGTGCTGGCGCCGCCGGGCGTGCGCCGCGCGACGGTGGCGCACGAGGTCGCGCACCGGCTGCACATGGATCATAGCCCCGCCTTCCATGCCGCCGCCGCGCGGCTGCTCGGCACCGATCCGCGCCCCTCGCGCGCCTGGCTGCGCACGCATGGCGCCGCGCTGCACTGGGTGGGGCGGACGGACTGAAGCGATCCGGCCTGGCCGGCGTGAGTGGCCAGGGCCGCCGAACGCCGGAGAGCGCGTTACAGCTGGACGACTTCGGCTTCACCCCTCGTCATCCCCGCCTTCGCGGGGATGACGAAGAGAGAGCGGGGATGAGGAAGAGACAACAGCAATTCCACCTGATGTCATCCGACTCTAGCGCGGCGCCGGCTGCGGCTGCGGCGCCGGCTGCGGCTGGGCGCCGCGCCCCGAGCGGCCGAGCACGCCGTTCAGCCAGCCCTGGTCGAGCGTCTGCGGCGGTGCGGGCGGGGGGTTCTGGCCGTCGTCCTGCTGGTCCGCGGGAATGCCGGGATCGCCGTCGGCGCCGCGCGCGGGACGCTGCACCGGGGCCTGATCGACCGGCATGCCGTCGGGGCTGACGAGCTGGCCCTGGCCGCGATCGTCGGTCGGGCCGCCGGGGTCGGCCCCCGGCCCGCCGTTGTCCGGATCGCCATAATAGGCCTCGTCGTCCGGTTCGACCTGCCATTCGGGCAGCGTCACCTGGGTATCGAACGCCTCGTCCGGCCGGTTGGCGACCGCCTGGCGCATGAAGTCCGCGAACGCCTGCGCCGGCGCGTGCCCGCCCTGGAGGCCGGGGACCGAGCGCCCGTCGTCGCGCCCCATCCAGACGCCGGTGGTGAGCCCGCTCGAGAAGCCGAGGAACCAGCCGTCCTTGTTGGACGAGGTCGTCCCCGTCTTGCCGGCGACCGGCCGGCCGATCTGCGCGGCGCGCGCGGTGCCGACGTTGACCGCGGTCTGGAGCAGGTCGGTCATCTCGGCGGCGACCCATGGCGCCACCAGCACGCGCGCGTCGGGCAGCTCGCGCTGGTACAGCAGGCGGTTGCCGGGCGCGGTCACCTTCTGGATCGCATAGGGCACCACCATCACCCCCTTGGCGCCGACCGACGCGAAGGCGCGCGTCATGTCGACCAGCCGCACGTCGGAGGTGCCGAGCACCATCGCCGGATGGGTATCGATCGGCGTGCTGATGCCGAACCGTCGCGCCATGTCGGCGACGGTGTCGAAGCCGACCGACTGGCCGAGCCTGGCCGCCACCGTGTTGATCGACAAGGCGAAGGCGGTGCGCAGGTCGATCTGGCCGGCGAACCGCCGCGAGCTGTTGCGCGGGCTCCAGCCATC
>CAXTPE010000270.1:0-3548 GCA_964245925.1 uncultured Sphingomonadaceae bacterium
CCCGACTTCCGGCTGCGGCACAAGACGAGCGACCGCGGGTTCTACGACGAGGCCCGGCGCGCGGCCGGGACGTTCGAGGTCCTGTTCGAGGACGCCCGGGGCTTCCTCACCGAGGGCAGCTTCACCAGCCTGTTCGTCGCGCGGGACGGCATGCTCGCGACGCCGCCGCTGGCGCGCGGGCTGCTGCCGGGCGTGCTGCGCGCGCGGCTGATCGCCGAGGGCCGCGCCGCCGAAGCCGAGCTCACCCGCGACGATCTCGCCGGCGGCTTCCTGATCGGCAACGCGCTGCGCGGACTTCTCGCTGCGCGGTTGATGTGAAGCGAGGCGCCGGCCTATAGGCGCGGCGCCTGTCCGCCACCGAAAGCTCGAAGCCATGCGCACGACCTCCGCCGCGCTCGATCGCATCCAGCCGTCCGCCACGCTCGCGATGACCAGCCGCGTGCTGGCGCTGAAGCAGGAGGGCGTCGAGGTGATCGGGCTGGCCGCCGGCGAGCCGGACTTCGACACGCCGGATTTCGTCAAGGAGGCCGCGATCGCCGCGATCCGGGCGGGCAAGACCAAATATACCAATGTCGACGGCACCGCCGAGCTCAAGGCGGCGATCGTCGCCAAGTTCGCGCGCGACAATGGGCTCGCCTACACGCCCGCCGAGGTGAGCGTGAACGTCGGCGGCAAGCATACGCTGTTCAACGCGCTCGTCGCCTCCATCGACCGCGGCGACGAGGTGGTGATCCCGGCGCCCTATTGGGTGAGCTATCCGGACATCGTCCAGTTCGCCGGCGGCACCCCGGTGTTCGTCAGGGCCGGCGCCGATCAGGCCTACAAGATCACCCCCGAACAGCTCGATGCCGCGATCACCGCGCGGACGAAATGGGTGATCCTCAATTCGCCCTCCAACCCGACCGGCGCCGCCTATTCCGCCGATGAGCTGAAGGCGCTGGGCGAGGTGATCGAGCGGCACCGCCACGTCATGGTGATGGCCGACGACATGTACGAGCACATCACCTATGGCGGGTTCAGGTTCGCGACGATCGCCGAGGTCTGCCCGTCGCTGTACGAGCGGACGCTGACGGTGAACGGCTGCTCCAAGGCGTACAGCATGACCGGCTGGCGGATCGGCTTCGCGGGCGGGCCGGCCTGGCTCGTCAAGGCGATGGCGAAGCTCCAGTCGCAATCGACCTCCAACCCCTGCTCGATCGCGCAGGCCGCCGCGACCGCCGCGCTGAACGGCGATCAGTCCTTCCTCGCCGAGCGCAATGCCGCCTTCGAGCGGCGGCGCGACCTCGTCGTGTCGATGCTCAACCAGGCGACCGGCATCCGCTGCCCGCGCCCCGAAGGCGCCTTCTACGTCTATCCCGACGTTTCCGGGCTGATCGGCAAGGCGACGCCAAAGGGGCGGACGATCGCCACCGACGAGCAGCTCGTCACCTATTTCCTCGACGAGGCGCGGGTGGCGGCGGTGCACGGCGGCGCCTTCGGGGTCGAGCCCGCCTTCCGGGTGAGCTACGCCACCTCCGAGGCGCTGCTCACCGAGGCGTGCGAGCGCATCCAGACGGCCTGCGCGGCGCTGCGCTGAGGCTTGCGGATCGCGCGCCGCATCCCGACCTCCGCTCGCGACGTACCTGTTTGGGCAGGGTCTCGCGGGAGTAGCGCCGATGTCGAAGTCCAATCCGTTCCTGATCGGCGGGATCGCCGCCGTCGCGGCCGCGCTGGTGCTGGCGCCGGCGCTCAAGGCCGAAGGCGCGGTGAAGGTGCCGGCGCCGGCCGCCGACGAGCATCCGCGGGCGGCGAGCGAGACGGCGGTGTTCGCGGGCGGCTGCTTCTGGGGCGTGCAGGGCGTCTACAGCCATGTGAAAGGCGTCACCTCGGCGGTCTCGGGCTATGCCGGCGGCAGCCGGGCGGATGCGCGATACGAGACGGTCTCGACCGGCACGACCGGCCATGCCGAATCGGTGCGCGTCACCTTCGATCCGCGCGTGGTGAGCTACGGCACGCTGCTGCGGGTCTATTTCTCGGTGGTCGCCGATCCGACCCGGCTCGACGCGCAGGGGCCGGACAGCGGCACCCAATATCGCTCCGCCTTCTTCCCGACCTCGGAGGCGCAGCGCGAGGTGGCGGCGGCATACATCGCCCAGCTCGGCGCCGCCCATGTCTGGAAGCGGCCGATCGTCACCCGGATCGAGCGCGCGCGGGGCTTCTTCCCCGCCGAGGCGCACCACCAGGACTTCCTCGCGAGGAACCCCGACTATCCGTACATCGTCTATAACGACCTGCCGAAGGTGACCGCGCTCAAGGGCTATTTCCCGGCCCAGTGGCGGCCGCGGCCGGTGCTCGTGAACGGCTGATCCCCGACTGCCCGGATGAGGGCGGTCGAACGGGCTCAGGCCGCCAGCGGGAAGCGCAGCAGGCGGTCGGCGACCGGCACCAGCGCCTGCGCGTGGCGGCCGACGGCGCGGACGATCTCGGGATGATCGGCGTCCAGCCCGCCGGTGAGCGCGCCGAACGCCGGCAGGATGAGCTTGGTCCCGCTCGCCACGAAGCAGCGCCGCGCGACCCGCCGGCCGCGGATGGTGAGCCGGAGCTTGGGGTGGAAATGGCCCGACAGCTCCGGCCGCGTCTCGCGAGGATCGGCCTCGTGGCGGAGCAGCAGGCCGTCGACCAGCGCCTCGCCGACGATCGTGCCGCCGCAGGCATCGGTGAAGCCCGCATCGTGGTTGCCGGTGATCCACGTCCAGCGATGCGCGGCGGTGAGCGCGCGCAGCATGCCCTGCGCCTGGCGCGGCAGCCGCTCGCAGCCGCGCGGATCGTGGAAGCTGTCGCCCAGGCACCAGATCTCCGCCGGAGCGCAGGCGGCGGCGAGCGCGGCGACATCCGCCAGCGTCGCCATGCTGTCATAGGGCGGGAGCATCTGGCCGAAGCGCGCGAAGAAGCTCGCCTTCTCGAGGTGCAGATCGGCGAGCAGCAGCGCTTGGCGGCCCGGCCAGAAGAGCGCGCCCTGCGGCAGCGCCATCAGCTCCGTGCCGGCGAACGAAAAGCGAACCATGGGGCGGCTATAGCGATCCGCCGCCCAAAGAAAACCGTTCGGTTCGAGCGAAGCCCAGAACCAGCTCCGGGCGGCCACCGCTCGACCCCTCGCTCGAGGCGAACGGGGAGTCGTCAGTCGTCGCGCATCGCCTCGGCCGCCAGCGCCTCCGCCTCGATCAGCAGCGCGTCGTCCGCGCCGCCGGTGGCGATGCGCTCGCGGCCGATCAGGGTCAGCACCGGCACCGCGAGCGGCGTCACCCGCGGCAGATCGACATGGACGATCCGCGCCGCCGCCGTATCGAGCAGGTTCGCGAGCCGCCCGACGTCGGTCATCCGCGCGCGCGCGTCCGCCCAGGCGGCGCGCATCAGCAGGTGATCCGGCTCGTAGCGGCGCAGCACGTCGTAGATGAGATCGGTCGAGAAGCTCACCTGGCGGCCGGTCTTGCGCTTGCCGGGATGCTGGCGCTCGACCAGCCCGCCGATGACGGCCACCTCGCGGAACGCGCGCTTGAGGAGGTTCGAGG
>CAXTPE010000271.1:0-3529 GCA_964245925.1 uncultured Sphingomonadaceae bacterium
TCCGCGAACGGATCGCCGACCTTGATCCCCTTGACCGCCTCGACATAGGCCTCGACGAACTCGTCGCGGCGCTTGCGCGGGGTAAGAACGCGGGTGAGCGAGAAGCAGACCTGGCCGGTGATCGGCATCGAATAGGGCACGAGGCTCGGCAGCACCTGCTCGACCTTCGCATCGTCGCAGATCAGCGCGGCGGACTTGCCGCCCAGCTCCAGGCTGACGCGCGCCAGCCGATCGGCGCAGGCGCGGGCAATCGCCTTGCCGGCGATCGTCGATCCCGTGAAGCTGACCTTGTCGATGCCCGGATGGCGGACGAGATAGTCGCCGGTGTCGCGCCCGGCGGGCAGCATGTTGAACACGCCCGGCGGCAGCCCGGCGGCGGCGACGCATTCGGCGAGGATATAGGCGTCGATCGGCGTTTCCGGCGATGGCTTCGCGACGATCGTGCAGCCCGCCGCGAGCCCGGCGGCGACCTTGTAGCACAGCAGCACCAGCGGCGCGTTCCACGGCGTGATCGCGGCGACGACGCCGGCCGGCTCCTGCACCACCCGCGCCACGCCGCCGGACGACCGGCGACGCTCGTCGACGAACGGATAGGTGTCGCACAGGCCGGCGTAGAAATCGAACAGGTCGGGCGACTGCCCGGACGCCATCCTGGTGAAACCCAGCACCGCGCCGACCTGCCCGGTCCACGCCTCGGCCAGCTCGGACAGCCGCTCGCGCAGCCCGGCCGCCACCTTGCGGAGCGCCGCGCCGCGCTCCTGCGGCGAAAGGCGCGGCCACGGCCCGCTGTCGAACGCGGCGCGCGCCGCGGCGACCGCGACGTCGATGTCGGCGGGCGTCGCCTCGCGATAGCGGAGCAGCATCTCCTCATTGTGCGGGGCGACCACCTCGAGCTCGACACCGCCGCGCCCCTCGCGCCACTCGCCGTCGATGAACAGCCCGGCGGCGCCGCGCGCGCGGATGCCCGCCAGGGTCCGGTTGAGATGTTCCATCCTGTCCTCCGATTCCGGTTATGCGGCTCTTAGCGGTCGCCCGCCGCCGCCGCGAGCATCAGGGCGTCCAGCGCGACGACGCCTTGTCCAGCCGGATAGACGATCACCGGGTTGAGATCGATCTCGCGCAGCCGCGGCGCCGCGCGGAGCAGGGCACCGACCGCGCCGATCAGCCGGGCGAGCGCCGCGACATCGAGCGGCGGGGCGCCGCGGAAGCCGTTCAGCAGCGGAGCGCTCCTGAGCGCGTGGAGCTCGGCGACGATCGCCTCGGCGGCCAGATCGGCGGGGAGCAGCCGCACGTCGCGGAACAGCTCGGCCAGCACGCCGCCGGCGCCGACCAGCACGACCGGCCCCCAGTCCGGATCGTTGCGGCCGCCGACGATCATCTCGAACCCGCGCGCACCCATCGCCTCGACCAGCACGCCGTCGAGCGGCACGCCGGGGGCATGGCTCGCGACATCGGCGTGCAGCCGCGCCCAGCCTTCGGCCAGCGCGGCCGCGTCCGTCAGGTTGAGGACGACGCCGCCGACATCGCTCTTGTGGCTGAGCGCCGCCGCCTGCGCCTTGAGCACGACCGGCCAGCCGATCGCCTCGGCCGCCGCCGCCGCCTCGTCGAGGCCGGTGACGAAACGGCCGGCGGGGAACGCGATACCCAGCGGCGCGAGCAGCGTCTTGCTGCGATATTCGGGAATGACGCCGCCATCCTCCGGCAGCGCGAACGGCGCGAACGGCGCGGCGGCGGCGGGCTCGCCCGCCGAGCGGCGGCTCCACCGCGCCATCGCGCGAAAAGCGCGATCCGGCGTCGGGAAATAGGGCACGCCGATACCGCGCAACGCGGCGATATAGTCCGCCGGCACCCCCGCGCCCTCGTCCACGCCCGTGAAGATCACGGGCTTTCGCGGCTTCAACCGCCGGATTGCGTCGATGATCGCGGGGAACTTGCGATCGGCCGTCCGCTCGTCGGTCTGGATGATGCTGAGGATGATCGCGCCGAGCCGGTCGTCGTCGAGCAGCGCATCGAAGGTGCGGCGGTAGAGATCGGGATCGACCAGCGCCTGCGCGGTGAGATCGACCGGGTTCGACACGCCGACGAACTCCGGCAGCGCGGCGCGCAGCTTCGGGCTCAGCGCATCGTCGAACGGCGGCAGGTCCAGCCCGATGTCTTCGGCGACGTCGAGCGCGAGCGCCTTGAACGCGCCGGATTCGCCGAGGATGGCGGCGCCGGGACGGATCGGCCCGCAGCGCACCGCCAGATCGAGCACATCGGCGACCTCTTCCAACTCGCGGCAGACGACGACACCCGCGCGCTCGACGAGCACGCGCATGACGTCGTAATCGCCCGCCATCGCGCCGGTGTGGGTCGCGGCGGATTCGCGCGCGGCGGCGCTGCGTCCCGGGTGCAGCAGCACGATCGGCTTGCCGGCCGCACCCGCGCGCCGCGCCAGGGCCTGGAAGCGCCGTGGATCGCGGAACTGCTCCACCACCAGCCCGATCGCCTGGGTGTCGCCATCGTCGATCAGCCAGTCGACATAGTCCTCGATGCCGCTCGCCGCCTCGTTGCCGGTCGAGACGAAGTAGGACAGCGGCAGATCCTTGGCCATCAGCGTCGTCGCGATCACCGCCGCCATCGCGCCCGATTGCGAGACGATGCCGACGCGTCGGCCATCGCGGACGCGCGGTCGCGGCATGTCGACGAAGGTCAGCGGCACGTCGTCGACGAAGTTTATCATGCCGAGGCAGTTCGGCCCCTCGATCACCATCCCCGAAGCCGCCGCGATCCGGCCGATCTCGCGCTGCTCGGCGATCCCCTCCTCGCCGCCCTCGGCGAACCCCGCCGAGAAGATGATCGCCGCGCCGACCCGGCGCGCGGCCAGCGAGCGGACCGTCTCCAGCACCGCCGCGCGCGGGATCGCCAGCACCGCCACGTCGACATCTTCGGGCAGCGCGTCGATCGACGCCAGGCACGGCCGCCCGTCGATCTCGGCGCGGCGCGGGTTGACGAGATGAATGCCGCCGGCGAAGCCCGCGCGCTCGAGGTTGCGCAGCAGCGAGTGGCCGAGCGCCCCCGGTGTCGCGGACGCGCCCACGATCGCCACCGATCGCGGCCGCAGCAGCCGACCGACCGCGCCGCGGGCAAGCGGTTCGCGCATCGTCATGTCCGGGGCGTCAGGCCTTTTGCTTGGTGATGTCGTAGGCGGCCAGCCCCGGCTTGTAGCTCTTCTCGTCGAGGAACTGCCGCGTCCCCTCCTTGCGCCCGTCGGCGTCGAAGCTGTTCGCCGATTCCTGCGCGCGGATCAGATAATCCTCGGCATTGTCGTAGGTCATCTCGCGCACCCGGCGCAGCGCATCCTTGGTCGCCTTGAGCGCCCACGGATTCTTCTTCAGCAGCACCTGGCAGACCTCGGTCACGCGATCCTTCAGCGCCGCCAGAGGCACCGCCTCGTTGACGAGCCCGGCCTCGGCGGCCGCCCTGCCGTCGAGGTTCTCGCCCATCATCGCGTGGTACATCGCCTTGCGGAACGGCATCAGCTCGGTCG
>CAXTPE010000272.1:0-3481 GCA_964245925.1 uncultured Sphingomonadaceae bacterium
AACCAGGTCTTGCGGCGCCTTCGGGCGTTCGTTGCGCTCGAAATAGGAAGGCGCGCCAACGATCGCAGGGCGAAAGTCAGGCGCGATGCGGACAGCGATCATGTCCTTGTCGACATGCTCCCCAAGCCGGACCCCCGCATCGAAGCCGTCAGCCGCCAGATCGGTGAGCCCATAATCAGAGACCACCTCGATTTTTACGTCGGGATAGGTTTGCAGGAACGTCTTCAGGACGGGCCACAGGATGGCTTCCGTGGCATGTTCGACCGCCGTGATCCGAATGGTGCCAGCGGGTTGATCGCGAAGCTCACTCAATGCGGCGATGCTGGCGTCCAGTTCGTTCAGCGCCGGCGCGAGCGTTCGCAACAGTCGCTCGCCAGCTTCGGTCGGCGCGACGCTGCGGGTGGTCCGGGTCAGCAAGCGCAACCCCAGCCGCTCCTCCAATCGGCGAACGATCTGGCTCAGCGCCGATTGCGACATGCCCAGCTTGGTCGCCGCCTGCGTAAAGCTGCGTGCTTCCGCAACGGCCAGGAAGGCAGTCAGGTCGGCCATCTCCTCGCGCTTCATTCATCATGCCTGCTAATGGGTCCATGTAGTTTTCAAAGGCTAATCGTTGAATGGGAGAACGTCTATCTCGTTCTGGTCGGCGGGTGATGCCCAGCCAATCTTTCAGAAAGGCATTTGCCATGAGCAAGTTTCCGCGCGGTCTCAGTCGCCGCAATCTCATTCTAGGTGCCTCGCTTGCGACCGCGGCCTTGATGGTGCCCGCCAGCGCGTCGGCCAAGCTACCTGTCACGCCTCAGCGTGCAGGCCTGACGACGCACATCGGCGAGGTCACCGTTCGTGGCGTGGCGTTCGACAACAACGGCATCACCATGTCGGGCAACGTCTATCTCCCCAAGGGCTTCGACGAGCGCCGGAAGTATCCTGCGATCGTCGTGGTTCACCCGGGCGGCGGCGTGAAGGAGCAGACCGCCGGTCTCTACGCGTTGAAGATGGCGAAGCAGGGGTTCGTGACCCTCGCCTTCGACGCCGCCCATCAGGGCGCAAGCGGCGGGATGCCGCGCTTCATCGACGATCCAATGAAGCGCGTCGTCGATTTCTACAGCGCGGTCGATTACCTGACGACCCTCGCCTACGTCGATGACGATCGCATCGGTGCGCTCGGCGTCTGCGCCGGGAGCGGCATCACGGTGAAGGCGTCGATGACCGATCGCCGCATCAAGGCGCTGGCGATCGTCAGCGGCATCGACTCGGGCGCCGCCGCTCGCCAGGGCTGGGATGGCACCACCCCGGTCTCGGCCATGCTCGAAACGCTGGCGAAGGTCGGTGCCCAGCGCACGGCCGAAGCCGGGGGAGCGGCCCCGGTCTATGTGCCCTATGTTCCCGCCCTCGGCGACAAGTCGGCCCCGCGCGACCTTCAGGAGGCGGCCGATTACTACCTGACCGACCGTGGTCGCTCTCCGACCTCGACCAACCAGATGCTGATGACCAGCATCAGCACCGGCATGTCGTTCACGGGCTTCGAGGGTGCCGACACCTTCATCACCCAGCCGCTGCTGATGATCGCCGGCAGCGAGGCGGGGTCACTCTGGCACAGTAAGGCGCTCCTCGCGAACGCGGCATCGCGGGACAAGGAGCTGTTCATCATCCCGGGCGCGACGCACATGGACCTCTACGATGGCCCTGGTGCCGATACGGCGGCGCGCAAGCTGGCTCCGTTCTTCCAGAGCAAGCTGGCACGCGGCTGAGCCGCCCGAAGCATGAGCGTCGCCCTGATCCAGCGAAGCGGCGGGGCGCGACTCCACACCCTCATTCAAGGCCGAAATCCATGACCATGACCTATCGAAAGCTGGGCAACTCCGGCCTGTCCGTATCGAGCCTGACGCTTGGCACGATGGGCTTCGGGACCGAGACGCCCGAGGACGAAGCGTTCGCCATTCTGGACGCCTTTCTTGAAGCGGGCGGCAACATCATCGACACCGCCGACGTCTATGGCGTCGGTGCGTCAGAAGAACTGCTCGGGCGCTGGCGGGCAAGCCGGCCTGACGCGACCAGTCGTCTGGTGGTCGCAACCAAGGCCCGGTTCGGCACCGGCCCCGACGTTAACGATGCAGGGACGTCGCGTCCGCATCTTCATCGCGCGCTGAACACGTCGCTGCGCCGCTTGGGTGTCGAGGCGATCGACCTCTATCAGATGCACGGATGGGACCCGCTCACCCCCGTCGAGGAGACCTTGTCGTTCCTCGATGCGGCGGCCCGCGCGGGGAAAATTCATTATATCGGGCTGTCCAACTTCACCGGCTGGCAGCTTCAGCTCGTTCTCTCGACGGCGCGCGCGATGGGGCTTCAGGTGCCGATCACGCTGCAACAGCAATACAGCCTCGCATGTCGTGAGATCGAGTATGAGGTCGTTCCGGCAGCACTCCATAACGGGATCGGGCTCCTTCCGTGGTCGCCGCTGGCCGGTGGGTTCCTGAGCGGCAAATATGCCCGAAAGGACAAGCTTGACGGTGCGGAGACGCGGTATGGCGAAGGCAACGCCATGTTCGCCTATATCGGCGACAAGCTCGCCGCGACGGAGCGGAACTGGGCAACCCTCGATATCGTTCAGCAGATCGCTCGCGAGATCGGCGCGATCCCCAGCCAGGTCGCTCTGAGCTGGGTGAACAACCGCCCGTCCGTGTCGTCGAGCATCATCGGCGCGCGCACGCTGGAGCAGCTCCAGGACAATCTGGCGGCCGTCGCGATCGACCTCGATGCCAACATGATCGCAAAGCTCAATGCCGTGAGCGCACCTGCCCATGACGAATACCCATATGGGCGGTTCGGTTCGCTCCAACGCGCTCGGTATATCGACTCCAGCGAGCAGGCCCTTCGCGAGTTGTAGATGGAAGTAATCGACTGGTGTCCAGACCGGTCGGTCGTGACGTTCGATCGATCGGTGATCGATCAGTGTCTGTAGCGGAGGGCCTCCGTTAGGAGCGTGAATGCGGCCGAAGATTGGCGGCGGCTTGGATAGTAGAGGTGATATCCCGCGAAGGGCGCGCACCAGTCCTCCAGAACACGGATCAGGCGTCCGTCCGCGAGTTGCGGCGCGACCTGATCCTCCATAACAAACGCCAGTCCGAACCCCGCAACGGCGGCGCGTGCGACCATGTGCACGTTGTCGAACGCGAGTTGGCCCTCGACGCGGACGCGCACCTCCCGGCCATCCATTTCCAGCTCCCAGGCGTAGAATCCGCCCGCGCTCAGCATGCGCAGGTTGATGCAGTCGTGCGCCGCCAAATCCTGCGGTGTTTGCGGGATCGGCCGGTTCTGGAAATAAGACGGCGAACCCACCACGGCCATGCGGAGGTCCGGGCCGACGCGCACCGCGATCATGTCCTTGGCAAGCGCTTCGCCGAGCCGAATACCGGCATCGAACCGCTCGGTCACGATGTCGGCGAACCCGGAATTGACGCTCAGTTCGACGTGAACGTCG
>CAXTPE010000273.1:0-3467 GCA_964245925.1 uncultured Sphingomonadaceae bacterium
CGCGGGCCGATCGCGGTGGTGCACTATAATTCCGCCGGCTTCTCGCCGGCCTCGGGCGCGACCGCGCTCTCCGGCTTCATCGTCATCCTGCTGACCGCGCTCGCGATCGGCTTCGCGCTGTTCACCATCTCGGGCCGTGTGGTCGATCTGGCGAGCCGGGTGCAGGTCGCGGCGCTGTTCGCGGTCGGCGCCTCGCTCTACATGCATATCTCGGACGCGGTCTGGTTCCACCAGGATCTGCCCTATGCGGTCTACGCCTTCGTCGCCGACGCGATCACGCTGGCGATCGGCGGCATCGTCATCGCGCGCTGGTTCCTGCCGCGCGGCACGATCGGGAGCGTGTAGCGCCGGGCGACGCCGATCATCCGTCCCGACCCAGCAGCGCGAGGAACCGCGCGCCCGCCGAGAAATCTCCGCGCCGCTCGTCGCGGGCGGCGGCGGCGAGCGGGTCGTCGCCCCAGCGGGCCGCCTGCCATGCCTCGTCGCAGGTCGCCGCGTCCCACGCCGCCCGCTCGTCCATCGCGCCGTCCGCCAGCGCGAGCGCGAGCACCAGCGAGCCCGACACCGTCACCAGCGGCGACAGCCCGGCCAGCGCGAAGGCGTCGCGTGCCGCCAGCGCCGCGCCGAGCCGCGCGATCGTCTCCGGCGGCTGCGCGACATGGACGATCCCCGCCGTGACCGCGAACCGCGCCCCGTAGCGTGAGCCGGCCCAGCCGAGCGGCGGATCCCACATCGCCGCCTGCCGTCCGACGAGGCTGTCCGGCCCCTCGGCGCGATAGCAGAGCAGGTCGGTCCCGGCATAGGCGGCCAGGCCGGCGGCGAAGCGTGGCGGGTCGGGCGCGACGCGATCGATCGCGGCATTGGCGAGGCCGGTGAGCGGCATCGCGCGCGGATCGACCTCGTCGCCCTGGGCGCGCCACTCCTCGGCGATCGCGGCGGCCAGCGCTGCCGTCGGCGGCGCGAGCGGCCGCCGCGCCGGCGTCCGCACCGGGCGATGATCGAGCAGGATCGCGCCGTCCGCGACCGTCACCTCGTTCCAGAAGCGCTTCACGCGCGCCCGCGCCGGGTCAACCGCCGCCCCGCGATCGCCGTTCGCCGTGGCGCTCCTTGCGGCGGCTCTTGGCGGCGGCGGCGGTCGCGCGGCGCTTGCCCTCCGGCGTCTCGGCGAACTTCGGCACGTCGAGCGGCAGCGCGTCGCCCGCCGCCTCCTCGAAGCCGAGGCTCGCCATGCTCTCGGCGACGTGGGTGGGGAGTGGCGCGGTCACGTCGATCGTGCCGCCGTCCGGGTGGGCGATGCGCAGGCGGCGGGCGTGGAGGTGCATCTTGCGGCTGATCGAGCCGGTGAGGAACGCCTCCGGCCCGCCATATTTGCCGTCGCCCACGATCGGGTGGCCGATCGCCGCCATGTGCGCGCGCAACTGGTGGGTGCGCCCGGTGAGCGGCTGGAGCTCGACCCACACCGTGCTGTTGCCGGCGCGCTCGACGGTGCGGTAGCGGGTGCGCGCCGGGGCGCCTTGCTCGCGGTCGACATGCATCTTCTCGCCGCCGCTGCCGGGCTGCTTGGCGAGCGGCAGGTCGATCAGCCCCGCCTCGGGCGAGGGCACGCCGGTGACGAGCGCCCAATAGACCTTCCGCGCCTCGCGCGCCGCGAACGCCTTCGAGAAGAACGCCGCCGCGCGCGCCGAGCGCGCCACCAGCAGCGCGCCGGACGTGTCCTTGTCGAGCCGGTGGACCAGCTTCGGCCGCCCCTCCGCCTCGAAGCCGAGCGCGTCGAGCAGGCGATCGAGGTGGCGTTCGGTGCCGGTGCCGCCCTGGGTGGCGAGGCCGGGCGGCTTGTCGAGCACCAGCGCGGCGGCGTCGCGGTGGATCACCAGCCCGCGCGCATATTCCTCCTCCTCCGGCGTGAGGACGGGCCGTCGCGGCGCGCGGCGGGCGGCGGCGGGCGCCGGCGCCGCTTCGGCGGGGGGCAGACGGATGCTCTGGCCGGCGGCGATGCGATCGCCGGGGCCGGCGCGCTTGCCGTCGACGCGGAGCTGCCCGGTGCGCGCCCAGCGCGAGACGATGTTGAAGCTCGCCTCCGGCATGTGGCGGCGGAACCAGCGATCCAGCCGGATGCCGTCGTCGTCCTCGCCGACGACGAAGCCGCGCGCGCCGTCCGCCGCGTCGCTCATCCGATCGCGCGGACGAGCAGCACGCCCGCCGCCAGCATCAGGATCGATCCCGCCACCGACGAGATCGCATAGGATGCCGCGAGCACCACGTCGCCGCGCAGGATCATGGTGTAGCTTTCGAGGCTGAACGACGAGAAGGTGGTGAAGCCGCCGAGCACGCCGACCCCCAGGAACAGCCGCAGCGGCTCGCCGTCCATGCCCTGCATCCGCGCCAGCACGCCGGCGAGCACGCCGATCAGGAAGCCGCCGACGAGGTTGATGATCCACGTCCCCCACGGGAACGCCGGCCCCATCAGCGCCAGCGCGATCCGGCCGATATGATAGCGGAAGCCGGCGCCGGCGGCGCCGCCGAGCATGACGAGGAGGAGAGCGGGCATGGCGATGCGCCTTAGCCGCGAACGTCGCCCGTTGGAACCGGCGGTTGCGCCGGTCAGCGCGGGATCAGTGACGCATCGCCCAGGCGAGCAGGCGCATCAGCAGCGGGGCGGAGCCACGATGGCGGAAGGCGGGGCTTGTCTCCATGGCGCCACCCTAACCCGTTCGGGCGACAGGCGAATGACGGCTCCGTGACATTTCGGCGAAAATGTGGCGCGGTTCGCCGCCGCCACGCTTCCGCCATGATCGGCCAGGTCAACGGCCGAGGCTGACGATCATGTCGGCGGCCGTGCCGCCGGCGTCGGCGGGCGCGAGGGTGATATAGAAGGCGCTGCCGTCCGGCGCGGTGCCGGCGACGACATGGGCGCCGCTTCGCACGTCCTCGCCGGCATCCCAGCCGGCCTTGGCCGCGCGATCGCGATACCAGCCGGCGACCTTGCGCCACGGCTCGCGCGTGCTGAAGCTGACGATGCGGACGGCGCAGCCATGCGTCTCGTTGCCGGCCGCCTCGCCGAGCGTCGCGCCCGGATAGACCGGCAGCGCCGCCGGCAGCTTCGCCGCCCAGCCCGCGCCATAGGCGAGATCGGCATAGCATTCGCCGGCGACGGGGCCGACATCCGCCGGCTTGACGGGGGCCCTGGCGGCGGTCGCGACCGGCGCCGGCTTCGGCGCGGCGGCGGGCGTGGCTGGCTGGGGAGCCGGCGCGATCGGCGGCGGAACCCTGGCGAAGCGCGGCGCGGGCGCGGCGCTCGCCGTGGCGGCGGGCGCGGGCTTGGCGGCGGGCACCGGCCTGGCGGCCGGCGCGGCCGGCGTCGGCGTCGCCGCCGCCACCTTCACGGCGGGCGCCGCCTTGCCCGTCCTGGCGGGATCGACCACTATCTGGTCGGCGAGCGTGCCGGTGAGCGCCGCGTCGCTCTGGGT
>CAXTPE010000274.1:0-3440 GCA_964245925.1 uncultured Sphingomonadaceae bacterium
GGAGGGCGTCGTCCGCTTCGATCGCTCGATCGGCTGGGGCTGGTTCGTCTGGTTCGAGAAGCCGATCTTCTACCTGCTGGACTGGCTGTTCCGCCTGGTCGGCAACTTCGGCGTGGCGATCATCCTGCTCACCTGCTGCGTGCGCGGCGCGATGTTCCCGGTCGCGCAGCGCCAGTTCCGCTCGATGGCGGCGATGCGCAACATCCAGCCGAAGATGAAGGCGCTCCAGGCCCGCCACAAGGACGACAAGGTCAAGCTCCAGCAGGAGATGATGGCGCTCTACAAGCAGGAGAAGGTCAATCCGGTGGCGGGCTGCGTGCCGGTGGTCCTCCAGATCCCGATCTTCTACGCGCTCTACAAGGTGCTGCTGCTGACCATCGAGATGCGCCACCAGCCGTTCGTAGGCTGGATCAGGGATCTGTCCGCGCCCGATCCGCTGACCCCGCTCAACCTGTTCGGGCTGCTGCCGTTCACGCCGCCGCCGATGCTGCATCTCGGCGTCCTCGCCATCATGCTCGGCGGCACCATGTACATGCAGTTCCGCCTCAACCCCACGCCGATGGACGAGAGTCAGAAGCAGATCATGGGGCTGATGCCATGGGTGATGATGTTCGTGTTCGCGCCGTTCGCGGCGGGGCTCCAGCTCTATTATGTCGCGTCGAACCTGCTGACGATCGCGCAGCAGGCGTGGCTCTATCGCAGCATACCGGGGCTGAAGCCGGTGCCCGTGGCGAAGTGAGCGATGACGACGCGATCGAGGCGGCCCGCAGGCTCTTCGCCGGCCCGATCGCTTTCCTGAAGTCCGCGCCGGCGCTCGAGCACCTGCCCGCGCCCGACCTGCCCGAGATCGCCTTCGCCGGCCGCTCGAACGTCGGCAAGTCCTCGCTGCTGAACGCGCTCTGCAACCGGGGCGGCCTCGCGCGCACCTCCAACACGCCCGGCCGCACCCAGGAGCTCAACATCTTCGACATCGGCAAGCCCGCCACGGCCCGCCTCGTCGACATGCCCGGCTACGGCTTCGCCAAGGCGCCGCCCGAGCTGGTCCGGCGCTGGCGCTACCTCATCAACGATTATCTGCGCGGCCGCGCCGTGCTCCGCCGCGCGCTCATCCTGGTCGACAGCCGGCATGGCCTCAAGGACGTCGACCGCGAGCTGATGGGGATGATGGACAAGGCCGCCGTCCCCTACCGCCTCGTCCTCACCAAGACAGACAAGGTCAAGCCGACCGCGCTCGACGCCACCACCGCGAAGCTCGCCGCCGAGGCGCGCACCCATGTCGCCGCGCACCCCGACATCCTCGCCACCTCCAGCGAGACCGGCCTGGGGCTCGCCGAGCTGCGCGCCGCCGTGCTGGAGGCGATCGGCTGAACGCCGTCACGGCTGACGTCGCGGGCGCGCATGCGAACCTCGCGCGCGGCAGCGGCTTCCTCGCCCGCCAGCGCTACGCGGCGCCGGGCAGGGGCCAGCGCCGCGTCGTCGCCAACGGCCTGCGCGAGCTCGATCGCATGCTCAACCTGCTGATCGAGGCGGTCGCCGCCAGCGCCAGGCTCCCGGCGCTCGATACCGCCGCCTTCGCCCGCCAGCGCAACGCCGCCCGCAAGCTCCACCGCCTCGCCGCGATGCTGGCGCTCCCCGCGATCGATCGCGAGCGCCTGAGCGCCGTCGGCCGGGTCCGCGCCTGTCTCTTCCATTGCGACGGCACGATGCACTCGCCGGCGATCCGCGCCGATCTGGCCACCGCCGCCGAGGCGGGCGAACGCGCGCCGGCCGACGGCAAGCTCGCCCTCACGTCCGCCGAACTCGCCGCCATCTGCGATTTCTACGGCGCCGTCGCGGCGGGGCTGCTCGCGGCGGCGCCGCCCGCTCCATTGACTTTTCGCCGATCCGGTGGCATGTCCGCGCTTGCTAACGTCGCCTGCGACGGAATCTGACGCCCTAGGCTTCTTCTTCCCGCTCACGCTTCTGGCACCGCTGGCGCTCTTGCCCGCGGTCACCGCATCTTTCGTGAAAGGAAGACAATCATGCCGATCGGCACCGTCAAATTCTTCAACGCCGACAAGGGCTATGGCTTCATCGCGCCCGAAGACGGCACGAGCGACAGCTTCGTCCACATCTCCGCCGTCGAGCGCGCCGGCATGGCGACGCTCCAGAAGGACCAGCGCCTGAGCTACGAGATCGAGACCGATCGTCGCGGCAAGGCGTCCGCGGTCAACCTCCAGGCGGCCTGATCCGATGGCCAAGGAGGATCTCATGACCCTCGACGGCCAGATCGACGAGATCCTTCCCGATGGCCGCTTCCGCGTGCTGCTCGAGAACGATCACCGCATCATCGCCTATACCGCCGGACGGATGCGCAAACACCGCATCCGTTCGGTGGTCGGCGATCGGGTGCAGGTCGAGATGACCCCGTACGACCTCGACAAGGGTCGCATCATCTTCCGCGAGCGGACGCCCGGCGTCGGCCCCGGACCCCGCAACGGCTACGGGCGGCGCTAGCGCTCCCGCGACACTTCTACTCCGGCGCGCCGACATCGGCACGCCTCCAGGGACCACATGCACATCCATATTCAGAACACTTCGGGCAACGCCCGCCACTTTCCGCTCCCCAACGCCGCCGCAAAGTTGCACAAGCTGCCGATGCACCGCGGCGCCTCGCTTTCCCAGCGCGAGCTCCGGCGCATCGTCGCCGAGATGCTCGGGTAACGCCACAAGCCGAACGCCGCCGAGGAGAAGCCACGCCATGTCGATCACGAGCGAATTCTATCTGGCCCGCGCCGAGGAAAGCGCCCGCGACGCGGCCGCCTCGCTGCTCGACAATGTCCGCGATCGCTGCCTGCGCTCCGAGGCGGCGTGGCGCTCGATGGCCGACCGGCTGGCGCGCGGCGAGGCGATGCGCGACAAGCTCGCCGCCGAGAAGGCGATCGAGAAGGCGCTGTGAACCGCCGCTTCCGCCCCAGGTCCGATGCGCCCCGGCTGTCACCGGATCAGGCGAACCGCCAGGGCGAGGCCTCGCGCCTCGCCTTCGAGGCGTTCCGCGCCTCCGATCTCGCGGTCGCGTTCCTCAACACCCATGACGACAGCGTCGGCGGCCGCCCGATCGACATCGCGATCGCCAGCCCCGACGGCCTGCTGTCGGTGCGCCGCATGCTGGCGGAGCGCATGCAGGGCTGACCTTCCTCTGATTTCCCAGCCATGATCCGCCCAACGCCGCGAGCATCGCCACCTCATCGTTCCAGACCAGCAACGCTCGATACCCCTGCTCCTCGGGCAACCGCTCGCGCCCGGCGTCTTCGGCTTTGCCTGCTTCCGTCAAAGACGGGAAACGGCAACCCAGCTTGAGGCACCTCTACGCTGTCGTGGCGCTGGCCCGGCATCAGCCGGAACCGCACCAGATTGCCCAGCGCATCGGTCAGCGCCAGGATCTTGGTCGTCATGCCGCC
>CAXTPE010000275.1:0-3427 GCA_964245925.1 uncultured Sphingomonadaceae bacterium
GAGGTGTTCTGATGAGCCGCATCGGCAAGAAGCCGGTTCCCGTGCCGGCCGGCGTGACCGCCCAGATCGCGGACGGCCAGCTCTCGGTGAAGGGCCCCAAGGGCACGCTCTCGCTGACGCTCGCGCCCGACGTGACCTATGCCGTCGAGGACGGCGGCGTCACCGTGCAGCCGGCCAACGACACCAAGCGCGCTCGCTCCTTCTGGGGCATGCAGCGGACGCTCGTGCAGAACCTCGTCACCGGCGTGACCGAGGGCTTCACCAAGCAGCTGCTCATCACCGGCGTCGGCTATCGCGCGGCGGCGCAGGGCAAGACGCTCCGGCTCCAGCTCGGCTACAGCCACGACGTCAACTTCGACATTCCCGAGGGCATCACGATCGCGACGCCCGATCCCACCACGGTGAACATCGCCGGGATCGACAAGCAGAAGGTCGGCCAGGTCGCCTCCGAGATCCGCCGCTGGCGCAAGCCCGAGCCCTACAAGGGCAAGGGCATCAGATATGCGGGCGAGTTCATCTTCCGCAAGGAAGGCAAGAAGAAGTAGGATGGCCAAGCTCTCGCTCTTCGCCAAGCGCCGCCAGCGCGTCCGCACCGCGCTCCGCGCCAAGGGGGGCGCGCGCCCGCGCCTCTCGATCCACCGCTCCGGCCGGCACATCTACGCGCAGGTGATCGACGATACCGCCGGCCGCACGGTCGCCGCCGCGTCCTCGCTCGATGCCGATGCGAAGGCCGAGACGGGTGCGACGATCGCGGCGGCGCAGTCGGTCGGCGCCAAGATCGCCGAGCGCGCGAAGGCGGCCGGCGTCTCCGCCGTCGTGTTCGATCGCGGCGGCTTCCTGTTTCATGGGCGCGTGAAGGCGCTCGCTGATGCTGCCCGCGAGGGCGGATTGGAGTTCTGAGCATGGCCGACGAGATCCAGCAGTCGACGAGCGGCGACGCGTCCGGCGCGCCGGCCGAGGCGCCCGCCGATGGCCGTGGCCCGCCGCGCGGTCCGCGCGGTCCGCGCGGCGGTCGCGGCGGCGGCCCTGGCGGCAACCGCAACAGCCGTGACGGCAATCGCGGGCGGCGCGACGGCAACCGTGGCGGCGAGGAGGGCGGCGAGGAGTTCATCGAGAAGCTGGTCCACATCAACCGCGTCTCCAAGACGGTGAAGGGCGGCAAGCGCTTTGGCTTCGCGGCGCTGGTGGTGGTCGGCGACGGCAAGGGCCGCGCGGGCTTCGGCCACGGCAAGGCGCGCGAAGTGCCCGAGGCGATCACCAAGGCGACCGCGGCGGCCAAGAAGGCGATGATCCGCGTGCCGCTGCGCGACGGCCGCACGCTGCATCACGACGGCAACGGCCATTTCGGCGCGGGCCGGGTGACGCTGCGCTCGGCGCCGCAGGGCACCGGCATCATCGCCGGCGGCCCGATGCGCGCCATCTTCGAGAGCCTGGGCGTGGCCGATGTCGTCACCAAGTCGGTGGGCACGTCCAACCCCTACAACATGATCCGCGCGACCTTCGAGGCGCTGGGCGACCAGACCAGCCCCAAGGCGGTGGCGCAGCGGCGCGGCAAGAAGATCGCCGAGCTGATGGCGCGCCGCGCCGGCGTCGCCTACGACGAGGCCGCGGCGGACGCCGAAGCGGTGGTGGAGTAAGGCTGATGGCCAAGATCAGGATCACTCAGACCGGCTCGCCGATCCGTCGCACGGAAAACCAGCGCGCGACGCTGATCGGCCTGGGGCTCAACAAGATGCACAGGACCAGCGAGCTGGAGGACAGCCCCGAGGTGCGCGGCATGATCCGCAAGGTGCAGCATATGGTTTCGGTCGCGGAGGGCTGATTCCGTGTCCGTCATCCTGACGCAGGTCAGGATCCCAGACGGCCGGGCGCGACCTTCGGGGAACCGCCCGGTCTAACGAGGTTCCAGCCTTCGCTGGGACCGCGGTTCATCCGCTCTCCGGCGGATGAGCCTTGCGCGACCACAGCGAAAGCGAGTGCAGAACATGACCTTCGAACTCAACGACATCCGCGACAACCAGGGCGCCCGCAAGTCGCGGATGCGGGTCGGGCGCGGCATCGGCTCCGGCAAGGGCAAGACCGCCGGGCGCGGCCAGAAGGGCCAGAAGAGCCGCGAGGGTGTCTCGATCAAGGGCTTCGAGGGCGGCCAGATGCCGCTTCACATGCGGCTGCCCAAGCGCGGCTTCAACAATCCCTTCGCCAAGGATTATGCCGAGGTGAACCTGGGCGCACTCCAGAAGCTGGTCGACGCGGGCACGCTGGCGACCGACGGCACGATCGATCATGCCGCGCTGAAGGCGGCCGGCGTGGCGCGCGGCGGCCAGGACGGCGTGCGCGTGCTCGGCAAGGGCGCGATCACCGTCGCGCTGAACCTCAAGGTCGCCGGCGTCTCGGCCGGCGCGAGGGCGGCGATCGAGGCGGCGGGCGGATCGGTCGAGGTGATCGAGGTCGTGCCGGCGGCGGACAAGGCCAGGGCCAAGAAGAACAGCGTGCGCGACGCCAACAAGGCGAAGCGCGCATAGGCCAAGTCCCGAAACGTCACCCCGGCGCAGGCTGGCATCTCGCGCGGCGGAGCGCGCGCACCCTCCGCCGCGCGCGAGACCCCAGCCTTCGCTGGGATGACGGGGTGGGACACGGCATTTCACGGGCCGCCCGCGCCGGGTAAGTAGAGACAAGCTGCGCCGGCCGCCTATATGGTCGATCTCCCTCTGCCCAACGCTTCCAAGGTTCAGACACGCATGGCCACCGCCGCCGAACGTCAGATCGCCGCCAACGTCAGCCTGTCGCGGTTCGCGCAGGCGACCGAGCTCAAGAAGCGGCTGTGGTTCACGCTCGGCGCGCTGGTGATCTTCCGGCTGCTCTCGTTCGTGCCGCTGCCGGGCATCGATCCGCGCGCGCTCTCCACGCTGTTCCAGACGACCCAGGGCGGCGTGCTGGACTTCTTCAACAATTTCTCGGGCGGCGCGCTGCACCGCATGTCGATCGTGGCGCTCGGCGTGATGCCCTATATCACCGCCTCGATCATCGTGCAGCTCTCCACCTCGCTGTCGCCCCAGCTCGCCGCGATCAAGAAGGAGGGCGAGAGCGGGCGCAAGAAGCTCAACCAGTATACCCGCTACGGCACCGTCTTCCTTACCGCGATCCAGGGCTATTTCATCGCCGTCGGGCTCGAGACCTGGGGGGCGAGCGCCGGCACCTCGGCGGTGATCCAGCCGGGGATGCTGTTCCGCGTCGTCACCGTCATCAGCCTGATCGGCGGCACCATGTTCCTGATGTGGCTCGGCGAGCAGATCACCAGCCGCGGCATCGGCAACGGCGTGTCGCTCATCATCATGGCGGGCATCGTCGCCAACCTGCCGACCACGCTCGTCCAGCTGCTGGAGAGCGCGCGCTCGGGGCAGGGCAACGTCGGCGGTTTCCAGCTCGC
>CAXTPE010000276.1:0-3422 GCA_964245925.1 uncultured Sphingomonadaceae bacterium
ACCAGCCGCTCGTGCGCGGCATGCTGATCGACCAGCACGAGGCCGTCCTCCGCCTCGGCGACGATATAGGTCGCCGCCACCTGGCCGCGCGCGATGCCGAGCGGATAGGCCGCGGCCGCGGGTGGCGGCGCCTCCGCCGCTTCCGCGCGGCCGGACGGCGCGAACGCGTAATCGGCGACGCGATCGCGCAGCGTCGTCGCGGCGCTATCCCATAGCGCCGTCCGCGCCGCCGGTGGCGGCGCCGTGCCGGACGGGGATCGCCATGCGCCCAGCGCCGCCGCCGAGGGGCGCTGGACGCTGCGATGCCCGGCCGCGTCGAGCGCGGCGCGCAAGCCCCCGACGATCAGCCCGCGCACCAGGCCGGCATCGCGAAAGCGCACCTCGGCCTTGGCGGGATGGACGTTGACGTCGACGCAGGCGCCCGGCAGCGACACGAACAGCGCGACGACCGGGTGGCGATCACGCGCGAGCAGATCCTGATAGGCGGCGCGGACCGCGCCCGCCAGCATCCGGTCCTTCACCGGCCGGCCGTTGACGAACAGGAACTGATGATCCGCCACGCCGCGGCTGTAGGTCGGCAGCCCGGCGACGCCGGCCAGCCGCACCTCGCCCCGGACATGATCGATCGCGACACTGTTGGCGCCGAGCTCGCGATCGGTAAGCGCGGCGACGCGGGCCGTCCCCGACTCGCCCGGCGGCACCGCGAGCCCGCGGCGGCCATCGTGGACGAGCGTGAAGCCGATGTCCGGACGCGCCATCGCCAGCCGGCGGACGGCATCGAGGCACCCCGCATATTCGGCGCGCGGGCCGCGCAGGAACTTGGCGCGCGCCGGCACTCTCGCGAACAGCCCCTCGACGATCACCCGCGTGCCGGGCGGCAGCGCGGCCGGCCCCTCGCCCGCCAGCGCGCCATTGTCGATCGTCCGCCGCCAGCCGTCCCGCCCGCGCACCCGGCTCTCGATCGCGAGCAGCGCGACGCTGGCGATCGAGGGCAGCGCCTCGCCCCGGAAACCCAGCGTCGTCACATCCTCGATCGCCCCGTCCACCAGGAGGCTCTCGGGGAGCTTGGAGGTGGCGTGCCGCTCGAGCGCCAGCGCGATGTCGTCCGGCGCCATGCCGCAGCCATCATCGGCGACCTCGATGCGCGCGATCCCGCCGCCCGCCAGCGTCACCGCGATCCGCGTCGCGCCCGCATCGATGGCGTTCTCGACCAGCTCCTTGAGCGCGCTGGCGGGCCGTTCCACCACCTCGCCGGCCGCGATGCGATTGACGAGATGCTCGGGCAGCCTTCGTATTGACATGGCGCAAGCTCTAGCCCAATCGGCCCTCTCCCGCGACCCGGCAATCGACGGCAAGATACGGTTTGGGGGCATCGGAAGCGGTTCATCGAACGACTGCAAGGCGCGGTGCTGCTGCCCGCGCCGACTTGGCGAGATCGGCACGGCAGATGTTCTTTTCGCGCTTTTTCAAGATCATGTCGCACGACATGGCGATCGACTTGGGGACCGCCAACACGGTCGTCTACCTGCGCGGGCGCGGCATCGTGCTCAACGAGCCCTCGGTCGTCGCGATCGAGACGATCAACGGCATCAAGAAGGTCCGCGCGGTCGGCGACGACGCCAAGCTGATGATGGGAAAGACGCCCGGATCGATCGAGGCGATCCGCCCGCTGCGCGATGGCGTCATCGCCGACATCGATGTCGCCGAGCAGATGATTAAGCACTTCATCCACAAGGTCCACGGCCAGCGGCGCTTCCCGCGCTGGCCCGAGATCGTGATCTGCGTGCCGTCCGGCTCCACCTCGGTCGAGCGCCGCGCGATCCGCGATGCCGCCTCCAATGCCGGCGCCTCGCAGGTCTGGCTGATCGAGGAGCCGATGGCGGCGGCGATCGGCGCCGACATGCCGGTCACCGAGCCGATCGGATCGATGATCGTCGACATCGGCGGCGGCACGACCGAGGTCGCGGTGCTCTCGCTGCGCGGGCTGGCCTATTCCAATTCGGTGCGCGTCGGCGGGGACAAGATGGACGAGGCGATCTCCTCCTATGTCCGCCGCAACCATAATCTGCTGATCGGCGAGGCGACCGCGGAGCGGATCAAGAAGGAGATCGGCTGCGCCAAGATGCCGGCCGACGGCATCGGCGAGACGATCCACATCAAGGGCCGCGATCTCGTCAACGGCGTGCCCAAGGAGATCACGATCAACCAGGGCCAAATCGCCGACGCGCTGGCGGAGCCGGTCGGCACGATCGTCGAGGGCGTGCGCATCGCGCTGGAGAACACCGCGCCCGAGCTGGCCGCCGACATCGTCGACCAGGGCATCGTGCTCACCGGCGGCGGCGCGCTGCTCCAGGGCATCGACGAGGTGCTGCGCGATGCGACCGGGCTGCCGGTGACGATCGCCGACGATCCGCTCACCTGCGTCGCGATGGGCACGGGCCGCGCGCTGGAGGATCCGGCTTTCCGCGGCGTGCTGCACACCGCCTGATCCGGGGCCGAGCCGTGGCCGATCGGTCCTGGCGCCCCCCCGCCCGGCGCGCCGGCTTCTCGCGACGCGCGCAATATGGGCTGTTCATCGGTCAGATCATCGCCGTCGCCGGTGTGCTCGCGGGGCTCGGCCTCGTCGGCATCGCCGCGACCAGCCCGCGCGCCTTCGCTCTGATCCGTGGCGGCGCGCTCGATCTGACCGCGCCGGTCTCCGCCGCCGGACGCGGCGTCGTCCGCGGCGTCGATGGCTGGGCGGGCGGCATCGGCGACTACCTCCGCGCCGCCTCCGAGAACGCCGCGCTGCGCGACGAGCTGGCGGCGGCGCGGCGGCGGCTGGTCGCGGCGCGCTATGTCGAGCTCGAGAATGCCCGGCTGAAGCGGCTGATGCGCATCGCCGAAGTGGCGCCGGCGCCGATCGTCGCGGCCCGCGTCATCGGATCGACCGCGGCGAGCAGCCGCCGGTTCGCGACGATCTCCGCGGGCAGCGCCGCCGGCGTCCGCCCGGGCCAGCCGGTGCGCGGCCCGGACGGGCTGATCGGGCGCGTCGCGGAGACCGGCATGTTCGCCGCCCGCGTGCTGCTGCTCACCGATCCCGCCAGCATGGTGCCGGTGCGCCTCGGCCGCGGCGGCATCGCCGCGCTGGCGGCCGGGCGCGGCGACGGCATGGTCGAGCTGCGCCCGCTCGGCGCCGGCGGCAACCCGTTCCGGCGTGGCGACATCGCCTTCACCTCCGGCACCGGCGGGGTGTTCGCGCCGGGAGTGCCGGTCGCGGTGGTGCTGCGCGTCGAGAGCGACATCGCCGTCGCGGCGCCGCTCGCCGATCCGGCCACGCTGGATTTCGCCATCGTCGCGCCGGAATCCGCGCCGGAGCTCGAACCCGCGCCGCCCGCCGCCGCGCCGAAGCGCCGGCGATGACGCGGGTCTACGAACAGCGG
>CAXTPE010000277.1:0-3356 GCA_964245925.1 uncultured Sphingomonadaceae bacterium
GCCTGGCGCTTGGCCGGCTGGCCGATCAGCCGCTCGCCATCCTTGGCGAAGGCGACGATGCTGGGCGTCGTGCGCGCGCCCTCCGAATTCTCGATGACCTTGGGCTTGCCGCCTTCCATGACGGCGACGCAGCTGTTGGTCGTACCCAGATCGATGCCGATGACTTTGGCCATGTCTATCCTCGTTCAAGCCCGTATCCGGCCGCCCTCCCCCTCATCAAGCGAGGAGCGCCGACGCCGTGTTGCGAGCCGCGATATAGGTGGCCCGGCGGTTGCCGCAAGACGGCGGAGCGCGTAAGCGCGGGCGCCGTCCTGCGGCGGAACGGCAAGGGGGATCGATGAGGGCCGGACACTCCTTCAGCCTGGCTGCCATGCCGGCGCTCACGCTGCTCGGAGCAGTGGCCGGATGCCATCACGGGGCGGGCCCGCTGCCCACCGTGGATCATGCCTGGGTCCGGCTGGCGGCGGTGCCGGGGCGGCCGTCGGCCGCCTATTTCACGCTGCGCGGCGGCACCGATCCGGCCCGGCTGGTCGCGGTCGCGAGCCCGAGCGCCGGCGACATCGAGCTGCACGACAGCATGACCGGCGCGAACGGCATGATGACGATGACCAGGCTCGATGGCGTCGACGTGGCGCCCGGCGGCAAGATCGAGTTCGTGCCCGGCGGCAGGCACGCGATGGTCTACGGGCTCGCGCCCGGCATCGCGGCGGGCGGCACGGTGAAGCTCAGCTTCCGCTTCGCCAAGGGCCAGCCCGCGGTGCTCGACGCGAAGGCCGTCGGCGCGGGCGACCCGCCGCCCTATTGAGCCGCCCGCTCACCGAGGGCGAGGCGGCGCTCGCGGCATCGCTGTTCGGCGACGCGCTCGATCCGGCGCCGGTGCGGCTGCACCACCGCCGCTGGTGGCCGTTCCAGCCGAAAGGCTGCGTGATGGCGCCCGACGGGAACATCTGGTTCCGCCCCGGCGACGGGCTGTGGCGCGAGGACTTCGCCACCGCCGAACGATCGCTCGCCGGGCTGTTCGTCCACGAGCTCACCCATGTCTGGCAGCACCAGCGCGGCCTCTTCCTGCCGCTGCGCCGCCACCCCTTCTGCCGCTACGCCTACCGCCTGGTTCCCGGCCGCCCGCTCGCGCGCTACGGGATCGAGCAGCAGGCCGAGATCGTCCGCCACGCGTGGGCGGCGCGCACCGGCGCGGCGCCGGCGGACGCGGCGCTGGAGGCGCTGCTGCCGGTCAACGGCGGCGGATGATCCTTGTCCCCCGCCCAACCGTTCTTCCGCGCCCTCCGTTCGTGCCGAGCGCAGTCGAGGCACGGCCACGAGCGCATGCCCCTCGACTTCGCTCGGGGCGAACGGAGGTGGGGATGAAGGCGTCAGGCTGAAGAGGCGTCAGCTCCGCCACCGCCGTACCGCGCCGATCGCGCCCGATACCGCAAGATCCGCCATCACCCGCGGCGCAGCGGACACGATCCGAGGGCGCGCCGCCATCGCCTGGCCGTACGGCAGCGTGCCCGAGCGGATGCACTGGCGGACGATGCGCCACCACAGCCGCGAGGTCTCGGCGGCGATGCGCGCGCGCTCCTCCGCCTCCAGCGGACGGCGCGAGAAGGCGTCGTGCAGCCGGTCGATCGTGACGGCGAGGCGAGCGAGCGTGTCCGTGCTCGTCACCGGCCGCGCGCCGGCGATATGCGCGCCGACCAGCCGCGCGCCCTCCCCGATCTCCTCTTCGGTAAGGTCCGACGCGCCCGGCAACGCGCGATGTTCGGCCGCCAGCACCGCGCTCGCGCTCGCGATCATGCGCTCGGCCTGGGTCTTGGAGAGGCCGGCGGCGTGGACGCGGTAGCGCAGCAGGGGCGCGTCGATGCGGGCGACGCGGCCGTGGCGGCGGAGGCGGTGGTAGAGGTCGAAATCCTCGGCGTAGAGATATTCCTGCCGCTCGAACGGCGCGAGCGCGCGCGCCGCCTCGGCGCGGAACATCACCGTCGACCAGACGAACGGGTTGGTGACGAGCAGCAGCCAGTCGAGCAGGTCCAGGCTGGTGGCGCGCGGCCGGGTCGCGTCGGGCGAGACGCGGCCGTCGGTCAGCAGCTCGGCATCGGTGCCGACCAGCGCCACCTCCGGATGCGCGTCGAGATAGGCGACCTGCGCGGCGAGGCGCCCGGGCATGCACAGATCGTCATGATCGAGCCCCGCGACATAGCGGCCGCGCGCCGCCGCCAGCGCCAGGTTGCGCGCCGCGACCGGACCGCCGTTGACCGGCGCCTCGATCAGCCGGACGCGCGGATCGGGAAACGCCCGCACCGCCGCGACGGTGCCGTCCGGCGAGCAGTCGTCGACCACGACGATCTCGAAATCGGCGAAGTCCTGCGCGAGCACGCTGGCGATCGTCTCGCCGACCAGCGCCTCGCCGCGCCAGGTCGGCACGATCACGCTCACGGCGGGCGACGGGACGTCCGGCGGCGGCGTGCTCATGCGACCGCGCGGGCCGCATCTTCCTGGCGCGCGCGCGCGAGCACCTGCCCGGCGATCATCGCGCCGACGTCGTTCTGCCAGAGCCACAGGCCGTTGGCCTGGCCACGGAAGCTCGCCTCGCCGCCGAGCGCGCCCGATGGCCGGAAGCCGGCGGCGAGCCCGAGCGCGAAGGCGCCCGCGATCGGCTGGCCGCTGGCGGAGCGGATGCGGCAGAGCGCGTCGACCATCCCGCCCTCGGCCGCGATCCCGAACGGCCGCCCCGCGACATCGTGCAGCGGCAGCCCGCGCGGCACATAGCCGAGCGCCGCGACCACCAGATCGGCGGCGTCGAGGATGGCGAGCGCGGCCTTGTCCTCGCCCTCGGCGAGGCGGTGCAGCCGCAGCCGCGGGTCGGCGGCGCCGCCCTCGATGCCGAGCGTCCGGCAGACCAGATCGCGCGCCTCCAGCCGGAAGCCGGCGAGGCGATAGACGAAGCCGCTGACCGGGCAGATGTCGTCGTCGCCGAAATCGGTGAAGCCCGCGGCGCGCGCGGCGTGCGCCGAGGGGAAGAAGGGGCGTAGCGGGCGGCGGTGGAGCACGGCCAGCGCGCCCTCGCCGAGCCCGAGCGCGGGGTCGGCGTTGAGCAGCCGGATCGCCGACGTGATCGCGCTGGTCGAGCCGCCGACGATGGCGATGCGCGGCTGGGGCCTGTCGGCCAGCCGGCGGCGGACCTCGTCGAGCCCGGCGGCGGCGAGCAGCGCGTCAGACTGGACGAGCGCCGCCCCCCAGCGCGCGACCAGCGGCGCGCCGGCGACCCGCGCGCGGGCGAGCCGGTCGAGCGGCTGGTGGCCGCCGGTCGCGCCGACGATGCTGTGGGAGGCGATCTCGCGCTCGGCGCCGTCGGCGAG
>CAXTPE010000278.1:0-3351 GCA_964245925.1 uncultured Sphingomonadaceae bacterium
TCGGTGCGGCTGCGCGTCTCGACGCACGGGCTGCGCTCGGTCGAGCATGTCGGCGGCCTCGACAACTGGCTGGTCAAGACGTCCGACACCGATCTCAGCCTGCGCGCGCGCCGGCTGAAGCGCGACATCGCGAAGAAGCTCGCCGCCGCCGCCTGAGTTCGCGGTTCGGGCGCCCGTTCGTCCCGGGCGCGGTCCAGGCCTGTCCTGAGCGTTCGTCTCGGCGGGCAGCGAAGTGGGCGGCTCGACACGAACGGATGGTTCAGCCTCAAGTTCAGCTCTGGATTATCGATCTGCCGCGTCTTCCGGGCCAGCAGGTGATTCCGCCTGCTTCGAAAACGCGCTAGACGCCCGGATCCAGCGCGAAGCGCAGCAGCAGGGTGCGCTGGATCGGGCTGTAATTGTCGTCGGACGCGATCCAGACGACCGTCCGCGCGCCTTCCCGCGTCACCGCCAGCGCCTCCATGTTGTCGACCGTCACCGGCGAGGCCAGCCGCGCGATCTCGCGCCCAGCGATCACCGCGCCGGGCCGGATCGCGCGCGGATCGAAGAGGGTGAGCGCCGCGACCACGCCATCCATCAGGCTCGCCTCGCGGTGGAGCACCAGCACGCGCCCGTCCGGCAGCTCGGTCGCGTCGGTGATCGCGAAGCCCGCTGGCGGACGATAGCCGAAACGCAGCGGCACGGCGCCCGGCGCGGTCGGATCGCCGGCGTAGAGCAGCGCCGGATTGGCGCCGTCGTGCCGGGTCGCGCCGGTCTCCGCGAACACCAGGAACCGTCCGTCGCGCAGCCGCAGCAGCGCCTCCGCGCCGAGGTTGGCGGGCCAGTTCGCCATCTCCTTCGGCGCGGCATGCGCCTCGGCGGCGGCGAAGCCCGGCCCGTAGCGCCAGATCGCGTTGCTCGTCTCGAACCCGACCCAGGTCCGCCCGCTCGCGGGATCGAAGGTCGAGGATTCCGAATCGCGGTCGACCTTGCTCAGCCGCGAGCCCGGGCCGTCGGGCAGCTCGCGAATGGCGTCGAGCGCGGGGGCGCCGCCCGCCAGGTCCAGCCGGAACAGGATGCCGCCGTCGCTCAGCGCCATCAGCCGGCCGTCCTGGAAGGTCATCGAGGAGACGCCGCCGAAGCGCCGGTCCTGGCTGCGCAGCACCCAGCCGTTCAGATAGGTCAGCGCGCCCACCCCGGCGCGGCCCCGGTCGGCCGGATCGAGCGGCACCGGCGTGGCGGTGAGGCGCGGCGCCGGCGCCAGCAGCGCGAGCGCGGGCGGCGCGAGGGCGAGCAGGGCGGCGAGGGCGGCAAGCGAGCGCATCGCGCCCTTCTAGCGCGCAATGCGGTGGCATTGCATCACTTCCCCCCGGTTCGTGTCGAGCGCAGCCGAGACGCGGCGCCCGGTGCCGCCCCCTTCGGCTGCCCGCCGAGGCAGGCGCTCGGGACAGGCCTCGACCGCGCTCGGGACGAACGGCTATTATCCCGCTCCGGCGCCACTTCGCGCGCGCGACGCCGCCACCGGCGGACGGTCCGCGATTCGGCGCGCCGCCAAGCCTTGTTTTGATCCGCGCCGGCTTTGGCCTTATGCCGGAGCAATGGCGTCGAGCCTCCGCACCCAGCCCTTCTTCGAGGACAAGAATCGCGCCTTCTGGATGCTCCAGTCGGCCGGATGGAGCGGCTATCTCGTGCTGCGCGCATTGGGCGGCATCGCCAATGCGATGGGGCTGCTGTTCGTGGTGCCGACCGCGCTGGCGACCGCGACCGGCTATTCGCTGACGCTGCTGATGGCGGCCGCCTTCCGCCGGCTCATCCGGATGAAGCCGGCCGTCACCTGGACCTCGTCGATCATCATCCTGGGGGTCGCGTCCGCCGCCTTCTCGACCATCGAGGTCTGGGCGCACGCGACCTTCTACCGGCCTGGCAGCCCGCCCGAGGGCGCGCAGTTCCTCGGCGCCATCCTGCTCGATTTCTCGGTGCTCGGCGCCTGGTCCGCGCTCTATTACGGGATCAACTTCTACCTGCTGCTCGAGAAGCAGTCGGACCAGCTCGTCCGGCTGGAGAGCCAGGCCTCGTCCGCGCAGCTCGCGATGCTGCGCTACCAGCTCAACCCGCATTTCCTGTTCAACACGCTGAACTCGATCTCGACGCTCGTGCTGCTGAAGCAGACCGAGCGCGCCAACACGATGCTCTCGCGCCTGTCCTCCTTCCTGCGCTACACGCTCGTCAACGAGGCGGAGGCGCAGGTGACGCTGGCCGAGGAGGTCGAGACGCTGAAGCTCTATCTCGAGATCGAGAAGATGCGCTTCGAGGATCGGCTGCGCCCGAGCTTCGACGTCGATCCGGCGGCCGAGAAGGCGCGGCTGCCCTCGCTGCTGCTCCAGCCGCTCGTCGAGAACGCGATCAAATATGCCGTCACGCCGCAGGAGGAGGGCGCGGACATCGCGGTTTCCGCGCGGCTGGCCGGAAGCCATGTGCGGATCACCGTGTCCGATACCGGGCCGGGCTTGAACGATCCGTCGACCGCCGGCATGCAGTCGACGGGGGTGGGGCTCGCGAATATCCGCGACCGGCTGGCGCAGGCCTATGGAGACAATCACCGGATCGAGATAAACGAACATGCCGCAGGGGGCTTCGGCGTGACCATCGAACTGCCTTACGAGACGGAGCCCAGACCCTCGCCATGACCATCCGCACCATCCTCGTCGACGACGAGCCGCTCGCCATCCAGGGCCTCGAGCTCCGGCTCCAGCCCTTCGACGACGTCGACATCGTCGCCACCTGCACCAACGGCCGCGAGGCGATCCGCGCGGTCAAGACCCACAAGCCGGACCTCGTCTTCCTCGACATCCAGATGCCGGGGTTCGACGGCTTCTCGGTGATCCAGGGGCTGATGGAGGTCGAGCCGCCGCTGGTGGTGTTCGTCACCGCCTATTCGGATCACGCCATCCGCGCGTTCGAAGCGCAGGCGGTGGGCTATCTGATGAAGCCGGTCGAGCAGGACAAGCTCGCCGCCACCCTGGACGCGGTGCGCACCCGGCTGTCCGAGAAGCGCGCGGTCGAGGAGACGACGCGGCTCAAGGAGGCGCTCGCCGAGCACGCGCCCGCCGCCGCCGAGGCGATGGCGGAGGCCTCCGACGACGACGGGCCGGCCGCCAACCGCTTCGAGAAGCTCATCAACATCAAGGATCGCGGCCAGATCTTCCGCGTCGACGTCGACACGATCGAGCGGGTCGACGCCGCCGGCGACTATATGTGCATCTACACCGGCGACAACACGCTGATCCTGCGCGAGACCATGAAGTTCCTCGAGAAGCGGCTCGATCCGCGCCGCTTCCAGCGCGTCCACCGCTCGACGATCGTCAACCTCGA
>CAXTPE010000279.1:0-3350 GCA_964245925.1 uncultured Sphingomonadaceae bacterium
GACCGAGCGGGTCTCCGTATCCGGGTCCACCTCGAACACGATCAGGCGCAGCGTGACGCGCATCGGCGCCGCATAGGTCATGCCGCGCTGGCGGCACTCCTCGGTGTCGTACTTGGGCTCCTCGAGCTCGTAGTTGACGAAATCGAGCTCGGCGGTGCCGGCGAAGTCGCGGATCGGGAACACCGAGCGGAGCGTCTTCTCGAGCCCCGAGACATAGCCGATCGAGGGATCGGACCGGAGGAACTGCTCATAGCTCTCGCGCTGCACCTCGATCAGGTTCGGCATCTGCACGACTTCGTGGATGTTGCCGAACACCTTGCGGATGCGCTTCTTCGCCACCGCCTGGAGGGATGCTGCCTGAGTCGCCATGGATGTTCCTCGCGTGCCGTTCTTACCAGCGGCGCGCCTCGCAGCGCGCCCGCGGCCGGATCATGGGGGGCGGACCCCACGACGATAAGGTGCGGACCCGGGCCATCGGGACCACACTGCTGCACCTTGCCGGACCCTACCCAGGCCTCCCATTCGTCGCGATCCGTCGCGCAAAGCGGATCGTGTCCCGGAGGCGGGGCGGGCGGCCCGCCCGCGCATGACGTCGCGCGGGCAGGGCCTGATGATCTCGGATGGCGCCGATATAGGGCTCTTGTTGGAAATGGGAAGAGGCTTTCGCGGCCTCGCGGAACGTGCCGGACGCCCGCCGGTTCTCAGGCGTCGAAAGCATTGAAAGGTCAACCGAATGGCGAACACCCGGCCCGTCCGCTACGATCCCTCGGTCGAGCAGCCCGCCGCCGACGAGGCCGAGACGATCACGGCGCTGAACGAGGCCTTCCGCCACATCCTCGAGACCACCTCGAAGGACCATGGCAATGCCGTGCGCGCGGTCCACGCCAAGGCGCACGGGATCGTGCGCGGCACGCCGACGATCGCCGACGGGCTGGCGCCCAGGCTGGCGCAGACCCTGTTCGCGGCGCCCGGCGGGCATGAGGCGATCCTGCGCTTCTCGACCAGTCCCGGCGACATCCTCGACGACGGCATCGGCGTGCCGCGCGGCCTCGCGATCAAGGTGCTGGATGCGCGGGGCGCGCGGCTGCCCGGATCGTAGGGCGATTGGCGGACGTGCCGGGCTGACCCGCCGCCGCGCCGGCGAGCGGCGCCTTCAGCGCGCCCAGCCTTTCCGCGCCGGCTCCAGCGTGGCGAGGAAGGTGGCGGCGCTGGTGCGATAGTCCGCCTGCCGCTCCGGGCCCAGCCGGTCCCAGTTGCCGTACATGTTCGCCAGCCGCCGGTTGCCGCCGATCGTGGCGCGGTTGCGCGCGAGGAAGTCCCAGAACAGCGCGTTGAACGGGCAGGCGTCCGGCCCGGTCTTCGCCTTCACGTCGTAGCGGCAGCGGCCGCAGTAATCGCTCATGCGATCGATATAGGCGCCGCCGGCGGCATAGGGCTTCGAGCCGAGGCGTCCGCCGTCGGCGAACTGGCTCATGCCGATCACGTTCGGCAGCTCGGCCCACTGGAAGGCATCGGCGTAGACGACGTGGAACCAGTCGTCGATCGCCTGCGGATCGACGCCCGCCAGCATCGCGAAATTGCCGAGCACCATCAGCCGCTGGATATGGTGGGCATAGGCTTGCGCGCGCGTCTGGGTGACGCATTCGGCGAGGCAGCGCAGGTCGGTCTGGCCGGTCCAGTAGAATTCGGGGAGCGGGCGGGTGGCGCCGAGCGCGTTGGCGTCGCGGAAGGCCGGCATGTCGAGCCAGTAGAGCCCGCGGACATATTCGCGCCAGCCGATGATCTGGCGGATGAACCCCTCGACCGCGTTGAGCGGCGCCTCGCCCCGCCGATAGGCCGCCTGCGCCGCGTCGCAGACCTCGCGAGGCAGGAGCAGCCCGGTATTGAGCAGCGGCGAGAGCAGCGAATGGTAGAGCAGCTCCTGGCCGGCCACCATCGCGTCCTGATAGTCGCCGAACCCCGGCAGCGCGACCGCGACGAAATGCTCCAGCGCCGCCAGCGCCTGCGCGCGCGTCACGGGAAAACCAAAGGGTTCGAGATCGCCGAAATGATCCGCGAACCGCCGCGCCACCAGCGCCATCACCTCGCGCGTCGTCTCGTCCGGCGCGAAGCGGGCGGGGGCGGGGAAGTTGAGCCCGCGCGGCGCCGGCTTGCGGTTCTCGGCGTCATAGTTCCAGCGCCCGCCGGCCGGCTCGCCGCCGTCCATCAGCAGCCCGGTCGCGCGGCGCATCTCGCGGTAGAAATACTCCATCGTCAGGCGCTTGCGCCCCGCCGCCCAGGCCGCGAACTCGGCGCGGCTCGCGAGGAAGCGGTCGTCCCCGACGATGTCCACCGGCAGCCCGAACCGCTCCGCCCAGCCGAGCACCGCCTGCTCGACCCGCCACTCGCTCGGCTCGACGACGCGGATGCGCGCCGGCGCGTGGCGTCCGATCGCGCGCTCCAGCTCGCCGGTCAGGCTGCCGCTGTTGCCCTCGTCCTCGAGCTCGACATAGTCGATCGTCCAGCCCGCCTCGCGTAATGCCATGGCGAAGTGGCGCATGCCCGAGAGCACCAGCACCAGCTTCTTCTTGTGGTGCCTGATCGCGGTGGTCTCGTCCCACACCTCGGCCATCAGCACGACCGCCGATGCGCGATCGACGCCGCGCAGCGAGGCGAGGCCGGGGCTGAGCTGGTCGCCGAAGACCGGGATCAGCGTCGTCACGGACGGCGCCGCGCCGGCAGGCGGGCGAGGATGCGGCGCTGCCCGGCCTCGCTCGCGGCCGGCCAGGCGGCGATCTCGGCGTCCGTCACAAAAAACTGTACGGGTCGACGTCGACCGCCACCCTGACCGAGCGCGGCCACGCCAGCGCGCCCAGCCAGGCGCGGATCACGTCCTGCACGTCGAGCGCGCGCCGCGCGTGGACCAGCAGCCGCTGGCGGTGGCGGCCGCGCAGCATCGCGAGCGGGGCAGGCGCGGGGCCGAGGACGTGCATGCCCTCGACCTCCGGCGCGCCGCGGCCGATCGATCGCGCCGTCTCGATCGCGTCGTCGAGCTTCTCCGACGAGACGATGATCGCCGCGAACCGCCCGAACGGCGGCGCCATCGCCTCGCGCCGCGCCGCCGTCTCCGCCGCGTAGAAGCCCGCCGCGTCGCCGCCGACCAGCGCGCGGATCACCGGCGCCCGCGCCTCGCGGGTCTGCACCAGGACATGGCCGGGCTTCTCGCCGCGCCCGGCGCGCCCCGCCACCTGCGCGATCTGCTGGAAGCTCCGCTCGGCGGCGCGCAGGTCGCCGCCCGAGAGGCCGAGATCGGCGTCGACCACGCCGACCAGCGTCAGGTTCGGGAAATGATAGCCCTTGGTGACGAGCTG
>CAXTPE010000280.1:0-3350 GCA_964245925.1 uncultured Sphingomonadaceae bacterium
GCTACAACGTGACCAGCTATGCGGGCTTCGGGCAGGCGACGTGGAATGTGACCCCGAAGCTGCACCTGACCGGCGGCTTGCGCTATGCCGTCGACAAGAAGGATAGTCTGGACGGCGGCGCGGTCTATCTCTTCGGCTGTCCGACTCCGTCGACCCCGGGTGCGCCGCCCTGTCGTGGTGTCGAAGGACAATATCGCGGTGCTACCGGACCCGAACTCGCCCAGTTGCTCGGCCCGGATTTCGTATATATCCCCACGCAAGGCCGGGGAACGTTCAAGAAACTGACCTATCTGGCGCGTGTGGACTATAATCTCGACAGTAACGCCCTGCTCTACGCAAGCGTCGGCACCGGCTTCAAATCAGGGGTTATCGACCAGCTCAACCGTGTTACCGGACCGGAAACACTCACCGACTATGAAGTCGGCACGAAGATGAAGCTTTTCGACCGGAAGCTGACCCTCAACCTTGCCGGCTATTTTTACGACTTCAGGGGCTATCAGATCGGGCAGATCGAGGTGGTCCGCGACGCCAACGGAAACATCCTGAGCACCGTCCTGGCGACGCTCAATGCCGACGGCGCGACGAATTATGGCTTCGAGGCCGAAGCGGTCTGGGCGGTGACGCCTCATGACCATATCCAGTTCGCCGGAGCCGTTCAGAAGACCAAGTTGAAGTCGCTGGTGACGATCGATCAACGCTTCGATGGCGATCCGACCGACCCCGCGGCGCAGCGGCAGCTGCGCGGCAACGAACTGCCGCACGCGCCACGTTTTTCCGCGACGCTGACCTATGAGCACGACTTCGAAATGGCGAACGGCGGGAAGATCACGCCGCGCGGCACCGTCCATTACGAAACGTCCAGTTTCCTGACGATCTTCAACGGCGACCGGACCAACCGCGTCGTGAACGGACAATTGGGCGGCTACGGCACCGATTTCGACAAGCAGAAGGCCTATACGCTCAGCGATCTGGCGATCCGTTATACGTCGCCGGGGCAGCGCTATATATTGGAGGCGTTTGTGCAGAACGTGGAGGATCGCAAGATCAGGACCAGCTCGACCACCTATGGCCTGGCGCCAAATGGCAATTCCTTTCTCTCCTATCTTCAGCCGCCGCGAACGTTCGGCGCACGTCTGCAAGCCAACTTCTGATCGAAGAGTGCAAACCGACGCGACTTCGGGTGTGCCGGCATGAAGATGCCGCACATTCGTTTCGCGGTGTGCCGATCCGATTCGCGCGTATGCGAAGGCTTTTCAGGAAGAGAGTGCGATGAAGATCACCGCGGTCGAGACCATCCGTGTCGAGGAGCATCCCAACCTGTTATGGGTCGAGGTGCACACGGACGAGGGGTTGGTCGGGCTGGGCGAGACCTTCTACGGCGCGGCCGCCGTGGAGGCGCATATTCACGAGATCGTCGCGCCGCGTCTGGTCGGCGCCGATCCGCTGGCGATCGACGCGATCTCGAAATCGCTCGCGGGCTATCTGGGGTTCCGGTCGACCGGCGCCGAGGCGCGCGCCGCCTCGGCCATCGACATCGCCCTGTGGGATCTGTTCGGCAAGGTCACGGGGCAGCCGATCTGGCAATTGCTGGGCGGCAAGAGCCGTGAATCGATCCGGACGTACAATACCTGCGCGGGGACGAATTACGTCCGCACGACGCGCCAGCAGTCGGTGGCGAACTGGGGCATCGGCGCCGATCCGACGCCCGGCCATGACGATCTCGACGCCTTCCTGACGCGCGCCGACGAACTGGCGATCGAACTGCTGGAATCGGGCATCACGGCGATGAAGATCTGGCCATTCGATCCGCATGCGGAGAAGACCGGCGGGCTCTATATCTCGCCCGCCGACCTGAAGACCGCGCTCGAGCCGTTCGAGAAGATCCGCAAGGCGGTCGGCGACAAGATCGACATCATGGTGGAATTCCATTCCTTGTGGCAACTGCCCCCGGCGATCCGCATCGCCGAGGCGCTCGCGCCCTACGACACCTTCTGGCACGAAGATCCGATCCGGATGGACAGCCTGGGCTCGCTGCCGCGCTATGCCGCGCGCAGCAAGGCGCCGCTGTGCGCATCGGAGACGCTCGGATCGCGCTGGGCTTTCCGCGATCTGCTGGAGACCAATGCGGCTGGCATCATCATGCTCGATCTGTCGTGGTGCGGCGGTCTGTCGGAGGGGCGCAAGATCGCGGCGATGGCGGAGACCTGGCACCTGCCCGTCGCGCCGCATGACTGTACCGGGCCGGTCGTCCTCGCCGCCTCCACCCATTTGTCGCTCAACGCGCCCAATGCGCTGGTGCAGGAATCGGTGCGCGCCTTCTATGGCGGCTGGTATGCCGACATCGTCACCGCGGTTCCGCCGGTGAAGGATGGCATGATTACGGTCCCGCCGGGTGCCGGGCTCGGCCTGGAACTGCACCCCGATCTCGACCGCCGGTTCACGGTGACGCGCCGCCGGGCAACGGCCTGAGCCACGCGTCGGTCTTTTCAAAACGGCCGTCGACGCCGCCTGTCGATCATGGCGCTCGTTCCTGGTCAGCCCCGACGCCAACCAAGGGCCTCTTCCGCTTTGCGCGCACTCATCGATCGAATCGCGGTAACGCCCAATCGCAACGCACGGGGCGTTGATATGGAGGTCGAAGGCAGGCTTGCTGGCATTATCGCGCTCGCGACCGGGCGCGAGCCGCCGGAAGCACTACTGCAAAGGTGGAGCGGGTGAAGGGAATCGAACCCTCGTCGTAAGCTTGGGAAGCTTCTGCTCTGCCATTGAGCTACACCCGCGTGCCGTTCGCTTGCCACAGCCGGCGGCGCCCGGTCAACGGCGCGGGCGGGCGGCGGCGTTCACCTGAGGCAGGCGATGATCCCCTCCACCACGCTGTGCGTCTCGGCCACGTCGCGGACCCGCACGCTGTCGACGCCCGCCTCCTTGGCGGGATAGTCGTTGCCGCCCGGGAAGATCGCGTCGCCGAGGAAGATCATCTCGGCGAGCGTGAACGTCGAGTGGTCGGCGAGCTTGCGCAGGCCATAGCCCTTGTCGACGCCCTTGCGGGTGATGTCGATCGAGGTCGAGCCGCCGATGTTGATCGAGAGATCGGGCAGCGCCGCGCGCATCCGCGCCTGGAGCTTGCCCCGCTTGCCGCGATCGGGATCCCACGCCGCCTTGGCGTCGAGCGGCGCTTCCTGGCCGAGCCCCGAGAAGGTGATCTGGCTGCCGCGATCCTCGATCTTCTCGCCCCAGATCCGCTTCTCCTCGAGGCCCTCCTGCTTCACCGCGTCGTCGAGCGCGGCGAGGATATGCGCGCGCTCGCTCTCGTCGAACCAGCAGCCGTGCACCGCGATCATCGCCGCGAG
>CAXTPE010000281.1:0-3331 GCA_964245925.1 uncultured Sphingomonadaceae bacterium
TCTCGAGGTCGATCGCGATCGGCTGGCCCCGCGCCACCTCGAGCAGCCGGTCGACCGCCGCCTGCGGCAGCACCACCGTCACGATCCCGTTCTTGAAGGCGTTGCCCGAGAAGATGTCGGAGAAGGACGGCGCGATCACCGCGCGGATGCCGAGATCGCCCAACGCCCAGGCGGCATGCTCGCGGCTGGAGCCGCAGCCGAAATTATCCCCCGCGATCAGGATGGGCGCGCCCGCATAGGCCGGATCGTCGAACACATTGCCGGGCATCGCGCGCACCGTCTCGAACGCGCCACGCCCAAGCCCCTTGCGGGTGATGGTCTTGAGATACTGCGCCGGGATGATGACATCGGTATCGACGTTCTTCTGACCGAACGGATAGGCGCGGCCCTCGACGCTGGTGACGGGAGTCATGCCACCACTCCCGCGCCGTCGAAGATCGCCGGTTCGCGATACTGCCTCGGAGGATCGCCGCGGCCGGCATTGCGGCGGTCGCCGTAGCGAACCTCGATGCCTTGGAGCTCCGCCGGCTCGAACAGCCGCATGTTCACGCCGAGCCGTGGCGCGGCGGACGGCTCGATCGCGGACCAGTGCGTCGTGGCGCCACACGCCCCGCAGAAATGGAAGCTCAGCCTCGGCGATTCCGCATCGGCGCGCAGATAGGCGCGCGGCTCGCCGACGATCGCCACATCGCTCGCGGGATAATAGCCCCACAGCGCGCCGAGCTTCGTGCAGAGCGTGCAGTTGCACTGGTTGAGGATGGCGGGCGGCCCGGGCGTCCGGATCGCTACCCGGCCGCAATGGCAGCTTCCCCTCACGCCACCAGCTCGCGCACGTCGGCGAGGCGCCCGGTCACCGCCGCCGCCGCCGCCATCGCCGGCGAGACCAGGTGGGTGCGCGCGCCCGGCCCCTGCCGGCCGACGAAGTTGCGGTTGGAGGTCGATGCGCAGCGCTCGCCGGGCGGCACCTTGTCGGGGTTCATCGCCAGGCACATCGAGCAACCGGGCTCGCGCCACTCGAAGCCGGCGTCGAGGAAGACGCGGTCGAGCCCCTCGGCCTCGGCCTGGCGCTTGACCAGCCCCGATCCCGGCACCACCAGCGCGCGGACGCCGCCCGCGACATGCCGCCCGCGCGCCACCTCGGCCGCGGCGCGCAGATCCTCGATGCGGCTGTTGGTGCACGAGCCGATGAAGACATGGCCGACCGGCACGTCGGTCAGCCGCGTCCCCGGCGCCAGCCCCATGTAGGCGAGGCTCTTGGCGGCCGCCGCCTGCTTGGAAGGATCGGCGAAGCTCGCCGGATCGGGCACGACGCCGGTGATCGGCACGACATCCTCGGGGCTCGTTCCCCAGGTGACGGTCGGCGCGATTCCGGCCGCGTCGATGAGCACGATGCGATCGTAGCGCGCGCCGGCGTCGCTCTGCAGCGTCCGCCACCAGGCGACCGCCGCGTCCCAGCCGGCGCCCGCCGGCGCCATCGGCCGGCCCTCGAGATAGGCGAAGGTCTTCTCGTCCGGCGCGATCAGCCCGGCGCGCGCGCCGCCCTCGATCGACATGTTGGCGACGGTCAGCCGCCCCTCGATCGACATCTCGCGAATGATGTTGCCGGTATATTCGATGACATGGCCGGTGCCGCCCGCCGCGCCGATGCGCCCGATGACGTGGAGGATCACGTCCTTGGGCGTCACCCCCGGCCCCAGCGCGCCCTCGATCCGCACCTCCATGGTCCGCGCGCGCTTGAGCAGCAGCGTCTGCGTCGCGAGCACATGCTCGACCTCCGAGGTGCCGATCCCGAACGCCAGCGCCCCCAGCGCGCCATGCGCGGCGGTGTGGCTGTCGCCGCAGACGAGCGTGGTGCCGGGCAGCGTGAAGCCCTGCTCGGGCCCGACCACATGGACGATGCCCTGCTCGGGATCCGCGTCCCCGATCAGCCGGATGCCGAAGGCGGGCGCGTCGCGCTCCAGCGCCTCGAGCTGCCGCGCCGATTCCGCATCGGCGATGGGAATGCGGCTGCCGTCGGGGTTGCGGCGAGGCGTCGTCGGCACATTATGGTCCGGCACCGCGAGCGTCAGGTCCGGCCGGCGCACGGTCCGGCCGGCGATGCGCAACCCCTCGAACGCCTGCGGGCTCGTCACCTCATGGACGAGATGGCGATCGATATAGAGGAGGCTGGTGCCGTCGGGCCGCTGCTCGACGACATGCGCGTCCCAGATCTTGTCGTAGAGGGTGCGGGGCTCGGCCATGATGCGCGCCATGTAGCGCCGGGCGGCGGCCAGCGGAAGGGTCGCGCGGATCGGGCGCGCGCGGCGTGGGATGCCGCGCCCTGGCTCGCGTTCGCGCCGGTCAGGCCGGCACGCTCTCCGCCCCGATCCGGTCGAGCGCCGCCATCGCGTCCTCCGGCAGATCGAGCTCGGCCGCCGCGAGGTTCTCGCGCAGATGCGCGACCGACGAGGTGCCGGGGATCAGCAGGATGTTGGGCGAACGGCGCAGCAGCCAGGCGAGCGCGACCTGCAGCTCGCTCGCGCCGAGCCTGGCGGCGACCTCGCCGAGCGTGCTCGACAGGAGCGGGCTGAAGCCGCCGAGCGGGAAGAACGGCACATAGGCGGTCCCCGCCGCCGCAAGCTGGTCGATCAGCGCGTCGTCGTCGCGGTGCGCGAGGTTATAGTGGTTCTGCACGCAGACGATCCCGGCGATGCCGCGTCCCTCGGCGATCTGACGGGGCGTGACGTTGCTGAGGCCGATGTGGCGGACGAGGCCCTGGCGCTGGAGCTCGGCGAGCGCGGTCAGCGGCGCCTCGATCGAGCCCTCGGCGGGGCCGTGCGCGGAGAACATCGCGCGCAGGTTGACGACATCGAGCACCTCCAGCCCGAGGTTGCGGAGGTTGTCGTGAACGGCGGCCGTCAGCTCCTGGGCGGAGAAGGCCGGGTTCCACGAGGCGTCGCCGCCGCGCCGCGCGCCGATCTTGGTGACGATCACCAGATCGTCGGGATAGGGATGGAGCGCCTCGCGGATGAGCTGATTGGTGATGTGCGGGCCGTAGAAGTCGCTGGTGTCGAGATGATCGACCCCGCTCGCCACCGCCTCGCGCAGCACCGCGATCGCGGCGTCGCGATCCTTCGGCGGACCGAACACGCCGGGGCCGGCAAGCTGCATCGCGCCATAGCCCAGGCGCTTGACGCCGCCGCCGCTGCCGCCGCCGCCGCCGAGCGTGAACGTCCCGGCCTTGCCGATGTCGGTCATGCAGCCTCCTCGCGATGGCACATCCGGCGATGGCATCGCGCACATGGAAAGTCCGAGCCCGCGCGGGAAGGGGCAGGCGATCTGCCGGCCTAGC
>CAXTPE010000282.1:0-3307 GCA_964245925.1 uncultured Sphingomonadaceae bacterium
CTGGCCGGCATGGACCTGGCGGTCGAGTTGATCGAGCGCGAGCAGGGCCACGCGCTGGCCGCGCGGATCAGCGACTGGTTCATCCAGAGCGAGCCGCGCGGGGCGGACAAGCCGCAGCGGCTGACGCTGCGCGCGCGCTACGACATCGCCGACGACCGCCTGCTCCGCGTGCTGGCGAAGATGGAAGCCACGGTGGAGGATCCGGTGCCGCGGTCGCTGCTCGCGGACATCGCCGGCCTCTCGGTGCGCCAGCTCGAACGCCTGTTCATACGGCTGATCGGCGAGCCGATCAACCAGCATTATGTCCGCATCCGGCTGGACGGCGCGAGGCATCTGCTGCGCACGACGCGGCTGTCGATCACCGACGTCGGCATCGCATGCGGCTTCCGGAGCAGCAGCCATTTTTCGCGGACCTATCTTGGCCATTACGGCATCTCGCCGGGCCGCGACAGATAGCCTCGCGCCGGTGGCGCGAGGGTTGTGCGTCGCTCGCAACCCGCCTATTATTCCATTAGCTGAAATATTCGCATACGGGAATTCCTCGTGCCCATGGACATGCCGGGATATGATCCCGCCGAACTCGACGACATTCCCGGCACGACGATCTTCACGATCGCCCGGTCACGCCAGGCCTATCACCTGCACCGCTTCTGCATGTCGCTGATGAAGGCCGACAATCGCGCGGCGTTCAAGGCCGGCGAAGCCGCCTATCTCGACAGGTTCGCGATGACGCCCGAGCAGCGCCAGGGCGTGCTGGACCGCGATTTCAACGCGCTGATCGCGCAGGGCGGCAACATCTACTTCCTGGTCAAGATCGCCAGCACCGATGGCTGGAGCGTGCAGAAGGCGGTCGGCAGCATGTCGGGGATGACCGCCGAGGATTATGGCGCGATGATGGCCGCGGGCGGGCGCACCCCCGAAGGCAACCGCTCGATCAAGGCCAACGGCGCCGGCGCGGCCGGCGATGACAGGACAGGAGGCTATTGAGATGGCGCGGATCACCGCCGGCGTCGCCACCAGCCATGTCCCCGCGATCGGCGCCGCGATCGATCTCGGCAAGACCGCCGAGCCCTATTGGGCGCCGCTGTTCGCCGGCTATGCTCCCAGCCGCGCGTGGGAGCGCGAGGCGCGCCCCGATGTCGTCGTGCTGGTGTTCAACGATCACGCGACCAGCCTGATGCTGGAGGTCGTGCCGACCTTCGCGATCGGCTGCGCGGACCGCTACCGGCCCGCCGACGAAGGCTGGGGCGCGCGGCCCGTGCCGGTGGTCGAGGGCCATCCCGAACTCGCCGCGCACATCGCGCAGAGCCTCATCATCGACGAGTTCGACATGACCATCCTGAACGAGATGGACGTGGATCACGGGCTGACCGTGCCGATGTCGCTGCTGTTCGGCGAGGTCGATGCCTGGCCGGTGCGCGTCGTGCCGCTGATGGTCAACGTCACGCAATATCCGCCGCCGTCGGGCGACCGCTGCTGGCGGCTCGGCGAGGCGCTCGCGCGCGCGGTGGCGAGCTTCCCCGAGGACCTGAACGTCCAGGTCTGGGGCACCGGCGGGATGAGCCACCAGCTCCAGGGGCCGCGCGCCGGGCTGATCAACAGCGCGTTCGACCGCGATTTCCTGGAGAAGCTGACCGCCGACCCGCAGGCGCTGCGGCGCATCACCCATCTCGATTATCTGCGCGAGGCGGGATCGGAGGGGATCGAGCTCATCATGTGGCTCATCATGCGCGGCGCGCTCGGCGCCGACGTGACCGAGCGCCATCGCTTCTATCACGTCCCGGCGTCGAACACCGCTGTCGGCCATGTCGTGCTGGAGGCCGCGTGACGGCGCTGTCCGACGAGGCCCGCCGCGCGATCGAGTGGGAGTGCGCCCGGCTGGTCAACCGCTACGCGGACCTCAACGACGCCGCGCGCTGGGCGGAGGCCGCGGCGCTCTACGTGGAGGATGGGATCATGACCCGGCCGAGCGCGCCCGACATGGCGATCGTCGGCCGGGCGGCGATCCTCGCGGCGTTCACGGCGCGCCCGCCGCGGACGACGCGGCACGTCTGCGCCAACATCGTGATCGACGTCGAGAGCGCGATCGCCGCGCGCGGCACCAGCGCGATGCTGCTGTTCACCGGCGGCCCCGCGCCGTTGGTCGGCGGCTTTACGGACCGGTTCGCGCTCACCGGCGAGGGATGGCGTTTCGCCGAGCGGCGCGGCACGCTCGTCGGCTTCGGGGCATGACCTTCCGCGCACCGCCGCCGCTATAGCCCGACGATGGCCGATCCGCTGCCTCCCCCGACCGTAAAATCGGCGATCCGCACGCTGGACATCATCGAATATGTCGTGTCGCGCGGCCAGCCGCTCGTTGCCCAGGACATCGCGGCGGCGCTGCTCATCCCGGTCAGCAGCCTGTCCTATCTCCTCAACACGCTGGTGGAGAGGGGCTATCTGGCGCGGACCGGGCTCCGCTATGCGCCGGGGCCGGGCCTCGAGCGGCTCCAGGCCACCGCGCCGGTGTTCACGCTGGCCGATCGCGTCGCACCGCTCGTCCGGGCGCTTCGCATCCAGTTGAACGAGACGGCGTCCTTCTTCGTCCGGCGCGAGTGGACGGTCGAGGCGCTGGCGACCGAGACGAGCGACCACGCGCTGCGCTACGCGGTCCCGAGCGGCACCGGCGCGCCGCTGCACGCCTTCTCGTCGGGCAAGGCGCTGCTGGCGGCGATGTCCGACCAGGAGCTCCGCGGCTATTTCGCGACGGCGCGGCGCGAGGCGTTCACCGCCGCCACCATCGTCGGCGAGGCCGGCCTGCGCGCCGAGATCGCCGGCATCCGCGCGTCCGGCATCGCCCGCACCCGCGAGGAGCATACGCCGGGCATCGTCGGGCTGGGGCGGGCGGCGCGGATCGAGGGCGCGGTGGTGGGCGCGTTCAGCGTCGCGATCCCGCTGGTCCGGTTCGATGCGGCGGTCGAGCGGCGGGCGCGCGATCTGCTGAGGCGCACCACGAAGCTGCTCGCCGCCGATTGAGGGGGCGGCCGCGCGAGCCGCCCCTCCTCGCCTCAAGCCGTCTGGCGGGTACGCCAGCTATCGGCATAGCTGTCGCGCGCGACCTCCGAATAGGGCGCCGGGCTCACGGTCGCCCGGATCTCGGTCTGGACGTGGGGCTCGACCGTGGGCTTGCGCGTGCCGCCGTCCGGCTCGCCCCACAGCAGCGTCACCCGGCTACCGGGTTCGGCATGCGCCTCGTCGACCATCGCCAGCGTCAGCATCTTGCCCTCGTTCGAGCTGTAGCCGATCCAGGTCGACAGCCCGACGAGCT
>CAXTPE010000283.1:0-3282 GCA_964245925.1 uncultured Sphingomonadaceae bacterium
CCGGCTGGCCGCCGGAGAACATCGAGGAAATGGCCAAGAAGCTCGAGCAGGAATATTGACGATCCCGCGGTGGTGAGCGGCCCCGGCCGCGCCCGGGGCGACGAACGAGGAGAATGGGCGGCGCTCCATCCAGCCGCCCGGCCCGGAGTGCCTGATACGGCTCCGGGACGAACCGAAGGATAATCGACATGCGTCATCGCGTCGGCGGGCGGAAGCTCCAGCGTACCTCGGCCCATCGCGCCGCCCTGTTCCGCAACATGGCGGCGGCGCTCATCAAGCATGAGCAGATCACCACCGGCCTGTCGAAGGCGAAGGAGCTGCGCCCCTATGTGGAGAAGCTCATCACGCTCGCCAAGAAGGGTGGCCTCTCCAACCGCCGCCTCGCGCATGCGCGGCTGCTCGACGACGCGCAGCTCGTGAAGCTGTTCGAGGTGCTCGGCCCCCGCTATGCGGACCGCGCCGGCGGCTATACCCGCGTCATCAAGGCCGGGCTGCGCGCCTCGGACGCCTCGCCGATCGCGATCATCGAGCTGGTCGACCGCGACGTCGACGCCAAGGGGCAGGATTCGGGACCGCTCGACGATGGCGACGAGCAGGATCTCGCCGCCTGAGCTTCGGGGGGGCGTCGCGTTACGAGACAGGCGCGCCCCTTTTGCGGCGGCGCGGCGCGCGGTAGCGTGGCGCCGCATGGACAGGCGCCCACAGCCGATGGCCGGTAGGCCGCGATGACCGATCCGCCGGTCCCGGCCTATCCGGCGACCCCGCGCGAGGAGACGGTCGAGACGCTCTTCGGCCAGCCGGTCGCCGATCCCTATCGCTGGCTGGAGAACGACGTCCGCGGCGATCCCGCCGTCGAGGCGTGGGTCACGGCGCAGAACGCGGCGACGCGATCCTATCTCGCGGCGCTGCCCGGCCGGCCGGCGATCCACGCCCGGCTGACCTCGCTCTGGGATTATGCCCGCCACGGCGTGCCGCTGAAGCGCGGCGGGCGCTATTTCCACACCCGCAACGACGGCCTTCAGAACCAGGCGGCGCTCCATGTCCGCGATCGGGCGGACGGACCGTCGCGGCTGTTGCTCGATCCGAACCTGTGGTCGGACGATGGCGCCACCGCGCTCGGCGAATGGGTGCCGTCGCAGGATGGCGCGCGGCTCGCCTATGCGGTGCAGGACGGCGGCAGCGACTGGCGGACGATCCGGGTGCTGGATGTCGCCAGCGGGGTGCCGCTCGCCGACGAGGTGCGCTGGGTGAAGTTCAGCGCGATCGCCTGGGTGAAGAACGGCGCCGGCTTCTTCTATTCGCGCTTCCCCGAGCCGAAGCCCGCCGCCACCTTCCAGACGACCAACCTCAACCACGCGATCTATTTCCACGCGCTGGGCACCGATCAGTCCGCCGACCGCCTCGTCTTCGCCGCCAAGGACCGGCCGCGGCTCAACCATGTCGGCGAGGTGACCCACGACGGCCGCTGGCTGGTGGTGACGTCCTCTGAAGGGACCGATCATCGCTACGAGGTCGTGCTGATCGACCTCGCCAGCGCGCGCCTCGCGCCGCGCATCCTGGTGCGGGGACTCGAGCATAACTGGCGGCTCATCGGCAACGAGGGACCGATCTTCTATTTCGTGACCGATCATGGCGCGCCGCGCCAGCGCATCCTGGCGATGGACGTGACCAGCAGCAGCCGCCGGCACCGCGAGATCGTCGCCGAGGACGCCGCCAAGCTCGAGAGCGCCAGCCTCGTCGGCGATACGCTCATCCTGGTCTATCTGGTCGACGCGGCGAGCGAGGCGCGGGTGTTCACGCTGGCCGGCCGCCGGATCGCGACGGTGGCGCTGCCCGGCCTCGGCACCGTCGCCGGCTTCGACGGCGCCGCCGACGATCCCGAGACCTTCTTCGCCTTCACCAGCTATGCGACCCCCGCGACGATCTACCGGCTCGACACCGCGAGCGGCGAGCAGAGCGTCTGGGAAGCGCCGCGCCTCGTGTTCGACCCGGCCGACTATGCCGTCGAGCAGCAGTTCTTCGCATCGCGGGACGGCACGCGCGTGCCGCTGTTCCTCGTCCATCGGCGCGGCCTGGAGATGGCGGGGGGCGTGCCGACCTTGCTCTATGGCTATGGCGGGTTCAGCATCAGCCTCACGCCCGTGTTCAGCCCGGCGGTGCTGGCGTGGCTGGAGATGGGCGGCGCCTATGCGGTCGCCAACATCCGAGGCGGCGGCGAATATGGCGAGAAGTGGCACGACGCCGGCCGTCGCGCCGCCAAGCAGAATGTGTTCGACGACTTCATCGCCGCCGCCGAGCATCTCGTGCGCGAGGGCTTCACCACGCCGGCGAAGCTCGCGATCCGGGGCGGCTCCAACGGCGGGCTGCTGGTGGGCGCGGTGGTGAACCAGCGGCCCGAGCTGTTCGCGGCGGCGCTGCCCGACGTCGGCGTGATGGACATGCTGCGCTTCCACCGCTTCACCGCCGGGCGCTACTGGATCGACGATTATGGCGATCCGGGCAGGCAGGCCGATTTCGCGGTGCTGCGCGGCTATTCACCCTATCACAACATCCGATCGGCCACGCGCTATCCGGCGATGCTGGTGACGACCGCCGATACCGACGATCGCGTCGTGCCCGGTCACAGCTTCAAATATGCCGCCGCGCTGCAGGCCGCCGATGTCGGCGAACGCCCGCACCTCATCCGCATCGAGACCCGCGCCGGCCACGGCTCGGGCAAGCCCACCGCCAAGCTGATCGACGAATATGCCGATCTCTGGACGTTCGCCGGATACTGGACGGGGCTGACCGCGCCGGCGGAATGACCCGGCGCCGTCAGGCGGCGCGTTGGCGCGGCCCCAGCGAGGCGACGATCGACTCCTCGTCGGGCACCGCCTGCTCGATCACGCACCGCAGGCGCAGGCCGTCGAAATCCGGCAGGGCGAGCGCGGTCGCGTGCGCGACGATCGCGTCGACGCGCGTCTCGAGGCCGCTGCGCGCGGCCATCAGCCGCATCGTCTCGCCGAACCGCGCGCCATCGGAACTCGCGACGATGCGGCCCTGCTCCTCGACCACATAGATGCGCATCCGGTTGCGGCCGGCCTCGTTGATGAGCCGATCGCCGCTGATGACGCCGGCGACCTGCCCCTCCCAGTCATATTCGAGATAGGCGACGCCGGCGGGGCCGTCGGCGCCCCAGATCGGGCTCACCAGCATCAGCACCGCGCGATTGCCGGAAAAGGGGTTGATCCGGATCTCGTCGGCGTACCAGCAATCGGGCGAGGGGCTGGACATCGCCGTGTT
>CAXTPE010000284.1:0-3253 GCA_964245925.1 uncultured Sphingomonadaceae bacterium
TAGGCGAGCAGCACGCCCATGAAGGTGCCGACCAGCGCCGAGCCGATCATCGCGCCGAGGATCGCCGGCGGCTTGTCGATCGAGCCCATCGTCTTCACCACGCCGAGCACGGCGGCGACGATGCCGAGCGCGGGCAGCGCGTCGCTGAGGCTGGAGAGCATGTCGGCGGGGCGGATCGCGTCGTGGTGGTGGGTCTTGAGCGTGTTGTCCATCACCTCCTCGACCGCGTGCGGATCGAGCGTGCCGGACGAGACCACCACCAGCCGCAGCGTGTCGCAGATCAGGTGGACGAGGGTGTCGTCCTTGAGGAGCTTGGGATAATCGGCGAACAGCGTGGAGGAGCCGGGATCCTCGATATGCGGCTCGACCGCGACCGGGCCTTCGACGCGCAGCATCTTCATCAGCGACGAGACCAGGAAGATCGCGTCCAGATAATCCTTCTTGCCGTATTTCGGGCCCTTGAAGATCTTGCCGAGGCCGCCGCCGAGCTGCTTGAGTTCCTTGGTCGAATTGCCGGCGATGATCGCGCCGGCGGCGGCGCCGCCGATGATAATCATCTCGTGCGGGATCGCCTCCATGACCGGGCCGAGCGCGCCGCCCGTGAAGGCGAAGCCGCCGAACACCATGCCGAGAAGCACGATCAGGCCGATCGCTGCGAACATGCCGGACAATCCCCGTTCTGACCCGCGGCGGACGACCGAGCCCTCGCGACGGACATGGGGTTACAGCGAGGAAGAAAAGGAAATTCTAATTCAACGCGCGGTTAACCCTCTTTGGAGTCGGCCGACATCCGGCGGGATCGCCGTTGTCTCTTGCTCATCCCCGTCCCACCGTAACCGGCGGCCGTTCCCGGCGAAGGGGGCCACGTCCTTGCTACCGGCGCGAACGAAGAAAGGGCCGGCCCCGCGAGGAGGCCGGCCCTTTCCGATCGTCGCGGACGCCGTGCCGAAGCACGGCGCCGACAGGCTTACTGGCCGGAACCGGCGCCGAGATTGATCTCGACGCGACGGTTCTGCGGTTCGCGCACGCCGTCCACGGTCTGCACCAGCGGCCTGGTCTCGCCATAGGCCTCGGTCGAGATCGAGCCGTCGGGCACGCCCTTGCCGATGATATAGGCCTTCGCGGCGTCGGCGCGGCGCTGCGAGAGCTTCTGGTTGTACTGCGCCGTGCCGGACGTGTCGGTGTGACCCGCCAGCGTGATCGAGGCGCTGCCGGTCGAGGCATAGGCCGCGGCCGCATTGTCCAGGATCGAGGCCGCCTCGCTGGTGATGTCCGACTTGTTCCAGTCGAAGAAGATGATGAAGCTCGTCGGCGCTGCCGGAGGCGGCGGCGGCGGGGGCGGGGGAGGCGGTGGGGGCGGCGGCGGCGGGGGTGGAGGCGGCGGCGGCGGCGGTGCCACCTCGCCCAGATTGTACACCAGACCGCCGAGCAGGCTGTGCGAGCGGAACTTGGACTTGGTGTCGCCCAGGTCCGATGCCAGCCGCACCTTCGGAACGTCGAAATAACGGTACTTCAGCGTGACATCGAGATGCTGGCTGAGTGCCGCGCGCGCGCCGAGGATGCCCTGGAAGGCGAACGCCAGATCGCTGTCGTCGGCGACCTCGCCCGCCGCCGTGCGGTAGTTGCGGGCCTCGACCCGGGCCGCGCCGACGCCGCCGCCGACGAACGCCGACACCGAACCGCCGGTGTTGAGGTTGTAGAGCGCGTTCAGCATCGCGGCCTTGACGTTGGTGTGGCCGCCGGCATCCCGGTCGCCGGTGCCGAGGCCCGGGACGTTGCCGTAGAAGCGCACCTCATCGAGGCTGGCGCGCTTGTAGCTGAAATCGCCTTCGAGGCTGAACGCGCCGAAGTTGTAGCCGAGCAGGCCGCCGGCATCCCAGCCATCGTGCGAGCGCGTGCGGACGAGCGTGTCGCCGGTGCCGGCCAGCTTGAAGGTCGAGTGCGGGACGATGATCGCGCCGCCCTCGACGCCGACATAGGGACCGACCGGCGCCGCGATCGCGGACCCGGCCAATATGGACGACGCCAGCGCCGCCCCGAGTAACCTCTTAATCATGAACTATTCCCCTTTCATGAGGGTGCAGACGCTCCCGCCATCCCTTTAACGCGGGAGGCGCCTATCCTGAAACACCTAAATAGCTAAATAATCATGTCGAACAGGCTCGATTTGCTCACTTTCACGAGCAGCGCCTGCGCGGCCTGCAGGGTCGTGAGCTTGGCCTGGATGTCGGCGTAGGTCTGGGTGACGTCGGTTGCTTCGAGTTCGGAGCGTTCGCCGGCCAGCGCGGTCTTGGTATCGGTCAGCCGCGTGTCGGCCGCCGCGAGCCGCGATTCGCGCAAGCCCTGAGCGGCGCGCGCGTCAGCGATCTGGGTGACGGCGGCGCCGGTCGTCGTCAGCGCCGCGGCGACGTCCGGCGAGCCGCCTGCAAGCGTGCTCGCGGCGCCGTCGATCAGCGCCGCGAGATCGACGCTGCCGCCCGGCGTGGCGATCGCGAACATGTCGGCGGCGGCCGGCGTCGCGGCGATCGCGCTGCCCTGGCCGATCGGGACGGCGAGCGCGCGGGCCGGGAAGAGCGGCTGGCCGCCGCTGTCGGTCTGCGCGGCATAGCCTCGCAGGTCGGCGGCTATACCATTGAGCTCGCTGGAGATCGTCGCGCGATCGCTGGCGCTCGAGGTGGCCGAGCCGGCCTGGATCAGCAGCTCGCGGGCACGCGTGACGGCGGTGGCGATGCTGGTCATGACGCCATCGGCGGCGCGGGCCGTGGCGCTCGCGGCGGTGACGTTGGCGGACCATGTCGCGCTGTCCGCCTGCTGCTCGCGGAGTGCCGCGACGCGCGCGGCGGCGGCGGGATCGTCCGACGCGGCGTGGATGCGCACGCCCGTCGAGACGTCGGTCTGGAGCCTGGCGATGTCGCCCGAGAGCTGGGTCTGGCGATTGACCTCGGCCTGGATGCGATATTGCGTGGCGCTTATCATCGCGGGCTGCCTTCTACAGGATGTCGAGGATCGACTGGAGCGTCTCGCGCGCGACCTGGATGATCTTGGCGGCGCCGCTGTAGGCCTGCTGGAAGCGCAGCAGGTCGGCCGCCTCGCTGTCGAGATCGACACCGGATGTCCCGTCCCGGGACGCGAGCGCGCTGTCGCGAACCGTGCCGGCGCTGGTCGATTCGGCGGTCGCGGCGGCGGTGAGCCGTGCATGATCGGCGACGAGCGACGCCCAGCGCGACTCGGACGCATCGGCGGCGCGGACGTC
>CAXTPE010000285.1:0-3248 GCA_964245925.1 uncultured Sphingomonadaceae bacterium
GATCGTCGACGAGGAGCAGCGCTTCGGCGTCACCCACAAGGAACGGCTGAAGGCGCTGAAGGCCGATGTCCACGTCCTGACGCTCACCGCCACGCCGATCCCCCGCACGCTCCAGATGGCGATGTCGGGCCTGCGCGAGCTGTCGGTGATCCAGACGCCGCCGGTCGATCGGCTCGCGGTGCGCACCTATGTCATCCCGTGGGATCCGGTGGTGCTGCGCGAGGCGCTGCTGCGCGAGCATTATCGCGGCGGCCAAGTCTATTTCGTCGTCTCCAAGATCGCCGACCTGGGCGAGATCGAGGACTTCCTCCGCAGGGAGGTGAAGGAGGTCAGCTTCGTCGTCGCGCACGGGCAGATGGCGCCGACCGAGGTCGAGGAGCGCATGTCCGCCTTCTACGATCGCAAGTACGACGTGCTGCTCTCCACCACGATCGTGGAGAGCGGGCTCGACATTCCGTCCGCCAACACGCTGATCGTCCACCGCGCCGATCGCTTCGGCCTGGCGCAGCTCTATCAGCTGCGCGGCCGCGTCGGCCGCGCCAAGACCCGCGCCTATGCCTATATGACCACCTCGCCCTCGGGCAAGATCACCGATACCGCCGCCAAGCGCCTCCAGGTGCTCGCCAATCTCGATACGCTCGGCGCCGGCTTCCAGCTCGCCAGCCACGATCTCGACATCCGCGGCGCCGGCAATCTGCTCGGCGACGAACAGTCCGGCCATATCCGGGAGGTCGGCTTCGAGCTCTACCAGTCGATGCTGGAGGAGGCGATCAACGACGCCAAGCTCGGCGGCGATCGTGACGCCGCCGCGCCGTCGGCGCGCGAGTTCTCGCCGCAGATCAGCGTCGATGCGCCGATCATGCTGCCCGAGGACTATGTCCCCGACCTCGATCTGCGCATGGGGCTCTACCGCCGCATGAACGAGATCGAGGACGCCGCCGGGATCGAGCCGTTCGCCGCCGAGCTGATCGACCGCTTCGGGACGATCCCCGAGGCGACGCGCAACCTGCTGTCGGTGATCGAGATCAAGCTGCACGCGCGCGCCGCCTGCATCGCCAAGCTGGACGCCGGGCAGAAGGGCGCGCTCGTCACCTTCCGCGACGGCGGCTTCCCGAACGTGCCCGGCCTGCTCTCCTATGTGGACCGGCTGAAGGGCACCGCCAAGCTTCGCCCCGACAGCAAGCTCGTCATCACGCGGAGCTGGGCCGATCCCGAGGCGATGCTGAACGGCGCGTTGCAATTGTCGCGCGGGCTGGCGAAGGTGGCCGCGGGGTAGCGCGCCTCCCCTCCGTTCGTCCCGATCGAAGTCGATGGAGATGGGCGGTGCCGTGTCTCGGCCGAGCTCGGCACGAACGGAAGATCAGCGGGTAGCCTCGGTCACCAGCCGCTCGAGCGCCGCCACGTCCAGCGGCGGCGCGCGCAGGAAGCCCTGGTAGACGTCGCAGCCTTCCGCCGCGAGCAGCGCGCGCTGCTCCTCGGTCTCGACCCCTTCGGCGATCACGCCGAGCCCGAGCGCGCGCGCCAGCGCGATCACGCCGCGCACCACGAGGCGCGCACGCCGGCTCCCGACGACATGCTGACTCAGCCGCCGGTCGAGCTTGATGTCGTCGAGCGGCAGCGCGGCGAGATAGGCGAGGCTCGAATAGCCCGTGCCGAAATCGTCGATCGCGACGCGCAGCCCCGCGTCCCGGAGCCTCGCCAGCAGCGCGGCGGCGGCGTCGAGGTCCGGGATGAGGCCGCTCTCGGTCACCTCGATGGTGATCCGCGCCCGCGCGAGGCCGGCGGCGTCGAGGCGCGCCAGGAAACGGCCGGCGAATTCCGGCTCGGCGATGTCCGCCGCGGTCACGTTGATCGCCACCCGCAGCCCCGCCAGCGCGGCCGGCCAGCCGGCGACGGCGGCGACCGCCCGTCCCTGCACATGCTCCGACAGCTCCGGCAGGCAGCCGGACCGGCCGGCGGCGGCGAACAGGAGATCGGCGCCGAGCTCGCCGAGCTCGGGATGCCGCCAGCGCGCCAGAGCCTCGACGCCGGTGATACGGCCATCGGCGAGCGCCATCTGCGGCTGCCAGAGCAGCTCGATCTCGCCGCGCTCGATCGCGGCGCGCAGCTCGATGTCGAGGCGCTCCTGCCGCGCGGCGTCGCCCTCGTCGCCGGCGTCGAGCATGTGCACGGACGCGCCGTCGGCCGCCCGCGCCTCGGCGAGCGCGAGGCTGGCGCGGCGCAGCAGCGCGGCCGCGTCGTCGCCCCCGGCGGCCGTGGCGATGCCGATCCGGCAACCGAGCGTGACGACATGGCCGCCCGCGACGAACGGGCTCCCGATCGCGGCGACCAGCGCATCGGCGAGCGCGCGCGCCGCGCCGGGCGACGCCGGCGCCGGCAGCCCGACCGCGAACTCGGCGCCGGCGACGCGCGCCACCAATGTCCCGCGTTGCTGCGTCAGCCGCTCGATCCGCCGCGCGACCCCCTGCAGCAGCGCATCGCCGGTGCCGCGCCCGAAGGCGGCGTTGACCATCTCGAACCGGCTGGCGGCGATCATCAGCAGCACCACGCCCGCACCATCGCCCGCACCGGGGCGCGCCAGCTGCTCGTCGAGCCAGCGGCCGGCGCCCCGCCGGTCGTCGAGCCCGGTCAGCGGGTCGCGGCTGGCGGGCTCGGGGCCGGACGCGGGCACCTCCTCGTCGAGCGGCTCGGTGCGGCCGAGCACGACCGCGCCACCCTCGGCGAGCTGGATATGGTGCGCCAGCCGCCGCCCGCCCGGGCCGCGATGCGCGAAGGCGGTCGCGGCGGTGCCGGTCAGCAGCCGCGTCAGCGCCACGCGCGCCGCCATGCCGGCCTCGCGGCCGAAGCGGCGCAGCAGGTCCGCGAGCGCCGGCTCCCCGGGCATGTCCGCGCCGATCAGCGCCACCAGCGCGGGGCTGAGCACGACGGTCCGTTCGCCGCGCCGCCAGCGCCAGATCATGGCCTCGCCGGCCTGCGCGGCAAGGCGATGCTCGGCCTGGCGGCGGCCGCCCGCTAGCCGCTCGGCATGGCGGCCCGCGAAGCGCAGCGCCTGGACGAGCTCGTCGTCCGCGAACGGCTCGGCGAGATAATGGGTCGCGCCGGCGGCGAGCGCATCGCCGGCGGCGGCGGGATCGTCGAGCAGCACGACCAGCGCCGCCGCATTGGCCTCGACCGGATCGGCCAGCATCCGCGCCGCCGCCAGCCCCTGCGCCGCGGCACCGCGCGCATCGACCAGCGCCACCCGCGCC
>CAXTPE010000286.1:0-3222 GCA_964245925.1 uncultured Sphingomonadaceae bacterium
GGCCATGCGCGGTGGCGGCGGCGGGCGACCGGGGCGCGGCACCGGCCGGCGCGATGGGATCGGCGGGGATGCCGGGCGCTGCGGTCACGGCCGCCGTCCTAACGGCTCGGCGCCCGGCGGGCGACTCTTTCCGGCGGCGGGGCTCAGATGGTGCCGGGCGCGGGCGCGCGCGGCGGCGCCGCCATCCGCGCCGGCGCCGCACCGGCGGGCGCGGCGGGCGCGGCCGTGCCGCCGCACTCGCCCGAGCTCTGCGAGACGAGCCGCGGCTTCGCCCCGGCGGTGCCGGCGATCAGCCGCGAGCTGCGCGTGCAGGTCTTGCCGTTCATCGTGGTCGAGACGATGCTGTAGCTCGTCGTGCCGGCCGGCATCGCCCCGCCGGAGACCATGCGCATCGCCGCGCCGTCGACCGCCGGCGATGGCGCCCGCGCGGCGAGCGTGGCGGCCTGGCGCATCATCGCGGACGCCTGCCGGTCCAGCTCGGCGGAGATGCGGTCCATCATCGCGAACGGCGAGCCCGCGCCGCCGGACATCGCCGCGAACGGATCGGCCGATGCCGCCGCCGGCACCAGCACGACCCGGGGCGCGACATCGCCGGTGTAGCGGATCCGCTCGACGCTCCCGTCCGGCAGGCGGACGAGCAGGACGTGGGCGGTATCGGACGCGGCGATGGCGGCACCGGCGAACACGGCACCGGCGAGCACGGTGCCGGCGAGGCCGGGCAGGAGGACGGAACGGATCGGTCGCATCGGCGTGGTCTCCCCGTGAAGGATCGCTGCAACCTATCAGCTAGTCCGCGACTCCTGAACCCCCGACGAACGATCGCGCATCCCGCGCCGCGCGGGGCGTGAACATGGACCGCATGCCGATCCGGCCCTAGTCCGAGCTGGTGGGTTCGTCCCGCTCGCCCGCCGGCTTCGATGGCGCCTGCTTCGGCGCCGGCTTGCCGCGCGAGGCATAGAGTACCGCCGCCGCCACTGCGGCCGATCCGATTGCCGCCGCCGAGCCCACGCCGATCCACTTCGCCGTGCCGCCCTTCTTCGCGGCGGCGGCGGTCTTGGATGCGGTCTTCGATGCCGTCCTGGCGGTGCGGGTGGCGGCGCCCTTCGCCGAGGCGACCCCGGTCTTCACCACCTTCGTCGCCGCCTTGGTGGCCTTGCTCGCGGACTTGCCGGCCGACGCGGCGGTCTCCTCGACCGCCGACACGGCGGCGGCGAGCTTCGCCGATCCGCGCACGGTCGGCGCGGGCTTCGCGCCCGACGCCTTGGCGGCGGCCGCCTTGCGCGCGGCGGGCTTGGCGGCGGCCTGCCCGGCCTGCTTCACCGGAGTGGACTTCGACGCGGCGCGGCGCTTCGGCGCGGGCTTGCCGTCCGCACCCCTGGCGTCGTTCCTGTCCTCGGTCGCTTCGCCGCTGCTGTCGTCCGCCATGTCCCGTTCCTCATCTGCCGTCCGCCGAAGCAACGCGCCTGGCGCCGAGTCGTTCAGCAGCCGGAATCATTTACCCGCTGGCCGTCAGTGCGCCATCGCCTTGACGATCTCCTCGACCATCTTCTTGGCGTCGCCGAGCAGCATCATCGTGTTGTCCATGTAGAACACGTCGTTGTCGACCCCGGCATAGCCGACGCCGCCCATCGATCGCTTCACGAACAGCACCGTCTTGGCCTTCTCCACGTCGAGCACCGGCATGCCGTAGATCGGCGATGTCCTGTCGGTCTTGGCGGCGGGGTTGGTGACGTCGTTGGCGCCGATCACGAAGGCGACGTCGCTCTGCGCGAACTCCGAGTTGATGTCCTCCAGCTCGAACACCTCGTCATAGGGCACGTTCGCCTCGGCCAGCAGCACGTTCATATGTCCCGGCATCCGCCCCGCGACCGGGTGGATGGCGTATTTCACGCGCACGCCCTCGGCCTTGAGCAGGTCGCCCATCTCGCGCAGCGCGTGCTGCGCCTGGCTGACCGCCATGCCATAGCCCGGCACGATGATGATCTGCTCGGCCTGCCCCATCAGGAAGGCGGCGTCCTCGGCCGAGCCGCGCTTCCACGGCCGCTGCTCCCTGGCCTCGCCGCCGCCTGTGTCCGCCACCGCGCCGAAGCCGCCGGCGATCACGCTGATGAAGCTGCGGTTCATCGCCCGGCACATGATGTAGGAGAGGATCGCGCCGGACGAGCCGACCAGCGCGCCGGTGATTATCATCGCCGTGTTGTGGAGCGTGAAGCCCATCGCGGCGGCGGCCCAGCCCGAATAGCTGTTGAGCATCGAGACGACCACCGGCATGTCCGCGCCGCCGATCGGCACGATGAGCAGGAAGCCGATCGCGAAGGCGAGGATCGCGATCGCCGCGAACAGCCCCGGCGTCCGCAGCCCGAAGACCGCCACCAGCAGGATGATCGCCGCCAGCGTGCCCAGGTTGATGACGTGCCGGCCCGGCAGCATGATCGGCTTGCCGGACATGGTGCCGTTGAGCTTGAGGAAGGCGATCACGGATCCCGAGAAGGTGATCGCGCCGATCGCGAGGCCGAGCCCCAGCTCGATCCGGCTGTTCTTGAAGATCTCGGCGCCGGTTTGATCGAGGATGCCGAACGCCGCCGGATTGAGATAGGCCGCGATCGCCACCAGCACCGCCGCCAGCCCCACGAGGCTGTGGAACGCGGCGACGAGCTGCGGCATCGCCGTCATCGCGATCCGGCGCGCGGTCACGAGCCCGATCCCCGCGCCGATGGCGATCGCGGCAAGGATCTCGATTGCTCCCGGCCCGTCCGGCCCGTAGCCATGCCCGCCGTAGCCGAGCGTGACTGTCGGCCTGGCCGGGATGTGCGTCGCCAGCGTCGTCAGCACGGCGATCGTCATGCCGACGATGCCGAGCCGGTTGCCGCGCTGCGAGGTGGCCGGGCTCGAGAGCCCGCGCAGCGCGAGGATGAAGCAGACCCCGGCGATCAAATAGAGCAACGCGGGCCAGGCGGGCATCGCGGCGGCTTCTTCCATCGTCCTCAAGACCCCCGTTCGAGCATGCCCTCAGCCGGCGCCGGTCACTTGGCCGCCGGACGATCCTTCTTCCTGTACATCGCCAGCATCCGCGCCGTCACCGCGAAGCCCCCGAAGATGTTGACGCTGGCGAGCACCACCGCGAGCAGCCCGAGCGCCTTGGATGTACCCGAGCCCCCCGCGGCCGACGCGATCAGCGCGCCGACGATGATGACCGAGGAGATGGCGTTGGTCACCGCCATC
>CAXTPE010000287.1:0-3197 GCA_964245925.1 uncultured Sphingomonadaceae bacterium
GTCGGCGCGGCGCGGCGGGTGGCGGGCGGCGACCTCTCCGCGCGCGTGACCGCGCCGACGCGGCGCGACGAGGTCGGCACGCTCGCGATCGCCTTCAACCGCATGACCCAGGAGCTGGAGGAGCAGACCGGCGCGCTCGTCTCCGCCAACGCCCAGCTCGAAAGCCGCCGCGCGCTCACCGAGGCGGTGCTGTCGGGGGTGAGCGCCGGCGTGCTGTCGGTCGATGGCGAGCGGCGGGTGCGGCTCGTCAACCAGTCCGCCGAGGAGCTGCTGGAGACCGGCGGGAGCCCGGTCGGGCGGCCGCTGGCCGAGGTCGCGCCGGCGCTCGACGCGCTGGTCCAACGGCCGATCGCGCGCAACAGCGTCGTCCAGATCACCGGCAGCGGCGAGCCGCGCACGCTCGCGGTCACGCTGGTGGCGTCGGGCGCGGGCCATGTGCTCACCTTCGACGACATCACCCAGCAATTGAACGACCAGCGCCGCGCCGCCTGGTCGGACGTCGCGCGGCGCATCGCGCACGAGATCAAGAACCCGCTCACCCCGATCCAGCTCGCCGCCGAACGGCTTCAACGACGGTATGGCAAGGAGGTCGCCAGCGATCCCGCCACCTTCGAGCGGCTGACCGGCACGATCGTCCGCCAGGTCGGCGATCTCCGGCGGATGGTGGACGAGTTCTCCTCCTTCGCGCGCATGCCCAAGCCCTCGTTCCGCCCCGAGGCGATCGCCGACATCGCGCGCCAGGCATTGTTCCTGCACGAGGTCGCGAACCCGGCGATCCGCTTCGCGCTGGAGGCGCCCGAGGTGTCGCCGGTGCTGGTGTGCGATCGCCGCCAGCTCGGCCAGGCGTTCACCAACATCGTCAAGAACGCGGTCGAGGCGATCGAGCAGAAGGGCCTGCCGGTCACGGGCGGCGTCTCGATGGCGATCACGGAGGAGGGCGGGCGGGTCTGCCTGACGCTGGCCGACGACGGCATCGGGCTGCCGGCGGAGCGCGAGCGGATCACCGAGCCCTATATGACGACGCGCGCGGGCGGCACCGGACTCGGCCTCGCCATTGTCCGCACCATCGTCGAGAACCACCTCGGCACGATCGTCTTCACCGATCGGCCGGGCGGCGGCACGATCGTGCGGCTCGGCTTCGACATCGCGGCGCTCGGCCCGCTGGCGGAGCGGGACGGCGCCGCCACCGAGGACGCGGACGGCGACGGGCGGCTCTCCGCGCTTACCCGCCTGAGGGCGGGCTGATGGCGCTGGACGTGCTGGTGGTGGACGACGAGCGCGACATCCGCGAGCTCGTCGCGGGCGTGCTCGAGGACGAGGGCTATACCGCGCGCACCGCGGCCGATGCCGACGCGACGCTGGCCGCCATCGCCGAGCGGCGGCCGAGCCTCGTGCTGCTCGACGTCTGGCTCCAGGGCTCGCGGCTCGACGGGCTCGACCTGCTCGACGAGATCAAGCGGCGCGATCCCAGCCTGCCGGTGCTGGTGATCTCGGGCCACGGCTCGCTCGACACCGCGGTGGCGGCGATCCGGCGCGGCGCCGTCGACTTCATCGAGAAGCCGTTCGAGGCCGAGCGGCTGCTGCTGCTGGTCGCGCGCGCGACCGAGACCGACCGGCTGAAGCGCGAGAACGCGCACCTGCGCGCGCAGATCGGCCAGGAGGACGAGCTGACCGGCACGTCGACCGCGATCAACGCGGTGCGCGCGACGCTGAAGCGCGTCGCCGGAACCGGCAGCCGCGTGCTGGTGAGCGGCCCCGCGGGCGTCGGCAAGGAGGTGGCGGCGCGGCTGCTGCACCTGTGGAGCAACCGCGCGCGCGGCGCCTTCGTGGTGGTCGCGGCGGCGCGGATGACGCCCGAGCGGGTCGAGGAGGAGCTGTTCGGGGCGGAGGAGGGCGGCGAGCTGGTACGCCCCGGGCTGCTCGAGCAGGCGCATGGCGGCACGCTGTTCCTCGACGAGATCGCCGACATGCCGCTCACCACCCAGGCGCGCATCCTGCGCGTGCTGACCGACCAGAGCTTCACCCGCATCGGCGGGCAGCGCATGGTCAAGGTCGACGTCCGCGTCGTCTCGGCGACCGCGCGCGCGCTCGACGCGGAGATCGCCGCCGGCCGCTTCCGCGAGGACCTCTATTACCGGCTCAACGTGGTGCCGGTGCATCTTCCGGCGCTCGCCGAGCGGCGCGAGGACATCGTGCCGCTCGCCGCCCATTTCGCCGCGCGCTATGCCGCCGAGCGCCGGGTCGGCACGCCGGAGGTCGCCGAGGACGCGCTCGCGGCACTCCAGGCCTATGACTGGCCGGGCAATGTCCGCCAGCTCCGCAACGTCGTCGAGCGCACCGTCATCATGGCGCCGCTCGACCGGCTCGGCCGGATCGACGCCGACATGCTGCCGCCGGAGGTGCTCGCCGACCAGAGCAGGCTGGGCGGGAGCGAAGCGCAGCGATCGATCATGGGGACGCCGCTGCGCGAGGCGCGCGAGAGCTTCGAGCGCGAATATCTGCGCGTCCAGATCCGCCGCTTCTCGGGCAATATCTCGCGCACCGCGGTGTTCATCGGGATGGAGCGATCGGCGCTCCACCGCAAGCTCAAGTCGCTGGGCCTCGGCGAGGCGAAGGACGAGGAGTAGCGGCCGGGAGTAGCGGCCGGGAGTAGCGGCTGGACGCATCTGCTGCGCTGCACTAGAATCGATCCCGCAACGGTAAGCGACCGCGGCACGGGACGCCATCGAACGGCGCGCACGCGGGCGACGAGGCCCGCCAAGACAAGGAACGCCGAATCATGGCGGAGAAGGTCAATAACCTCCAGGACATCTTCCTCAACACGCTGCGCCGCACAAAGACCCCGGTGACGATGTTCCTCGTCAAGGGCGTCAAGCTGCAGGGCATCATCACCTGGTTCGACAATTTCTCGGTGCTGCTCCGGCGCGACGGGCAGAGCCAGCTCATCTACAAGCACGCCATCTCGACGGTGATGCCCGCGCATCCGCTCGATCTGGCGCCGATCGAGCAGGCGTTCACCGAGAGCAAGCGCGGCACCCAGTTGCAGGACATCTTCCTCCACGCCGTCAAGGGCGCGCGCGAGCCGGTGACGATGTTCCTCGTCAACGGCGTGATGCTCCAGGGCGAGATCGCCGCGTTCGATCTGTTCTGCATGCTGCTCCGGCGCGACCAGATGAGCCAGCTCGTCTACAAGCATG
>CAXTPE010000288.1:0-3182 GCA_964245925.1 uncultured Sphingomonadaceae bacterium
GCCGGACCAGGCCTCGAGATACTGGATGCCGGGCTGCGCCAGCTCCATCCGCATCATGCCCGAGATCGTGCCGCCGATGATCCCCGCGACGATCGCGAAGATCAGGTAGAGCGTGCCGATGTCCTTGTGGTTGGTGGACATGAACCAGCGCGCGAAGAAGCCCGGCTTGTGATCGGCATCATGATGATGCGCGCGGCCATGATCGGTCTGGAAGTAGGACGGCTGTGCGGCGATGTCGGTCATGTCGGCCTCAGTTGCTGGTCGCGCCCTGCGACGTTCCCGTCGCGGAGCCGCGGGCGTTCTCGGTCGCGGTGGTCGGCACGGCGCCGGCACCCGCGGTCAGCGGGCTCGCCGTCGCGTCGCCCGAGCCCGCGGTCGGGCTGGTGACGGGCGAGTTGGAAGTGGCGTCCGAGCTGGCGGCCCTGCCGCCTATCGTACCGCCCTTGGCCTTGATCCAGATCGCGAAATCGGCCGGCGGCACGACCTCGACGGCGATCGGCATGAAGCCGTGGCGCGCGCCGCAGAGCTCCGAGCACTGGCCGTAATAGACGCCCGGCCGGTCGACCTTGAACCAGGTCTCGTTGAGGCGGCCGGGGACGGCGTCCATCTTCACCCAGAAAGCCGGCACCGCGAACGAGTGGATCACGTCGTCGGACGTGGTGATGACCTTCACGACCGCGCCGGCGGGCACCACCATGCGCTCGTCGACGCCCAGCAGCCGCGGCTCGCCCCTGGCCTTGTCCTGCGCGTCGGTGAGGATGTTGGAGACGACCTCGAAATCGCCGTTGTCGGGATATTCGTAGGACCAGTACCATTGGTGGCCGATCACCTTGACGGTGAGATCGGCCTTGGGCGGGTTGTACTGGTTGGCCAGCAGCTTGATCGAAGGAACCGCGATCACGAGCAGGATCAGCACCGGCGCGAGCGTCCAGGCCACCTCCAGCACCGTGTTGTGCGAGGTCCGCGACGGCACCGGATTGGCGGCGCGGCGATAGCGCATCACCACCCAGAGCAGCAGCCCGAGCACGAACAGGCTGATCGCGGTGATGATCGGCATCAGCACGATATTGTGCATCCACTCGGCCTCGCGACCGATCGACGTCACCTGCGGCTGGATGCCGATCGCGTCGGTCGGCTGGCCGATGCCGGGGACGGGCTGCTCGAACTGCGGGGTGGCGGCCTTGGCCGCCGGCGCGGCGGGGGCGATCGCCGATGACGGCGCCAGCGACGGGGCCGGCGTCGGCGCGGCGGTCGACGTCAGGTCGGCCCCCGAGAGGGGCGCGGTCGACGCGCCGCCCGGCGCCGACATCGAGCCGGCGGCGGCGGACTGCGCATGGCCGGCACCGGGCAGCGCCGCGAGCGCCAGTGCCAGACCCAGGATCCCAAGCTGCCTCATCGCGCCCCTGCCATGCTTCCGCCACCAACCGACGCGCAGCCGCGCGTCCGCCCTAAAAATCCTTCGTGACACGGGGCCTTATAGGCACGCGCCGCCGCCCCCCTCAAGCACAGCTTCCGCGCAATTGCCAGCCATTGCCGCCGCGCCTAATCAGGCGCCGCCGATGAGCCGGGAGGACGAGCGATGACGGACGCCGAGGTGCTGGCCGAGTTCCGCGCCGCGGGCGCGCTGCTCGAGGGGCATTTCATCCTCTCCTCCGGCCTGCGCAGCGGCACCTATCTCCAGTGCGCGCGCGTGCTGATGGACCCGGCGCGCGGCGCGCGGCTCGCCGGCGCGCTCGCCGCGCGCATCCCCGCCGACATGAGGGCGCGGGTGGGCGCGGTCGTCTCGCCGGCGATGGGCGGGATCATCGCCGGACACGAGATGGCGCGCGCGCTCGGCGTCGAGGCGATGTTCGTCGAGCGGCCGGGCGGCACCTTCGAGCTCCGGCGCGGCTTCGCGCTGGCCAGGGGGCAGAAGGTGCTGATGATGGAGGACGTCGTCACCACCGGGCTCTCGTCGCGCGAGGCGATCGCGGCGATTCGCGCGGCCGGCGGCGAGGTGATCGCCGCCGGCTGCCTCGTCGACCGCTCGGACGGCGCCGCCGATCTCGGCGTGCCGCTGTTCGCGCTGCTCCGGCTCGCCGTGCCGGCCTACCCGGCCGACGCGCTGCCCGAATCGCTCGCCGCGATCCCGGCGGTGAAGCCCGGCAGCCGCGCCGCGTGAGGAGACGCGCGCTCGCGCTCGCCGCCGGGCTGCTGCTGGGCGCGGCGCCGCCCGGTCCGCTGGCGATGGCGATGACCGGACACGGCTTTCGCGGCGTCGTGCTCGTGCAGCGGGGCGATGCGGCGCCGACGATCGTGAACAGCGGCCCGGCCGCGCAGGGCGCCGACGCGGTGTGGCGCTATGCCTCGGTGACCAAGCAGTTCACCGCGCTGATCGTGATGCAGGAGGTCGCGGCCGGGCGGCTCGATCTCGACCGGCCGGTGCGGGACACCTGGCCGGACTGGCCGCAGGTCTATGCCGATCGCATCACGCTCCGCATGCTGCTGCGCCACGACAGCGGCCTCGCCGACCCGGCGGAGGATGCCGCCGACGCCGACGGCATGCCGCATTTCTACCGGCGCCACGCCGCCGCCCCTGAGGCCGCCGCCTCGGGCTTCTGCGCGGAGCATCCGCGCGCCCAGCCCGGCGCCGGCTTCCACTATGACAATTGCGACTTCATCGTGCTCGGGGCGCTGCTCGAGCATCTCACCGGCAAGTCCTATGCGACGCTGGTCCGCGAGCGGATCGCGACACCGCTCGGGCTGGGCTCGATCGGGCTGTTCGCCTTCGGGGCGCCGCCGTCCGCCAACGTCCCGGGGATCGATGCGCGGGGCAAGCCCGATCCGGCGGTGAACCTCGGCGCCTATGGGGCGGCCGGCGGGCTCTACGGGACGCCGCGCGACCTGCTCGCCTTCGATCGCGCGCTGCTCGATCACCGGCTGCTTGGCGCCGATGTCACCGCCGCGATGTGGCGGGGCGAGCCGACGCTCGGCGATGCGGCGCCCGGGAGCTGGAGCTTCACGGCCCTGCTCAAGGGGTGCGCGGCGCCGGTCGCGCTGATCGAGCGGCGCGGACAGATCGGCGGCGTCCAGATCCGCAACGTGATCGCCCCCGCGCTCGACGCCGCGCTGATCGCCTTCACGGCGCGCGGCGACGCCGAGTTCGGCGAGATCCGGCAGGTCAAGGGCCTCGGCTACGACCT
>CAXTPE010000289.1:0-3181 GCA_964245925.1 uncultured Sphingomonadaceae bacterium
CGATCAAGCTGGAGCTGGCGCAATATCGCGAGATGGCGGCGTTCGCGCAGTTCGGATCGGACCTCGATGCATCCACGCAGAAGCTGCTCAACCGGGGCGCCAGGCTGACCGAGCTGCTCAAGCAGAAGCAATATGCGCCGATGCCCTTCGAGGAGCAGGTCGCCTCGATCTTCGCGGGCACCAACGGCTATCTCGACAAGGTGCCGGTCGGCGACGTGACGCGCTACGAGGAGGCGATGCTCGCCGAGCTGCGCTCGCGGCATGGCGACGTGCTGACGAAGATCAGGGAAACCAAGGATCTGGGCGACGAAGCGAAGAGCGGGCTGAAGGGCGCGCTCGACGCATTCGGCAAGACGTTCGCGTAAGAGCATCGGATGCCCAGCCTCAAGGCCCTCAAGGTCCGCATCGGCTCGGTCAAGTCGACGCAGAAGATCACCAAGGCGATGAAGATGGTCGCCGCCGCCAAGCTGCGCCGCGCGCAGGAGGCGGCGGAGGCCGGGCGCCCCTATGCCGAGAAGCTGGCGGAGGTGATGGCGAGCCTCGCCGGCAAGGTGGTGATCGGCCCACAGTCGCCGCGGCTTCTCGCGGGCACCGGCAAGGAGGACACGCACCTGCTGGTGGTGGCGACCTCCGAGCGCGGCCTCGCCGGCGCCTTCAACTCCAACATCGTCCGCGCCGCGCGCCGCCACGCCGACGAGCTGCTCGCCAAGGGCAGGACGGTGAATTTCTATCTGGTCGGCAAGAAGGGCCGCGCCGTGATCGCGCGGCTCTATCCGGGCAGGATCGTCCACCAGGTCGACCAGAGCCACATCAAGAACGTCGCCTTCGCCGACGCGCTCGATGTCGCGCAGGACATCACCGATCGCTTCGCGGCGGGCGAGTTCGACGTGGCCACGCTGTTCTACGCCAGGTTCCAGTCGGCGCTGGTGCAGATGCCGACCGAGCGGCGGCTGATCCCGGTCGAGATCCCCGCCGATGCGGTGGCGCCGTCGGGCAACGCGGCGGTAGAGTACGAACCCGGCGAGGAGGAGATCCTCGCGGCGCTGCTCCCGCGCAACATCGCCGTCCAGCTCTTCCGCGCGTTCCTGGAGAACGCCGCCTCCGAGCAGGGCAGCCGCATGAACGCGATGGACAACGCCACCCGCAACGCCGGCGACATGATAAATCGCCTCAGCATCCAGTACAACCGCACCCGCCAAGCCGCGATCACGACCGAGCTGGTCGAGATCATCTCGGGGGCGGAGGCGCTGTGACCGCGGATGCCGACGCTCGCGATCTTCTACGGCATCGTGATCCAGATTTACTGGACGGATCATCCGCCGCCGCATTTCCACGCGCGCTACGCGGAACACGAGGTGCAGATCGACATCCAGGCCGTGGCGATTCTGAAAGGATCGCTTCCGAAGCGCGCTCAGGCTATGGTGCTTGAATGGACGCAAGAACATCAAGCGGAGCTGCTGGCGGCGTGGGAAGCGGCGAGCGCCGGCCTCGCACCCGCGAAGATTGCTCCGCTGCCGTGATACCGCCTCTCCGGAACCAGGCACCGTGGCGAGTCACGGATATGCAGCTCGTTGACGGCCGCGCGATGCAGGTGCGCTTCGTCGATGGCGTCGAAGGCGTGGTACGGTTCGAGTCCGGCTTCTTCCGGGGCGTCTTCGCGCATCTGATCGATCCGGCACGATTTGCCGAGGCATCGGTTGAGATGGGCGCCGTCACCTGGCCCGGTGAGCTCGATCTCGCACCCGACAGGATGCACGACGACATCGCCGCGCGCGGCGAATGCGTGCTTGAATGAATGCGATGGACAACGTCACCCGCAACGCCGGCGACATGATAAATCGCCTCAGCATCCAGTACAACCGCACCCGCCAGGCCGCGATCACGACCGAGCTGGTCGAGATCATCTCCGGCGCCGAAGCGCTGTAATCGAACGAGGCAGAAAACCGATGGCAACCGCACCCACCCCCGGCACCAACAATGTCGGCCGCATCGCCCAGATCATCGGCGCGGTCGTCGACGTGAGCTTCGATACCGAGCTTCCCGCGATCCTCTCGGCGCTCACCACGCGCAACGGCGACACCACGCTCGTGCTCGAGGTCGCGCAGCATCTCGGCGAGAACATGGTCCGCACCATCGCGATGGACGGCACCGACGGCCTGACGCGCGGCCAGGAAGTCACCGACACCGGCTCGCAGATCCGCGTCCCCGTCGGCCCCAAGACACTCGGGCGCATCATGAACGTCGTCGGCGAGCCGATCGACGAGCGCGGCCCGATCGGCAACGACATCACCGGCCCGATCCACGCCCCCGCCCCGCTGTTCACCGACCAGTCGACCGAGAGCGCGATCCTCGTCACCGGCATCAAGGTGATCGATCTGATCGCGCCCTATGCCAAGGGCGGCAAGATCGGCCTGTTCGGCGGCGCCGGCGTCGGCAAGACCGTGCTGATCCAGGAGCTCATCAACAACATCGCCAAGGGCCATGGCGGCACCTCGGTGTTCGCCGGGGTCGGCGAACGCACGCGCGAGGGCAACGACCTCTACCACGAGTTCCTCGACGCCGGCGTCATCGCCAAGAACGAGGCCGGCGAGGCGATCTCGGAGGGCTCCAAGGTGGCGCTGGTCTACGGCCAGATGAACGAGCCGCCGGGCGCGCGCGCGCGCGTCGCGCTCTCCGGCCTCGCCATCGCGGAATATTTCCGCGACGCGGAAGGCCAGGACGTGCTGTTCTTCATCGACAACATCTTCCGCTTCACCCAGGCGGGCTCGGAAGTGTCGGCGCTGCTCGGCCGCATCCCGTCCGCGGTCGGCTATCAGCCGACGCTCGCGACCGACATGGGCGCGCTCCAGGAGCGCATCACCTCGACCAACAAGGGCTCGATCACTTCGGTGCAGGCGATCTACGTGCCGGCGGACGATCTGACCGACCCGGCCCCGGCGACCTCCTTCGCGCACCTCGACGCGACCACCACGCTCAATCGCGCGATCTCCGAGCTCGGCATCTATCCGGCGGTCGATCCGCTCGATTCGACCAGTCGCGTGCTGACCGCGCGCATCGTCGGGCAGGAGCATTACGACACGGCGCGCGCGGTGCAGTCGGTGCTGCAGAAGTACAAGTCGCTCCAGGACATCATCGCCATCCTCGGGATGGACGAGCTGTCGGAGGAGGACAAGCTGACGGT
>CAXTPE010000290.1:0-3162 GCA_964245925.1 uncultured Sphingomonadaceae bacterium
CGCCGCCGGCATCGTCGGCAAGCAACCCGCGGTGATCGCGGTCGCCGCGCTCGCGCAGCTCCTCGCTTCATGATCAGCGGCTATCGCGCCGAATTGTTGAGCGTCCCCGACGATCCCGCCACCGGCGCGCGCGATTTCCTCGTACGAGGCACCGGCCAGCCGCAGCTCGAATTCGTGGGCGCGATCGCCACCATGTACCAGATGGGTGTGACAATCGATGAGCCCCGGCGTGATCCATCGCCCGCCGCAGCCGATCGTCTCCACCCCGTCGAGCACAGGCGCATCCGCCACCGATCCCGCATAGACGATCCGGCCGTCACGCGCGGCGACGATGCCGTCCTCCACGATGCCGATCCCCGGCATCGTCGGTTCGAGCGTCGCCAGGCGCGCATCCCGCCAGACACTGTCGCACCGCATCGACCCGCCCCTATTGCGTGCGTGCAGGATTGCACCGTTCCGCTATAATGTATAGACCAAAAGCGAGAGAGAGCAGATGATGACCGAGGCCGCCGCGCCGGACATGTTCTTCGATATGGCGCTGCTGCCTCGCGGCTGGGCATCCGATGTGAGGATCACCACGCGTCACGGACGCTTCCTGACCGTGACGGCCGGTGTGATGCCGGAACCTGGCGACGAACGCCACGCGCTGGGCCTTCCCGGCATGGCTAACCTGCACAGCCATGCCTTCCAGCGCGGCATGGCCGGATTGGCCGAGCGGCGCGGGCCGGCGAACGACAGTTTCTGGACGTGGCGGAACATCATGTATCGCTTCGTCGATCGCCTGACGCCCGATCAGCTCCGCGCCATCGCGGCGCTCGCCTATGTCGAGATGCTGGAGACCGGCTTCACCCGCGTGGGCGAATTCCACTATCTCCATCATGATCCGAACGGCATGCCCTATGCCGATCCCGCCGAGACGAGCGCCGCGATCGTTGCCGCCGCCGACGCGAGCGGTATCGGGTTGACGCTCCTACCCGTGTTCTACGCCCACTCCGGCTTCGGAGGTCAGGCGGCCGGAGCGGGCCAGCGCCGTTTCCTCCACGGCATCGACGGCTTCGCGCGACTGGTCGACGCCGCGGGCGGCGCGGCATCCGCGCTGCCCGATGCACTGGTCGGCATCGCGCCGCACAGCCTGCGCGCCGTGACGCCCGATGAACTGGCCGCGATCCTGCCGCTGGGCGAGGGGCCGGTCCATATCCACATCGCCGAACAGCAGCGCGAGGTCGCCGACTGTCTTGCCTGGAGCGGAGCGCGGCCGGTGCAATGGCTGCTCGACCACGCGTCCGTCGATGCCCGCTGGTGCCTCGTTCATGCGACGCATGTCGACGAGGCCGAGCTCGACGGCATCGTCGGCACTGGTGCCGTTGCCGGGCTATGCCCGATCACCGAGGCCAATCTCGGCGACGGCATCTTTCCGGCGGGGCGGTTCATGGCATCGGGCGGGCGCTATGGCGTGGGCTCGGACTCGAATGTCCTGATCGACATGACCGAGGAACTGCGTCTGCTCGAATATGGCCAGCGCCTGTCCCGACAGCACCGCAACATATTGGCGCGCGCCGCCGGCGGCTCCACCGGGCTCGGGCTCTTCGAAGCATCCGTCGCCGGCGGCGCGCAGGCGCTGGGAGTCGATGGCGGGATCGCGCCGGGACTGTCGGCCGACCTGTTCAGCATCGCGATGACCCATCCCTCGCTGTGCGCGATCGACGCGGATCAGGCCCTCGACGCCCTGGTTTTCGCCGCCGGCCGTACCGCGATGGACTGCGTCTGGCGGCACGGCGCGAAGGTCGTGGAGAATGGCCGCCATCGGCATCGCGACGCCGTCGTGGCGGACTACCGCCTGGCGCTGCGCCAGCTTCGCGACGCCTGATCCCGGATCGGCCTCGATCGCTCAGCCCCGATCGATCTTGATGAGGAAGGAGGCCTGCAGCGTCAGCGACCCCGCGAGGAAATACTGGTCGGCATGGGTGATCGTTCCGCCCGCGCCCCATGTGCGACGGCTCAGCTTCATGGCCGCCGCGCCCGGCGTCACCGCCATCGCCGCCGCGACGGCTGGTTCGAGAGCCACGGCGTCGATCATATGTTCGGCGTTGCTCCACGGAACCTGCGTCAGCAGCCAGACGCTGGGAGGCACCTTGTGGAAATCGACCTCGGCGGCGGCTTGCGCCACGCTCAGGTTGATCTGACGGCGTTCGAACGCGAAGCAGCGCCGATCGGCGAAATGAAGCGATATGATCTCCAGTATCTCGGTCGGTCCGGCCAGTTTCATCAGGCGATGATCCTCCGGCGTGGCGGCACGTCGCTCGACTTCGATCGCGCGGTAACGATAGGGAAAACCCGCCTCCAGGATCGCCTTGCGGATGTCGGGGATGTGCAGCGACGCATAATGGCCGGAGGGGTAGACGATGAAGGTTCCCGCCTTCCGCCGCCGCTCCAGGAAGCCGGTATTCACCAGGGTCGACAAGGCTTTGTTGACGGTCATCCGCGAGCAGCCGAACTGCGCCATCAGCTCATGCTCGACCGGAATGCGATAACCGGGCGGCCATGTATTGGAAAAGATCCGCTCCTCGATCTCCGAGCGGATGCGCTGGTGCAGACTGACCTTCGCTTGCTTCTTAGGTTTCGTGCCCAATCACATCCCCAACGTCCGGTGCCCTCAGCGCGCCTCGACACTACCGTGTCGAACGCGGAATGTCAGCCGCATGGTGGCAGGAGGCCCCGGCTCGCAAGACGAGAGGACTAGGAATTGTGGGGATTCACGAGTTGGCAGAGATGTGATTCACGCTGTGGATGGATCGCGATATTCTGACCGATGCCCGATGGGCGAAGATGGAGCCTTATTGTTTGGGCAAGCGGACCGACCCGGGGCGCAGCGGACGGGACAATCGGCTGTTCATGGAAGCGGTGCTGTGGATCGTGCGGACAGGCAGTCCGTGGCGCGATCTGCCGGAGCGTTTCGGGAACTGGAGCACCACCTTCCGCAGGTTTCGCGACGGGCGGGAAGCGGATGTTTTCAAACGCATATTCGATGCGCTGTCCAATGAACCGGACATGGAATACGCCATGGTCGATGCCACGATCGTGAAGGCTCATCGTCACGGACAGGGCGAAAAAGGGGGACTTCGAGCCAGGCCATCGGTCGTTCCAAAGGCGGCATGACGACCA
>CAXTPE010000291.1:0-3161 GCA_964245925.1 uncultured Sphingomonadaceae bacterium
CCGCGAGCTCTACGACCCGTCGCTGCCGCCGGTGCTCGGCCATCGCGACGCGCTGATCCAGGTGATCCTCAACCTCCTCAAGAACGCCGCCGAGGCGATCGCCAGGGAAGGTCGCGAGGGGGAGGGCCGCGAGGGGGAGGGCGGCGAGGCGGGCGGGGGGGGCGGCGCGATCACGCTGACCACCGCCTATCGCCATGGCGTCTCGGTCGCGGCGAGCGGCGGCGATCGCCGCGTCGCGCTGCCGATCGAGGTCTGCGTGATCGACGACGGGCCCGGCGCGCCGCCGCATATCGCCGAGCTGCTGTTCGATCCGTTCGTCACCTCCAAGCATGGCGGCTCGGGGCTCGGCCTGGCGCTGGTCGAGAAGCTGGTCGGCGATCAGGGCGGCCTCGTCGAATATGCCCGCGAGGGCGCGCCGCCGCGCACCGTGTTCCGCGTCCTCCTCCAGCGCGCCGCGCGCCCCGTGACCCCGCCATGACGCGCTCCGGCCGCATCCTCGTCGTCGACGACGACGCCGCGATCCGCACCGTCGTGCGCGAGGCGCTGCGCCGCGAGGGCCATGTCGTCGAGACCGCCGGATCGGTCGCCGAGCAGCGCCGCGCGCTCGCGAGCTTCCAGCCGCAGGTGCTGGTGACCGACGTGGTGCTGCCCGACGGCAACGGGCTGGACGTCGTCCCCGAGATGCTGCGCGACTATCCCGGGCTGCCGGTGATCGTGCTTTCCGCGCAGAACACGCTGGCGACGGCGGTGCGCGCCACCGAGCAGGGCGCGTTCGACTATCTGCCGAAGCCCTTCGACCTCGCCGAGCTGGCGCGCTCGGTCGCCTCGGCGCTGGCGGCGCGCGCGAGCGCCGAGGCGGCGCCCGAGGAGGCCGGCGCGAGCGAGGATCTGCCGCTGATCGGCCGCTCGCCGCCGATGCAGGAGGTGTATCGCACGATCGCGCGGGTCGTCGGCAATGATCTCACCGTGCTGATCCTCGGCGAGAGCGGCACCGGCAAGGAGCTGGTGGCGCGCGCGGTGCACGACATGGGCGCGCGGCGCGCGAAGCCGTTCATCGCGGTCAACATGGCGGCGATCCCGCGCGAGCTGATCGAGAGCGAGCTGTTCGGCCATGAGCGTGGCGCCTTCACCGGCGCCGCCGCGCGCACCGCCGGCCGCTTCGAGCAGGCGCAGGGCGGCACGCTCTTCCTCGACGAGATCGGCGACATGCCGAGCGACGCGCAGACGCGGCTGCTGCGCGTGCTCCAGCAGGGCGAGTTCACCACCGTCGGCGGGGCGCGCGCGATCCGCGCCGATGTCCGCATCATCGCCGCGACCCACAAGGATCTCGGCCGTCTGATCGCGGCCGGCGCGTTCCGCGAGGATCTGTTCTACCGGCTCAACGTCGTGCCGGTGCGGCTGCCGGCGCTGCGCCAGCGCGTCGAGGACATCCCCGAGCTCGCCCGCCACTTCCTCGATCGCGCCGCGGCGGACGGGCTGCCGCGCAAGTCGCTCGATACCCATGCGTTCGCGCGGCTCGCCCGCCACGCGTGGCCGGGCAACGTCCGCGAGCTGGAAAATCTGATGCGCCGGCTCGCCGCGCTCGCCCGCGAGGACGTGATCGGCGCCGCCGCGATCGCGCGCGAGCTGGAGGAGGCCGGGCGCGGCGCCGGGCAGCCGGCGATGGCGGGCGATGTCGGCAATGGGAGCGCCAATGGGAGCGCCAACGGCAACGGCGGCCTCGCCCAGTCGGTCGAGACCCATCTCGCGCGCTATTTCGGCACCTTCGGGCGCGAGCTGCCGCCGGACGGGCTGTATGACCGCGTGCTCGCCGAGGTCGAGCGGCCGCTGCTGCTGCTGACGCTGGCGGCCGCCAAGGGCAACCAGCTCAAGGCGGCGCGCCTGCTCGGGATCAACCGCAACACGCTGCGCAAGAAGCTCGCCGAGCGCGCGATCGACGCCGCCGACCTGCGCCGGATGAGTTGAGCGGCGTCGCTTCGGCTTCGCATCCCCCCCCGGCTATCCCCGCGCGGGCTGGGATCACGAAGAGAGGATATGAGGGGCGGAAGCCCGCTCCGCCGCAAAGCGTGTTCTCCGTGCAACGCCTGCGTGGTATGACGGCAACGATGCACGCTTCCCGGCCATCCGGTTCCCGCCCGCGCTTCCGGCCGCTGCCTCGTTCCGGGGCCGGAGAGCAGGGCGGCGGCTGGCTGATCCTCGTCCTCGAACTCGCCACGCTCGGCGCGGCGATCGGGATCGCGACGGCGACCTATTTCCTCGTCACCGGCAAGGGATCGCCGGGGCGGCTGCTGACGCCGGCGATGCTGGCGCTGCTGCTGGTCGCCAATCTCGTGCCGCTGATGGGGCTGCTGGTGCTGCTCGCGCGCCGTATCGCGCGGCGGCGGGCGGAGCGGTCGGCGCTGGGCGGGAGCGGGCGGCTGCACGTCCAGCTCGTCGCGCTGTTCTCGGTGATCGCGGCGGTGCCGACGCTGCTGGTGGTGATCTTCGCCTCGCTGCTGTTCCAATATGGCGTCGAGTTCTGGTTCTCGGATCGCGCCCGGGTCGTGCTGGAGAACAGCGACCGGGTGGCGCAGGCCTATGTCGACGAGAACAAGCAGCGGCTCGTCTCCGACACGCTCACCACCGCGCACGACGTCGCCAAGGGGTTGCAGGATTATCCGATCAACGATCCGCACTTTCTCGCCGGGTTCAAGATCCAGGTGCAGTTCCGCAACCTCTCCGAGGCGGCGCTGATCTCGGCCGGCAAGGGGGGCGCGCTCGTCAACCTGCTGGGCGCCGATCTCGACAGCCGGCCGCTCGACGCGCGCGTGCCGCGTGCCGCGCTCGGGCCGCTGCGGCGCGGGCAGGTGCGGGTCGTCACCGACGCGGGCGATCGCGTCGAGGCGACGGTCGCGCTGGATCGCGCCGGCACGCTGTTCCTCTACACCTCGCGACGGGTCGATCCGCTGGTGCTGCGGCAGGTGGCGCGGGCGCGATCGGCGCTGAGCGACTATACCTCGCTGCTGGAACGGTCGCGGCTGCTCCAGCTCCGCTTCAACGCGGCGCTGCTGGTGGTGTCGCTGCTGATCGTCGGCGCCTCGATCTGGATCGCGCTCCAGGTCGCCGACCGGCTGGTGCGGCCGGTCAACGATCTGGTCGGCGCGGCGCGGCGGGTGGCGGGC
>CAXTPE010000292.1:0-3137 GCA_964245925.1 uncultured Sphingomonadaceae bacterium
GCCGCGGCGGATCGCGCGCGGCCGCGCGCGGCGGCGGCGGTGCCGCCATTGCCGCGGCCGGCGCCAGCATCGCCGACGCGACGCCTGGACGCTCCAGGACCAGCATGCGACCGACCACCCACAGCGCCATCACGCCGGCCACGAAGCGCAGCGGCGCCGCCCGGCTCATGCCCCGGCGCCGCCCGAGGGGAAGAGATGCGCGGTCTTCTCCCAGCGCAGCGTCTCGCCGCGCAGCAGCCCGCAATAGCGCACGAGCGCGCGCCGCGCGGCCATCATCGCGATGATGTTGCCGGTCACCGTCCGCGCCGGCACGCACAGCGCGGCGCGCCAGCCATAGGCGGCGGCGACGAAGCCGGCGCGCACCGCCAGCCGCCACGCCGCCAGCGTGACATTGGCGAGGACGAGCGCGGCCGGCAGCTCCGGATCGGGCGCCGGCCCGCGCCCGCAGAGCGCCAGCACGCCCAGCCCCGCCCACAGCAGCAGCGCGGCATAGCCCGCCGCGAGCACGAGCGCGGCCAGCAGCGCGCGGCGGTCGCGCAGCCGCATCCAGCGCTCGGCGATGCCGCCCTCCCAGCCCATCCGGTCCCAGCCGGCGAGCGCGATGCCGATCATCCAGCGCGCCTTCTGGCGCACCGCCGCGCCGATCTCGTGCGGGAAATACGCCCGCACCGCGATCGGGGCGGGATCGCCGCTTGCCGCCGGCAGCCGCACGAACGCACCGCCGCGCCCCGTGCCGGCGATGCGCAGGCCGAGCTCATAATCCTCGGTTAGGCTGGCGGCGTCGAACGGCAGCCCGTCGGCGCGCGCGGCGACGCGCGCGAGCGCGTCACGGGAAATGGCGCAGCCGACCCCCGCCGACGGGATCGCCGCGCCCAGCGCCTTGCGCACCACCACGAGCTTGCCGTGCGCCTCGGCGAACTCGTCGCAATAATGGCCGGAGACCAGCCGCCCGAGCCAGCCGCCCGCCTCCTGCACGAGCGGCAGCACGGGAAGCTGGACGAGATCGAAGCGCTCGATCAGCCGATCGAACAGCGCCAGCTCGCCCGCCGCGACGACATCCTCGGCGTCGTGCAGCACGATCGCCTTGGCGGCCACGCCGTCCGCCGCCTCGTCGGCGAGCAGCGCCCGCCAGAGATGGTTGAGGCAATCGGCCTTGGTCGTCGGGCCGGCCCGCGTGCAGATCACGGCACGCACCCGGGGATCGACGGCGGCGGCGGCGCGGACGGCGGCCTGGGTCGCCGGGTCGTTGGGGTAGCAGCCGACGTAGAGCCGGTAGTCGCCCGCGCCGAAGCGCTCCAGCGCGGTTGCGAGCATCCGCCCGATCACCGCCGCCTCGTCCCACGCCGGCACGAACACGACGATCCGTCCGGGCGCGTCGGGCGCGGGCAGGCTGGCGAGATCGGCGCGAGCGTGGCGGCTGTAGACGGCGGCGCGGCGCCAGAGCGCGCGCACGCCCCAGATCAGATCGATCAGCAGCTCGTCGAGCCCGCCGAGCAGGAAGCCCGCGGCGGCGAACAGCGCCAGCTCGCGGAGCGCCGCATCAGCCAGCCAAAGCGCGTCGCCCCACGCCATATCCTTCCCCCGAGTCGCAGCGTCTGCGCAAATCGCGTGATCGACAAGCGCGATGTGGCAGCGGCGCGGCGTTGCGCGCGCGCGCCGCCGCCCCTATCGCGAGGGCGCGATGGCGCGCGCCCGCCCCTCCGCGCCGCGTGCGCTGATCGAGAGCGAGGCGGCCGGCGGCGTGCTGCTGATCGCCGCCGCCGCGCTCGCGCTGATCGTCGCCAACGGCCCGCTCGCGCCCGCCTATTTCGCCGCGCTCCAGGCGCCGCTCGGGCCGCTCGCCGCCGGCCACTGGATCAACGACGGACTGATGGCGCTGTTCTTCCTGCTCGCCGGCCTCGAGATCAAGCGCGAGCTGATCGACGGTCATCTCGCCCGGCGCGAGGATCGGCGGCTGCCGATCGCCGCCGCGCTCGCCGGCATGGCGGTGCCGGCGCTGCTCTACCTGGCGATCGCCGGCCGCGCGCCCGGGCTCGCCCGCGGCTGGGCGGTGCCGGCGGCGACCGACATCGCCTTCGCGATCGGCATCCTCGCGCTGGCGGGGCCGCGCGTGCCGGCCTCGCTCAAGATATTCCTCACCACTGTCGCGATCGTCGACGACATCGGCGCGATCGCGATCATCGCGCTGGTCTACACGGCCACGCTGCACTGGATCGCGCTGGGCGCGGCGGCGGCGGTCCTCTGCGCCATGCTGCTGCTCAACCGGCGGGGCGTGCGGCTGCTCTGGCCCTATGTGGCGCTCGCGATCGCGCTCTGGGCGGCGGTGCTGCTGTCGGGCGTGCATGCGACCGTGGCGGGCGTGCTGGCCGCGCTCGCGATTCCCGCGCGGCCGAGCCCGGGCCGCCCCGACGACATCGCGTCCCCGCTCCACCGGCTGGAGCAGGCGCTGGCCAGGCCGGTCGCGTTCCTGGTGGTGCCGCTGTTCGGTTTCGCCAACGCCGGCGTGCCGCTCGGGGCCGGCATCGTCGCGCGGCTCGCCGCGCCGCTGCCGATCGCGGTGGCGCTGGCGCTGTTCCTCGGCAAGCAGGCGGGGGTCTATGCGGCGGTGCGGCTGATGGTCGCGTGCGGGGCGGCGTCGCGCCCGGCGCGGGCGAGCTGGACGCAGCTCTACGGGGTGGCGCTGCTCTGCGGCATCGGCTTCACGATGAGCCTGTTCGTCGGCGCGCTCGCCTTTCCGGACGCCGCCAGGCTCGATGCGGTCAAGCTCGGCGTGCTGGCCGGATCCGCGCTGTCGGCGATCTGCGGCTTCGCGGTGCTGCGGCTGGCGGGCCGGCGCCGCTAGCGCGTTTTCGAAGCAGGTGGAATCACCTGCTTCGAAAACGCGGCAAATCGATAATCCAGAGCCGCTACAGCTTCCCCGTCAGCTCCGGCACCAGCTTGAACAGGTCGCCGACGAGGCCGATGTCCGCGACCTGGAAGATCGGCGCGTCCTCGTCCTTGTTGATGGCGATGATGGTCTTGCTGTCCTTCATGCCGGCGAGATGCTGGATCGCGCCCGAGATGCCGACCGCGACATAAATCTCCGGCGCGACGATCTTGCCGGTCTGGCCGACCTGATAGTCGTTCGGCGCATAGCC
>CAXTPE010000293.1:0-3087 GCA_964245925.1 uncultured Sphingomonadaceae bacterium
GGGCATCCCCGCCACCTATGTGCCGGCGCGCAACACCATCTTCCTGAGCCTCGCGCTCGGCTGGGCGGAGGCATCGGGCGCGACCGACCTGTTCATCGGCGTCAACGCGCTCGACTATTCGGGCTATCCCGACTGCCGGCCCGAGTTCATCGCCGCCTTCCAGGAGCTGGCCGACGTCGCCACCAGGCGCGGCGTCGAGGGCGGCCGCTTCACGGTCCATGCGCCGCTTCAGCACCTCACCAAGGCCGCCATCGTCGCCGAGGCGGCGCGACTGGGGCTGGACGCGGGCATGAGCTGGTCCTGCTACGATCCGGTCGGCGGCCTGCATTGCGGGCTGTGCGACAGCTGCCGGCTGCGCGCCAGGGGCTTCGAGGAGGCCGGGCTGCCCGATCCGACCCGCTATGCGGCGCGCGCGGCATGAGCGGCTATGCGGTCAAGGAAATCTTCCTGACGCTCCAGGGCGAGGGCATCCAGGCCGGCCGGCGCGCGGTCTTCCTGCGCTTCGCCGGCTGCAACCTCTGGTCGGGTCGCGAGAAGGACCGCGCCGCCGCCGACTGCACCTTCTGCGACACCGATTTCGTCGGCATGGATGGCGACAACGGCGGGCGCTACCCGGATGCCGACGCGCTCGCGGACCGCGCCGCCGAGGTGTGGGCGCGCGCGCTGGAGGAGGCGAGCGACTTCGCCTTCGTCGTCCTCACCGGCGGCGAGCCGCTGCTCCAGGTCGACGCGGCGCTGATCGCCGCGCTGAAGGCGCGCGGCTTCGAGATCGCGGTCGAGACCAACGGCACGGTCCTCGCGCCCGATGGCCTCGACTGGATCTGCGTCAGCCCGAAGGCCGGCACCACGATCGTCCAGCGCTCGGGCGACGAGCTCAAGCTGGTCTGGCCGCAGCCCGGCAGCAACCCCGACGCGATGGAAGCCTGGGACTTCGACTATTTCCTCATCCAGCCGATGGACGGCACCTCGCAGAACGACAATCGCATCGCCGCGATCAAATATGTCGTCGAGCATCCGCTGTGGCGGCTCTCGCTCCAGACCCACAAGCTGATCGGCCTGCGCTGACCGGCCCGCGCTGACCGGGCCGCTGGCAGGTTGACCCGAAGCGGCGCGGTCGCTAGAGAGCGCGCCTTCGCGGGCCGCCCGGGCGGTGCCGCTCCATCATCATCGCTACCAGAGGACGAGCATGGCGAACACGCCGCAGGCAAAGAAGCGCATCCGCCGGAACGACCGCCGCGCCGTCGTCAACGGCGCGCGCGTCAGCCGGGTGCGCACCTTCGTGAAGAAGGTCGAGAGCGCGGTCGCGGCCGGCGACAAGGATGCGGCGGCGGCGGCGCTGGTCGCCGCGCAGCCGGAAATCTTCCGCGGCGTCGCCAAGGGCGTGCTCCACAAGAACACCGCGTCGCGCAAGTTCGCGCGGCTCACCAAGGCGGTCTCCGCGCTGGGCTGACCCGCCCGCCGCCGCCGCCGTCCCGATGCGCCCGCCGGCCTTCGCCGGCGGGCTTTTTCATGGCTCGGCGAAAGTGGCGGAAATCCTGCGATTCGCATCGCAACGCACTGGTGCGCTGCAATCAAGTTTCTGATAAACAACGCCTAACATGCGGGCCGGAGAGCGCTGGCTAGGTTTTTTGCTGTCAAGTCCGTTTATTTCAGACGGGTGACAAAGCGCGCTTGCCGGCCTCCGCCGGGCGTCCTTAGAAGGAGTCGCCGGGCAACGAATCGTCGCTCCGGTGACCATCGCAGAGATGCATTTCGCTGCCGGCGGCACGCTGCCGGCATCAGAAAGGCTTTGTTCGGGGGAACCGCGGCGCGTCGTCGCCGGGGCAGGGGAGCGCGCGTGGTTCAACCTGTGGCGGAACGGCTGGAGACGGGCGGCGCGGACGGCTCGCCGCTGGCGGCGGCCTGGGCGGCGATCCGCGCCGGGTTGCGGCGGGACTGCGGCGCGCGCACCTTCGACAACTGGCTGAAGCCGATCCGGCTGGCGGGCTATGACGATGCCGCCGGCACGGTGATGCTCGCCCTGCCGTCCGACTTCATGGCGAGCTGGGTCGAGCAGCATTATGCCGAGCGGCTGGCGCTGGCGTGGCGGACGACGCTGCCGGCGGTGCGCGCGGTGACGATTCGCGGCGGGGCGGGGGGCGAGACGGGAGACGCGCTGTTCGCCCTCGAGGAGGCGGCGCCCGCGCCGGAGACCACGCTCGGGTCCGCGCCGGTGCTGCCCGGCCCGACCGGATCGACCCCGCTCGAGCCGCGCTTCACCTTCGAGAGCTTCGTCGTCGGCAAGGCCAACGAGGTCGCCTACAACGCCGCGCGGACCGTCGCGGAAGCCGGGCGGCCGGGGTTCAACCCGCTGTTCCTCCATGGCGGCACCGGGCTCGGCAAGACCCACCTCATGCATGCCATCGGGCAGGACCATGCCCGGCTGAACCCCGGCGCGCGCGTGCTGTACATGTCGGCCGAGAAGTTCATGTACGAGTTCGTGACGGCGATGCGCGCCAAGGACACGCTGAGCTTCAAGCAGAAGCTGCGCTCGGCCGACCTGCTGATGATCGACGACGTCCAGTTCATCGCCGGCAAGGAATCGACCCAGGAAGAATTCTTCCACACGATGAACGAGATCATCTCGGCGGGGAAGCGGCTGGTCATCACCGCCGATCGCTCGCCGCAGGATCTGGAGGGGATCGAGAGCCGCATCCTGTCCCGGCTCGGCGGCGGGCTGGTGGCGGACGTCAACCCGGCCGATTTCGAGCTGCGCTACAACATCATCCGCAAGAAGCTGGAGGGCATGCCGCGGGCGCGGGTGCCGGAAGAGGTCGCGCTGTACCTCGCGCGCCGGATCGCCACCAACGTCCGCGAGCTGGAGGGCGCGCTCAACCGGGTGGTCGCCTATGCGATGCTGTCGGGCCGCGCGATCGACATTGACTTCGTCGGAGAGACGCTGGCCGACGTGCTGCGCGCCAACCAGCGCCGCGTCACCATCGACGAGATCCAGCGCCGGGTGGCCGAGCATTATCGGATCCGCCAGGCCGAGATGACGTCGGCCCGACGCGCGCGCGAGGTGGCGCGGCCGCGGCAGGTGGCGATGTA
>CAXTPE010000294.1:0-3081 GCA_964245925.1 uncultured Sphingomonadaceae bacterium
ACAACGCCGGCCGCGGCATCGCCGGCGCCATCGAGGAGACCGGCCTGCCCCAGATTCGCGCGCTGTTCGAGACGAACCTGTTCGGCGCGATCGCGATGATCCAGGCGGTGCTGCCGGCGATGCGCGCGCGCCGCGCCGGCCGGATCGTCGACATCACCTCGGTGAGCGGGCTCGCGGCCTGGTCCGGCACCGGCATCTACGGCGCGACCAAATATGCGCTGGAGTGCATCGGCCAGACGCTCGCGCAGGAGCTCGCCCCGCTCGGCATCCACGTCACCAATGTCGCGCCGGGCAGCTTCCGCACGGGCTTCGCGGGGCCCGCCCTGGCGCTCGCCGACACGCCCATAGCCGACTATGACGCCGCCGGCGCGCATGACGCCGCCCGCATGCTCAAGCAGGTGACGGGCCGCGAGAAGGGCGATCCCGCCCGCGCCGCCCGGGCGATCCTCCATGCGACCGACCATCCGGCGCCCCCGCTCCACCTGCTGCTCGGCGAGGACGCGCTCCATTATGCGAGCGATGCGATCGCGGCACTCGCCTGCGACATCGCCGGCTGGCGCGAGGTCTCGCTCGATACGGCGCTGGCGGACGCCTGATGGCGCATGCCGTCACGCTGCCGGCGTGGGCGATCGAGCGAGGCCGGACGATGAACCACTTCGCCGCGATCGATCCCGCCCGCACCGCCTTCGTGGCGATCGACATGCAGTCGGTCTTCCTCTCTCCCGACGAGGTGTTCGGCAACCCGCATGCGCTCGGCATCGTCGACGACGTCAACCGCCTCGCCGCCGCCTTCCGCGCCGCCGGCGCCACGGTGATCTGGACCCGCCAGACGATCGACCATCGCCCGCCGCTCGCCATGCCGGCCTGGCAGTACGACCTCTCGATCCCGTTCGTCCGCGCCGCCGTCGCGGCGATGGCGGCGGGAACCGCGAGTCAGGCGCTCCATCCCGCGATGGCGGTGGCGCCGGGCGACGTCGTCCTCGACAAATACCGCTACGGCGCCTTCTCCTGCCCCGCAGGAGCGCTGGCCGCCGCGCTGGCGGCGCGCGGGCTCGATACGCTCGTCATCGCCGGCACGCTCACCAACTGCTGCTGCGACAGCACCGCGCGCGAAGGCAACATGCTCGGGTTTCGCGTGTTCATCGTCTCGGACGCCACCGCCGCGCGCACCGACGAGGAGCATTATGCCGCGCTGCTGCTGCTCCGCCTCAATTTCGCCGACGTCCGCACCGGCGACGAGCTGACCGCCCTGCTGCCCGGAGAAGCCCCATGACCAACACGCTCATCTTCGTCGATCTCGCCTCCGACGATCCCGCCGCCGCCGGCCGCTTCTACGCCGAGGTGTTCGGCTGGGAGAACGACGCGCGCCCCGAGGGCATCTATCACCGCATGGTGCCGGGCGGCTTCTTCAAGGACAAGGACGGCGGCGACAGCGCGATCGGCAACCTCCACCTCGGCATCTTCGACGCCAACAACGCGCGCCCGCACCCCCATCCCGCCGGCGCCGCGCCGCGCACGCTCGCCGGCAACGGCCGCAAGGCGCGCATCTGGATCCTGATCGGCGACGACGACACGCCCGAGCGCATCCTGGCGGCGGCGCAGGACCGCGGCGCGACGATCCTCTGGCGCAACCATTACTGGCGGGAGTTCAACGGCTACAACCACGCCTTCCGCGATCCCTGGGGCAATGAGATCGTGCTCTGGGGAAAGGCCGGCGAGACCCCGGCGATCCCGGAGGTTTACACGCGCGAGTAGGAGGTTGGGCCGGATCGCGAGCTGATCCGACGGGCGGCTGTCGTCCGGTGAGCGTCATTCGACCGAGGGGTTCGATCCGCGAGCCGCAGCAGCTCAATACGGCCGGTCCCCCTTCGCCCACAGCCGATGCATCAGGCGGTCGTACGTCTTGTCGTCGTAGAGCGTGCCGGTGTGGAGGGTGCAGCGGTTGTCCCACATCAGCAGGTCGCCCTTCTCCCACTTGTGGCGATAGACGAAGCGCTCCTGCGTCCCGAACGCGACCAGCTCGTCCAGCAGCGACAGGTCGTCCGGGTCGTCGGCGCCCTCCACCCTGACGACCGTGCCGGTGCTCACCCACAGCGCCTTGCGGCCGTCCGCCGGATGGGTGCGGATCAGCGGATGGACCACCTCGGGGTTCTCCGCCTTGATGCGCTCGTCCAGCTCCATCCGGCCATGCTCGCGGGTCGCCATGAAATGCGCATAGCTGTGCCGCAGCGACAGCCTGCCGAGCGCCGCCTGCTTCTCCGCCGGCAGCGCAGCATAGGCGGCGACCATGTCGGCGATCAGCGTATCGGCGCCCTCCGGCGGCACCTCGACGCCGTAGAGCATCGTGCTCATCACCGGCTCGGCGCGGTAGCTGTAGTCGGTATGCCAGCCGACGCCGTCGTTGTGCGCCCCGATCGGCCGGCCGTCGACGACCTTGTTCGAGAGGATATAGATGTTCGGATAGCCCGGCAGGGTGAACTGCTGGAGCGTATGCCCCTCGGGCTCGCCGAACAGGCGGACAAAATCGAGCAGGTCGTCCGGCGCCATGTCCTGCCCGCGCAGCAGCACCGCGCCGCTGGTCTGGAAGGCGGCGACGATCGCGGCGCGCGTCACATCGTCCGCAGCCGGGAAGTCGACATCGAGCACCTCGACGCCGAAGCCCAGATCCTCGCGCAGCGGGCGCGTCTTCGGCGCGGTGACGGTGCCGGTCATGTCATGCTCCCGAAGATGGCCGCGCGGCGCCTAGGGATCATCGCGGCAGCGCGGCGCTCAGCCGGAACGCATTGCCCTCGGGATCGCGCAGCACCGCCTGCCACGTCCCGAAGAAGCTGGCATGCGCCGGCTTCACCAGCGCCGCGCCGGCCGCGACCGCCTTCGCCACCGCCGGGCCGACCCGATCGACAGCGCCGACATCGAAGGTCAGCACGCCGCGCAGGCCGGTCGGGTTCGCCGCGTCCTCCATGTCGAGCATCGCATAGGCGCCCTGGTAGGCGAAGCCGAGCTTGATCGGCCCCGCGATCACCTCGCGGTAGCGCGCGTCGCGCGAGGCCGCGATCTCCTCCAGCCCAAGCCCGTCGACGT
>CAXTPE010000295.1:0-3078 GCA_964245925.1 uncultured Sphingomonadaceae bacterium
CCGACGCTCTCGCCAGTGATCTCGGGCGGCCAGCCGGGCCCGCACGCGATCCAGGGGATCGGCGCGGGCTTCATCCCCAGGAACCTTCATACCGAGCTGCTCGACGGCACGATCCAGGTCGATCCGGCCGATGCCAAGGAGATGGCGCGGCGCTCGGCGCGCGAGGAGGGCATGCTGGTCGGCATCTCGTCGGGCGCGACGCTCGCCGCGATCGCGCAGAAGCTGCCGGAGCTCGGCGCCGGCGCCAGGGTGCTCGGCTTCAACTATGATACCGGCGAGCGCTACCTCTCGGTGCCGGACTTCCTGCCGGAGAACTGAGCAGCGCTGGCTGGAGCGCGACGGTTTCCCGTTGCCCGGGCGAGGCGATTCGATGCCACCTCATCCCCCCTTCAGAACCGCCGCGACACGCCGACGTACAGCTCGAGGTCCGGCGCGGCATGGTCGAGGCCGGTGACGGCGCCGAGGTCGAGCTGGCTGTCCTTGCCGGGCTGATAGGCCAGCGAGACGCTCGCCAGCGCCATCGTCGCATGACCGGACGGATCGCGGTCGCGCATCGCCGACAGCTCGGCGGTGGCGGTGAGCGCGTCGCTCAGCTTGTCGGCCAGCCCCACGACGGTCCCGTAGGCGAGGTGGCGCCCGTCGCCGTCCTCGTCGACCGCCGCGTCGAGCTCGGGCGTGAAGGCGAGCTGGATGTCCCTGGTCAGCGCGACGTCGGCCGGCACCCGCAGCGACGCGCCCCAGTCGCCGGCGCCGACCGGCTGGCGGCCGACCGGGATCGTCACCTCGGGCAGGATCGCGATCGAGGTGCCGGAGCCGTCCGGGTTCATCAGGTTCCGCTTGATCCCGAGCGTCATGTCGCCGGTGCGCGCGGCCGTGTCGACCTCGCCCGTCGTCCGGTCGCGCTCGCGGACATGGCCATAGGCGGTCCAGCCGATCCGCGCCTCGGTGCTCGCGCCGAGGCCGTAGCGGAGCTGGAGATCGCCGGCGAGGACGGTGTCGGTGCGGCTGTCGGGCCGCCGGTCCAGCGTCCAGTCGGCCAGCCCGACCTCCGCCTGGAGCCGGCCGGGATCGACCGTGCAGGCCGGCGTGCCCAGCCCGGGCCGGTCGGCGCAGAAATCGCGCTCCTCGGCCAGCGCCGGCCCGGCGCCGAGCATCAGTGCCGCCAGCGCTATTCCCGTTCGCATGCTTGACCCCTTCGTCCGCGCGCCTGCATGTGTCACGGACGTGACGCCGCCGCCACTCTCCCGCGATGAACCTTCGGCGATCCCGCGCCCCGCGCCGCGTCGGACCGGCCTCGCGTGGCGGCTGTGGCGCTGGCTGTGGCGGGCGGTGCTGCTGTTCGTCGCCGGGTCGATCGCCTGGGTCGGCGTCTATCGCTTCGTGCCGCCGCCGGTCACCTTCACGATGCTGGCGAACGCGCTCGACGGGCGCGGCATCACCAAAGACTGGATGCCGCTGTCGCGGATGTCGCCCGAGATGCCGCGCGCCGCGATCGGCGCCGAGGACGCGCGCTTCTGCCGGCACGGCGGCTTCGATTTCGACGCGATGGCGGCGGCCTATGAGCGCAACCAGCATGGCCGGCGCATCCGCGGCGGATCGACGATCAGCCAGCAGACCGCCAAGAACATCTTCCTCTGGCAGGGCCGCTCCTATCTCCGCAAGGGGCTGGAGGCGTGGTTCACGGTGCTGATCGAGGCGCTGTGGGGCAAGCGCCGGATCATGGAGATGTACCTGAACGTCGCCGAGACCGGCATCGGCACCTATGGCGTCAATGCGGGTGCGATGCGCTACTTCCACCATGACGCCGGCCGGCTGAGCACCACCGAGGCGGCGCGCATCGCCGCGATCCTGCCGCTCCCCAGGCAGCGCGCCGCCGCCGACCCGACCGGCTATGTCCGCCGCTACGGCAATCGCATCGCGGCGCGCGTCGGCATCGTCGGCCGCGACCGGCTGGACGCCTGCATCCGCTGACAACGGACGCGCGCGCTCAGGGCGGACCCGGCGGCCCGGCGCCGCAGTTGCCGGGGTCGGGGATTCCGGCGAAGCCTTTGGCCGTCACCGCGCGATACCGCGCCCGGCCCGCCGGCGAGAGCATCTCGGCGACGCGGAAGCGCGGATAGCGGGCGTGGACCGCATAGGCATGCCAGGCGAGATAGAAGCCGGCGCCCCTGGTCGCCTCCGGATGATCGAGCAGCCAGCGCAAATGGGTCGCGGCGGCGACCGCGGCGGCGCCGCGATAGTTCGGATCCATGATCGTGCGCTGGCGCTCCGCCACGCCCCCGGGCGGCGAGCCCGCCCTGCGAATGCCCGTCGACCACCCAGCCGCGCGAGAGGCCGGGGACGGCGGCATGCGCGGCCGGCACCGAATAGATGATGTCGTCGGCCTGCGCGGCCTTGTCGACATAGCGGTGCGCGCCGGCGGTGCCGAGGCCGTGATAATCGGTCGCGACCACCGCGAAGCCGGCCTTGAGCATGTCCGACAGGCCTTCGTCGCCATAATAGACGTCCTTCATCAGCGTTGGCGCGCAGGCGCGCGCCACGCCGCTGGTGCCGTGCGGCGGGTCGAACTGCCGGCCGGCGCCAGGGCGTGGGAGATCCTCGCGATCGGCTGTCCGCCCGCCACCTGACAGCGTCCGGCGGCCAGGGGCCGGCCGAGCATCCGGCCGGGGAGAGCGGCCATGCGCGCGAGTGCCTGAGCATGGATCGAGCGAGGCGACCGATCGGACCGACCCGGGCGCAGCGGTGACACCCATCTCAGGTCGCCCGGTCGGCTCGTCCTAGGTGGGTACGAAGCGCCTCCACGAAGAAGCGCTGCTGGTCCACCATTGCGAGGTGGCCAGCGCCGGGCACGCTCACCAGTCTCGCATCGGAGATGCGTTTGACGAGCGGTGCCGCGGCTTCGGGGGTGAACTCGTCATATTGGCCGCAGATGACCAGCGTCGGGACGGCGATCCTGGGAAGCAGCGGTTCGCCATCATAGTCGCGGAGCGTGCCCGTGGCGTAGATTTCGCCGGCTCCCCACATCGCTTCGTAGACCTTGTCGTTGTCCTTCAGGTTCAAGCGCCGCTCGTAGGCCGT
>CAXTPE010000296.1:0-2989 GCA_964245925.1 uncultured Sphingomonadaceae bacterium
GATCCGGCGTGGCGGGCGCCGGCCGAGGTCGCGCTGCTGGCCAAGCCGGGCTTCGCCGCCGGGCCCGATGATCCGCCGAGCGTCCAGACGATCGGCGCCGGCGAGCGCTACGCGCTGCTCTCGACCGCGCAGGTGCTGCCGCCCGTGCCGCGGCCGCTGGCGCAGGTCCGCGAGGCGGTGGCGGCGGCGATCGGCAACGAGCGCGCGATCGCGCGCGCCCGCGCGGTGGCGCAGGCGATCGCCGCCAAGGTGGATGGCGGCATGCCGTTGGACAGGGCGATCGCCGGCGCCGGCGTGACGCTCCCGACGCCGCGTCCCGCCGCCGCCGAGCGCGGCCAGCTCTCGCAGGCCGGCGGCGCGCAGCTCCCCGACGCGGTGCGCGCGCTGTTCGAGATGCATGCCGGCAAGGCGCGGCTCGTGGCGATGCCGCAGGACGCCGGCTGGTTCGTGGTGGTGCTGGAGACGGTGGCGCCCGGCGCCGCGCCGCCGGCCGCGCTGGTCGAGGGCACGCGGGCTGAGCTCTCGCGCTCGGCGGGCGAGGAATATGTCGAGCAGTTCGCGCGCGCCGCGCAGGCCGCGGTCGGCGTGACGCGCTACGACGGCGCCATCGCCGCGCTGCGCGAGCGCCTGCTCGGCGCGGCGCCCGCCGCCCAGTGAGCGACGCGGCGGCGCGCGCCGCGCTCGCCGCCGGCCGCCCGGCGCTCGTCTGGCGGCGCCGCATCGCCGACACCGACACGCCCGTCTCGGCCGCGCTCAAGCTGATCGAGCCCGGGCGTGGCGATTTCCTGCTGGAGTCGGTCGAGGGCGGCGCGGTGCGCGGGCGCCATTCGCTGCTCGGGTTGGCGCCCGATCTGGTGTTCCGCGCGCATGGCGACGCCGCCGAGATCAACCCGCGCTGGCTGGACGACCGCGCCGCCTTCGCGGCCGTGGACGGCGGCGCTCTCGCCGCGCTGCGCGCGCTGGTCGGCCGCTGCCGCATGGACGTGCCGGACGGCCTGCCGCGCGCGCTCGCCTGCCTGGTCGGCTACATGGCCTATGAGACCGTCGGCCTCGTCGAGTGGCTGCCGCGCCCGGCGCCCAATCCGCTCGGCCTGCCGGACATGCTGTTCGTGCGCCCGGCCCTCATCCTCGTGTTCGACCGGCTGACCGACGAGCTGTTCCTGGTGGCGCCGGTCTGGCCCGAGCAGGGCGGGGCGGGCGTCGATCGCGCGATCGAGCGTATCGAGGCGGCGCAGGCGCGGCTCGCGGCACCGCTGCCCGCCGTCGCGCGGCCGCCGGCGCCGCCGCCGGACGCCGCGCCCGTGGCGATGCTGCCGCCGGGTCGCTATCGCGAGATGGTCGCGGCGGCCAAGGCCCTTATCGGCGCCGGCGACATCTTCCAGGTCGTCCTTGCCCAGCGCTTCACCTTGCCGTTCCCGCTGCCGCCCTTCGATCTCTATCGCGCGCTCCGCCGCATCAATCCCTCGCCCTTCCTCTATCATCTCGATCTGCCGGGCTTCGCGCTCACCGGCTCGTCGCCCGAGATCCTGGTGCGCGCCCGCGACGGCGAGGTGACGATCCGCCCGATCGCCGGCACGCGCCCGCGCGGGCGGACGCTCGCCGAGGACGCCGACCGGCGCGCCGAGCTGCTCGCCGATCCCAAGGAGCGCGCCGAGCACCTCATGCTGCTCGATCTCGGCCGCAACGACGTCGGCCGGGTCGCAGCACCGGCATCGGTGCGCGTCACCGACAGCTATATGGTCGAGCTCTACAGCCACGTCATGCACATCGTCTCGAACGTCACCGGCCGCCTCGCTTCGGACAAGGACGCGATCGACGCGCTGCTCGCGGGTTTCCCGGCCGGCACGGTCTCCGGCGCCCCCAAGGTCCGCGCCTGCGAGATCATCGCCGAGCTCGAGCCGGAGACGCGAGGGCCCTATGCCGGCGGCGTCGGCTATTTCTCTCCGGACGGATCGATGGACAGTTGCATCGTGCTCAGGACGGCGGTGGTGAAGGACGGCGTGATGCACGTCCAGGCCGGCGCCGGCATCGTCGCGGACAGCGACGCGCACGCCGAGCAGCGCGAGTGCGAGGCCAAGGCGGGCGCGCTGGTCGCGGCCGGCCGCGAGGCGCTCCGCCTTGCCGGCGAGGCGGGCTTCGGCCAATAGGAGGAACGGGTTCGCACCCGCATGGTTGTCTCCGCGGCGGCTCGTGACGATGGACGGCAAATGAACGGCGCATTCCCCACCCGTTCAGGCACGACCCGGTAGAACCACTTTCGAGAGGCCGGGCGAGCGTCGCCGCGACTTCGAGGACGGAGAAGAGACATGAAGAGCATGGTGAAGAAGGCGGCTCTCGCGCTCGGCGCCAGCGCCGCGCTGGCGGGCTTCGTGGCGGCGGCGCCGGCCGAGGCGCGCTATCACGGCGGCGGCTACGGCCATTATCGTGGCGGCGGCTACGGCGGCGGCTACGGCTATCGCGGCGGCTACGGACATCGCGGCATCGGCACCGGCGGCGCGATCGCGCTCGGCCTGGGCGGTCTCGCGCTCGGCGCGGCGCTGGCGGATTCCGGGCCGCGCTACTATTCGGAGCCCGGCTATTATTATGCGCCGCCGCCGCCGCCCCCGCCGCCGGTCTATTATGGCTACGGCTATTACCCGCGCGCCTATGGCTATTACGGCTACTGAGCCGAGCCAATGCCGCGGGTGACGACAGGGCCGCCGGGAAACCGGCGGCCCTTCTCGTCGGCACGGTTTGCGATTCCGGCAGGCGCCGCCTAGATCGGCCGCCATGCTCCTCGTCATCGACAATTACGACAGCTTCACCTGGAACCTCGTCCATTATTTCCAGGAGCTGGGCGCCGAGGTCGAGGTCGTCCGCAACGATGCGATCGGGGCGGGGCAGGCGCTCTCGTCGGGCGCCGAGGCGATCCTGATCTCGCCCGGTCCCAAGACGCCGGACGAGGCCGGCATCAGCCTCGATCTCGTCGCCGCCTGCGCGCATGCCGGCC
>CAXTPE010000297.1:0-2963 GCA_964245925.1 uncultured Sphingomonadaceae bacterium
GGCGCCAAATATCGCGGCGAGTTCGAGGAGCGGCTGAAGGGCGTGCTCGACGAGGTGAAGGGCGCCGAGGGCCATATCGTCCTCTTCATCGACGAGATGCACACGCTGATCGGCGCGGGAAAGAGCGAGGGCGCGATGGATGCGTCCAACCTGCTCAAGCCGGCGCTGGCGCGCGGCGAGCTGCACTGCGTCGGCGCCACCACGCTCGACGAATATCGCAGGCATGTCGAAAAGGATCCGGCGTTGCAGCGGCGCTTCCAGCCGGTGTTCGTCGGCGAGCCCACGGTCGAGGACACCATCTCGATCCTGCGCGGATTGAAGGAGAAGTACGAACTCCACCACGGCGTGCGCATCACCGACGGCGCGATCGTCGCCGCCGCGACGCTCTCCAACCGCTACATCACCGACCGCTTCCTCCCCGACAAGGCGATCGACCTGATGGACGAGGCGGCGTCGCGGCTGCGTATGGAGGTGGAGAGCAAGCCCGAGGAGATCGAGAATCTCGACCGCCGCATCATCCAGCTCAAGATCGAGCGCGAGGCGCTGCGCAAGGAGACCGACCGCGCCAGCCAGGATCGGCTGGCCACGCTGGAGCATGACCTCTCCTCGCTGGAGGAGCAGTCCGCCGCGCTCACCCAGCGATGGCAGGCCGAGAAGGAGAAGATCCACGCCGAGGCGAAGCTCAAGGAGCAGCTCGACTCAGCGAGGCTCCAGCTCGAGCAGGCGCAACGCGGCGGCGATCTCGGCCGCGCCGGCGAGCTTTCCTATGGCGTCATCCCCGGCATCGAGCGCCGGCTCGCAGACGCGCAGGAGCTGACCGCGTCGGCGATGCTGCGCGAGGAGGTGACGAGCGAGGACATCGCCGGCGTCGTCGCGCGCTGGACCGGCATCCCGGCCGAGCGGATGCTGGAGGGCGAGCGCGCCAAGCTGCTCCAGATGGAGGAGCAGCTCGGCAAGCGCGTGATCGGCCAGGCCGAAGCGGTGCGCGCGGTGGCGACCGCGGTGCGGCGCGCGCGCGCCGGCTTGCAGGATCCCAACCGCCCGCTCGGCTCCTTCCTGTTCCTCGGACCGACCGGCGTCGGGAAAACGGAGCTCACCAAGGCGCTCGCCGAGTTCCTGTTCGACGATTCCGCCGCGATGGTCCGCATCGACATGAGCGAATATATGGAGAAGCACTCGGTCGCGCGGCTGATCGGCGCGCCGCCGGGCTATGTCGGCTATGACGAGGGCGGCGCGCTGACCGAGGCGGTGCGGCGGCGGCCCTATCAGGTGATCCTGTTCGACGAGGTCGAGAAGGCGCATGGCGACGTGTTCAACGTGCTGCTCCAGGTGCTCGACGACGGGCGGCTGACCGATGGCCAGGGCCGCACCGTCGACTTCACCAACACCATCATCGTGCTCACCTCCAACCTGGGCTCGCAGTTCCTCACCGGCATCCGCGAGGATGCGCCGGCGAGCAGCGTGGAGCCGCAGGTGATGGAGATCGTGCGCGCGCACTTCCGCCCCGAGTTCCTCAACCGGCTCGACGAGATCATCCTCTTCCACCGGCTGGGTTCGGAGCACATGGGGCCGATCGTCGACATCCAGGTGGGCCGCGTCCAGACGCTGCTGCGCGACCGCAAGGTGGCGCTGGCACTGACCGATGCGGCGCGCGCCTGGCTCGGAAGGGTCGGCTACGATCCGGTCTACGGCGCGCGGCCGCTGAAGCGCGCGGTGCAGCGCTACCTCCAGGATCCGCTCGCCGACCTGATCCTGCGCGGCGACGTGCCGGACGGCGCGAAGGTGAGCGTCGACGAGGGCGAGGCGAAGCTGGAGCTGGCGGTGGCGTAGCCTAAGCCTCCCCCATCGGGAGAGGGTTGGGTGAGGGGTTCCGCGCTATCGAGGTCCGGAACCCCTCACCCCTCCCGAGCCCGACGGCTCGGGCCCCTCCCTCCCCCCATGGGAGAGGGTCTTCGGGCGCAGCGCACGCTCGAACAGCCAGACCCGGAGCGCGCTCGCGAGGTTCGGCGGATCGCGCTCCGCCACCCGCGCCGCGTCGATCCGCGCCACCAGCGCCGAGATCGGCAGCGCGTCCTGGCGCGCGGCATCCTCCAGCGCCGTCCAGAACACCGGCTCGAGGCTCACCGAGGTGGCATGGCCGGCGATCATCACCGAGCGCTTGACCGGCCCCGCCACCTCAAAGCCTCAATACATGTGCTGGCCGCCGTTCAGCGACAGCGTCGAGCCCGTCACGAAGCCCGCATCCTCGCTGCACAGGAAGGCGACGCCGCGCGCGATCTCGTCCGCCTGCCCCAGCCGCCCGACCGGGATGCGCGAGACGATCTTGGCGAGCACGTCCGGCGGCACGGCGGCGACCATGTCGGTATCGATATAGCCCGGCGCGATCGCGTTGACGGTGATGCCGAGCTTCGCGCCCTCCTGCGCCAGCGCCTTGGTGAAGCCGTGGATGCCGGACTTGGCGGCGGCATAGTTGACCTGGCCATATTGGCCGGCCTGGCCGTTGATCGAGCCGATGTTGACGATGCGCCCCCAGCCGCGCGCCTTCATGCCGGCGAAGGTCGCCTTGGCCATGTTGAAGCAGCCGCCGAGATTGGTGTCGATCACCTGGCGCCACTGTTCATAGCTCATCCGGAGCAGGGTGGTGTCGCGGGTGATGCCGGCATTGTTGACGACGACATCGATCGCGCCGACCTCCTCCTCGACGCGCCGGCATCCGGCGAGGCACGCCTCGTGATCGGCGACGTCCCATCTGTAGCTTCCGATGCCGGTCGCTGCGGTGAAGGCGGCGGCCCTGGCCTCGTCGCCGGCGAAGGTGGCCGCGACGCTGAAGCCCTGCGCCTTGAGCGATCGGCTGATCGCCTCGCCGATGCCGCGGGTGCCGCCCGTCACGATCGCCACGCGTGCCATGTCCGCTCTCCTGTCGCCGATTATGCGACGGTTCTAGAAGGCTCGGCGCGCTCTCG
>CAXTPE010000298.1:0-2957 GCA_964245925.1 uncultured Sphingomonadaceae bacterium
GATGCTCTTCAGCCGATCGTAGAAGTCGAACACCACCTCGTTCAGCGGCAGCTCGTAGCGGAGCTGCGCGCGGCCGGCGACATAGGTCAGATCCCGCTGGATGCCGCGCCGATCCTGGCAGAGCTTGAGGATGCTGCCGAGATATTCGTCCGGCACATAGACCGTCGCCTCGATCCACGGCTCCTCGATGCTGGCGATGCGGCTCGGGTCCGGCATGTCGGCGGGGTTGTGGAGCTCGATGCTGCCGGCGTCGTGCGCCAACTGGATCTTGTAGACGACCGATGGCGCGGTGGTGATGAGGTCGAGGTCATATTCGCGGGTCAGCCGCTCCTGGATGATCTCGAGATGGAGCAGCCCCAGGAAGCCGCAGCGGAAGCCGAAGCCGAGCGCGGCCGAGGTCTCCATCTCGAAGCTGAACGAGGCGTCGTTGAGCCTGAGCCGGGAGATCGATTCGCGCAGCTTCTCGAAGTCGTTGGCGTCGGTCGGGAACAGCCCGCAGAACACCACCGGCTGCACCTCCTTGAAGCCGGGCAGCGGGGCGGCGGCGGGGCGTCGCGCGTCGGTGATGGTGTCGCCGACGCGGGTCTCGGTGATGTCCTTGATCTGCGCGGTGACGAACCCGATCTCGCCCGGCCCCAGGTCCGCGAGCTGCTCGATCCTGGGGCGGAAGCAGCCCACCCGGTCGATCAGGTGGGTCGTCCCCGCGTTCATGAACTGGACCTGCTGGCCGCGCCTGATGACCCCGTCGATCACGCGCACCAGGATGACGACGCCGAGATAGGGGTCGTACCAGCTGTCGACCAGCATCGCCTTGAGCGGCGCCTCGGCGTCCCCCCTGGGCGGCGGGATGCGCGCGACGATCGCGTCGAGGATCTCGTCGATGCCGATGCCGGTCTTGGCGGAGGCGAGCACGGCGTCGTCGGCGGGGAGCCCGATGATGTCCTCGATCTCCTTCTTCACCTTGTCGGGTTCGGCGGCGGGGAGGTCGATCTTGTTGATGACGGGGACGATGTCATGATCGTGCTCGATCGACTGGTAGACATTGGCGAGCGTCTGCGCCTCGACGCCCTGCGCGGCGTCGACCACCAGCAGCGCCCCCTCGCAGGCGGCGAGGCTGCGGCTGACCTCATAGGCGAAGTCGACATGGCCGGGGGTGTCCATCAGGTTGAGGACGTAGCCATTGTAGTCGAGGCGCACCGTCTGCGCCTTGATGGTGATCCCGCGCTCCTTTTCTATGTCCATGTTGTCAAGCACCTGCGCGGTCATCTCGCGCTCGGTCAGCCCGCCGGTGCGCTGGATCAGCCGGTCGGCGAGCGTCGACTTGCCATGGTCGATGTGCGCGATGATGGAGAAGTTGCGGATCTTGTCGAGCGGTGTTGCCATGATGCCGCCGGCCCTAGCAGCGCCGCCCGCGATCCTCTAGCCTCCCTCCGGCAAGAGGAGAGCGCGCAAGCCATGCGCCACGTCGCGATCATCGGCTCGGGGCCGGCGGGATGGTACACCGCGGAGGCCTGCCTCAAGGCGTTCGGCGACGGCGTCCGGATCGACGTGCTCGATCGGCTGGCGGTGCCCTATGGCCTGATCCGCTCCGGCGTCGCGCCCGATCACCAGTCGATCAAGGCGGTGTCGCGCCGCTTCGAGGGCGTGGCGCTGGAGGAGCGGGTGCGCTTCCTCGGCAACATCCTCGTCGGCAAGGACGTGACGATCGCCGAGCTGCGCTGCATGTACGACGCCGTGGTGCTGGCCACCGGCGCGCCGGCTGATCGCCCGCTCGGGCTGCCCGGCGAGGCGCTGCCGGGCGTGATCGGCTCGGCGGCGTTCGTCGGCTGGTACAACGGCCACCCCGATTTCGCGACGCTCGACCCGCCGCTCGACGCGGGCCAGGTGGCGGTGATCGGCGCGGGCAATGTCGCGCTCGACATCGCCCGCATCCTCGCCAAGACCCCGGCCGAGTTCGCGGGCTCGGACATCGTCGGCCGCGCGCTCGAGGCGCTCGGCGGTTCGCGGGTGCGCTGTGTCACCATCGTCGCGCGGCGCGGGCCGGCGCAGATCGCGATGACGCCCAAGGAGCTGTCCGAGCTGGGGGGGCTGGCGCGCGCCGCGCCGCATGTCGATCCCGCCGACCTGCCCGATGCGGCCGGCGACGCCGCGCTCGATCCGGGCCTGCGCAAGTCGATCGCGCTGCTGCGCGGGTTCGCGGCCGATCCGCGCGATGCCGACGTGACGGTGGACTTCGACTTCTTCGCGGCGCCGGTCGCGATCGAGGGCGACGGGCGGGTCGAGCGGCTGATCGTCGAGCGGACGACGCTCGACGCCGCCGGCAACGCGTCCGGCGCCGGCGAGCGCTATGCCATCCCCTGCGGCATGATCGTCTCGTGCATCGGCTATCGCTCGCCGCCGATCCCGGGCGTGGCCTATGACGAGCGGCTCGGGCGCTTCGCCAACGACGAGGGCCGCGTCGCGCCGGCGACGGGCGGGGAGGGCGGGCTCTACTGCGTCGGCTGGGCGCGGCGCGGACCGACCGGCACGATCGGCACCAACCGGCCCGACGGCTTCCGCATCGCCGAGCTGGTCGGCGCCGACATCGCGGGCGACGGGGCCGCCCGGAGCGGCGGCGGCGGCCTCGACGCGGTGCTGGCCGCGCGCGGCGTCGCGCCCGTGCGCTTCGGCGACTGGCAGCGGATCGAGGCGGCGGAGGTAGCGCGCGCCCGGGCCGGCGCGCCGCGCGAGAAGTTCGTCGATCTCGCCGAGATGGTCGCCGCTTTCGGCGCGGCGCGGGGCTAGGCGAATGCCAGCTTGCGGGGCGGTGCGGCCCCACCTATAGGACCGCCCACTTGAGCCCCGCCGGCCGCTCCCGAGAGCATCAGGCCGGCGCTCCGTCGGGGAGTAGCTCAGCCTGGTAGAGCACTGTCTTCGGGAGGCAGGGGCCGGAGGTTCGAATCCTCTCTCCCCGACCA
>CAXTPE010000299.1:0-2956 GCA_964245925.1 uncultured Sphingomonadaceae bacterium
ATGGACATGCGCGAGATCGTCGACCTCTCGGTCAACGAGACGCTGCCGCGCACGGTGATGACCTCGCTGACGATCCTGTTGGCGCTGACCGCGCTGCTGATCTTCGGCGGCGAGGTGCTGCGCGGGTTCACCGCGGCGATGATCCTCGGCGTGATCGTCGGCACCTATTCCTCGATCTACGTCTCGTCCTCGCTGCTCATCACGCTCGGCATGCGCCCGCAGCCGCCCGAGGGGCGCGGCAAGCCGGGCGGGGGCATGGCGGATGCCGAGCGCATCGCGCCGCGCACGGTGGAGCGAGACGGCAAGATCGTGCCCTGATGCCGCCGAGTCATGTTCGCGAGCCGAAGGCGCCGGGGCCGGTGGTGCAGGGCTTCGTCGGACAGGGTTTCCGCTCGGAGGGCGAGGTCTTCGCCGGCGGGCTGTGGCTGACGCCGAGCCGGGCGATCCCCTGGGAGGCGCCGGCGCTGCACGAGATCGACGCGGCGATGCTCGACGCGCTGCTCGCGCTCGATCCGTCGCCCGAGTTCCTGCTACTCGGCACCGGCGACGCGTTGCGCCGGCCGCCGCCGGCGTTCGTGGCGGCGCTGGAGGCGCGAGACATCGGCGTCGAGGCGATGGACAGCCGGGCGGCGGCGCGGACCTGGGGGCTGTTGCGCGGCGAGGGGCGCTGGATCGTGGCGGCGCTGCTGCCGCTCTGATCTGTCTTCTCTTCTCGCTGTTCATCCCATGCACGCCGTTCGCTCGGCGCGAACGGAGATGGGTCAGCCATGGCTCGTCGAGACCATGGCTGACAGATGCTCGTACAGTGCCGCCGTGTTCGCCTCCCAGGTGAAGCGCTCCGCCGCCGCGCGCACGGCCAAGGGATCGGGCGGGCTCGCCAGCAGCCCCGCGATCGCCGCTGCGATCGCGTCCGGCTCGCGCGCCACCAGCCGTCCCGCCGCCGGCCGGTCGACCAGCTCGCGCGCGCCGCCGACGTCGCCGATGACGATCGGCGTGCCACAGGCGAGCGCCTCGACCCAGGCGTTGGCGAGCCCCTCGGACACCGAGGCGAGCACGCTCACGTCGGCGGCGGCGAGCAGCGCCGGCAGCGCCTCGTGCGGCAGGCTTCCGAGCAGGCGGACGCGGTTCGCGACGCCGTGGGCGGCGGCCCGCGCCTCCAGCGCGCCGCGATAGGGGCCATGGCCGGCGATCAGCAGCGTCGCGCCCGGCAGCTTCGCGAGCGCGGCGATGACGAGGCCATGGCCCTTGCGCTCGATCAGCGCGCCCACCGAGACGATCAGCGGCCCGGTCACGCCGAGCGCGGCCCGAGCGGCGGCGCGGTCGGGCGCGGGCGCGAAGCGGGCGAGATCGACCCCGGTATAATGGACGCGGATGCGCTCCTCCGGCAGCCCGAGCGCGACCATGTCGGCCTTGAGCGCGGCCGAGACCGCGAGCAGCCCGGCGGCGGCGCGGCCGGCGCGGACGATCTGGCGGCGGCAGCCGGCGCGATCCGCCCAGAGATGGATGTCGCTGCCGCGCGCCTTGATCGAGCAGGGCACGCCCAGCGCACGCGCGAGGCGCACCGCGGCGGGGCCGTCGGGGTAGAAGAATTCGGCGTCGATCACGTCGAACGGGAATTCCTCGCGCAGGCGCCGGAGCAGCGGCGGCAGCGCGCGCGCGAGCAGCAGCGGCATCGCCGCGCCGACGAACGGCACCACCGGAAAGCGCGGCCGCAGCACGTCCAGCCCCTTCCACGTCTCGCGTTCGGGGAGCGCGGCCAGCGCGCGGTAGCGGGGATGGCGGGACAGCCCGGGCGCGATGCCGACCGGCGCCACCACCTTGAGCTCGACCCCCGGATGTGCCGCGAGCCCGAGCGTCTGCCGCTCGACGAAGCCGCCGAACACCGGCCGCGAGGCGTCCGGGAACAGGGTGGAGAGGGTCAGCACGCGCAGCATCGTGGCGCGCCTTGTGCCACGCATCCGCGACGCAAGGGTTAAGCCTCGCGCGGGGCGGTGCGTCGCGGTGCCGTTTCGCGCCTTTTCCTGCCGGGAACGCTCGGCTAAGGACATGGTCATGCCGCGCCACAGCCTCCGCTCCGCCCTGCTTCTCGCCATGCTCGCCGTGGCGCTGCCGCTCACCGGCTGCGCCACCGGCAAGAACAAGAAGCGCGACACCAGCTATGTCGCGCGCGATGTCGAGACGCTCTACAATCTCGCCAAGGACCGGCTCGACCGGCACCAGTACAAGGCCGCCGCCGGTCTGTTCGACGAGGTCGAGCGGCAGCATCCCTATTCGGTGTGGGCGCGGCGCGCGCAGCTGATGAGCGCGTTCAGCTATTATCTGGCGAAGGATTATCCGGACTCGATCTCGTCGGCGCAGCGCTTCCTCTCGGTGCATCCCGGCAACCGCGACGCGCCCTATGCGCTCTATCTCGTCGCGGTCGATTATTACGAGCAGATCCAGGACGTGACGCGCGACCAGAAGGTCACCCAGTCCGCGCTCGATGCGCTGGGCGAGGTGATCCGGCGCTATCCGCAATCGCGCTATGCGGCGGACGCGCGGCTCAAGGTCGATCTCGTCAACGATCATCTCGCCGGCAAGGAGATGGAGATCGGCCGCTTCTACCAGCGCCGCGCCCAATGGCTCGCCGCGACGATCCGCTTCCGTGTCGTCGTCGACCGCTATGACACCAGCAGCCACGCCGCCGAGGCGCTGGAGCGGCTGGTCGAATCCTATCTCGCGCTCGGCGTGCCGGCGGAGGCGCGCAAGGCGGCCGCCGTGCTCGGCGCCAACTATCCGGGCTCCAAATGGTACAGCCGCGCCTACAAGCTCATGGAGACCAGGGCGAAGGGTTGAGCGGATCGCCTGCTGACGCGGGCGCGCCGCTGCCCTAGCTAGCGTCGGATGCTCACCCGGCTTGCCATCCGCGATGTCGTGCTGATCGAGGCGCTCGATCTCGATTTCGGCGACGGGCTCG
>CAXTPE010000300.1:0-2955 GCA_964245925.1 uncultured Sphingomonadaceae bacterium
CCTCGTCCGCGAGCGGCTGACCGGCGAGGCGCCGCCGCCGCAGGCCGAGGCGGGGCTCGCGCTGGTGCGCGGCTGGATCGAGGCGAAGGCCGGCCCGGACCTCGACGCCCTCGGCCTCGCGCTCGACGATCAGCAGGCGTTCGCGAAGCTCGCGACGCGGCTGCTCGAGGATCTGGAGCTGGTCGCGCCCGAGCTCGTGCCGGAGGCCGATCCCGATGCCGGCGAAGAGCCGGAGGGCGAGGACCAGGACGGCGGCGACGAGGACGACGGCGACGGCGACGACGAGGGCGGCACCACCGATTCGCAGGTCGAGACCCGCTCCGAGGAGGGCAGCGCCGAGGACGACGCCGATGCCGAGCAGCGCCGCGCCGACGAGCAGGCCGACGATGCCGACGGCGAGGCGGGCGACGACGGCGAGGAAGGGATGCTCCCGGTCCGCCCCAACCGCCCGCCCGCCGATGCCGGCCCGCAGTTCGACTATGCCGCCTTCACCAGCCGGTTCGACGAGGTGATCGAGGCGGGCGAGCTCTGCGACGACGACGAGCTCACCCGGCTGCGTGCCTATCTCGACCAGCAGCTCGTCCATCTCCAGGGCGCGGTCACCAAGCTCGCCAACCGGCTCCAGCGCCGGCTCATGGCGCAGCAGAACCGGAGCTGGGAGTTCGATCAGGAGGAGGGGCTGCTCGACGCGGCGCGGCTGGCGCGGATCATCGTCAGCCCCGGCCACTCGCTCTCCTACAAGGCCGAGCGCGACACCGATTTCCGCGACACGGTGGTGACGCTGCTGATCGACAATTCGGGCTCGATGCGCGGGCGGCCGATCTCGATCGCGGCGATCTCGGCCGACATCCTCGCGCGGACGCTCGAGCGCTGCGGCGTCAAGGCGGAGATCCTCGGCTTCACGACGCGCGCCTGGAAGGGCGGGCAGAGCCGCGAGCAATGGCTCGCCGCCGGCCGGCCGCCGCTGCCGGGGCGGCTCAACGACCTCCGGCACATCGTCTACAAGCGCGCGGATGAGCCATGGCGGCGGGCGCGCAAGAACCTCGGGCTGATGATGCGCGAGGGGCTGCTCAAGGAGAATATCGACGGCGAGGCGCTGCTGTGGGCGCATGCCCGGCTGATCGCGCGACCCGAGGAGCGCCGCATCCTGATGGTGATCTCGGACGGCGCGCCGGTCGACGACTCGACGCTGTCGGTGAACTCGGGCTCCTATCTCGAGAAGCATCTGCGCCAGGTGATCGGCTGGATCGAGACGCGCTCGCCGGTCGAGCTGGTGGCGATCGGCATCGGCCACGACGTGACGCGTTATTATGCGCGGGCAGTCACGATCATGGACGCGGAGCAGCTCGGCGGGACGATGGTGGAGCAGCTCGCCGCGCTGTTCGAGGAGGATCGCTAGAGCGGTTCTCGATCCGATTGCATCGGATCGCCCGCTCTAGATTATTGATCTGCCGCGTTTTCTGAGCCAGCAGGTGATTCCACCTGCTTCGAAAACGCTCTAGGCCCGGTCATCGGCGTGCCGCCTGTCGGAGGCCGGGGGCGATGCCCCGGCCTCCGCCCTCGGTACGCCACGCGAGGGAAGCGACGGGCTCAGCAATCCCGATCGATCGCGCGCCCGGCGAGCGCGCCGACGCCGGCGCCGGCGATGGTGCCGACGGCGTGATCGCCGCGCCCGGTTATCGTGTTGCCGAGCAGTCCGCCGGCGATCGCGCCGATGATCGTGCCGCCGGTGCCGCGATCGCAATGCTCGCGGCCGCGATAGCCGCGGTAATAGCCGCCATTGCCATAGGCGCGGCCACGGTCGTCATAGCCATAGCCATTGCCATGGCCGCGGTGTCCGCCGCCGCCGCGATGATAGCCATCGCCATGGCCGCGATGATGGTCACCGCGGCCGACCTGCTGATAATATTGGGCCGCCGCCGGGGTGCTCGCCACCAGCGCGGCGGCCGCCAGCGCGCCGAACACGCCTGTCGAGATCGTCCTGCGGAACATCGTCCGTCTCCTCTTTATCCGTCGTCGCCGCGCCGGCCGACGCATCCGCTGCGCCTTCGGCCCTCGACATCCGGAATGCGTCTCGTACGGCGCGGATGAGGCGATCCTGAACAGGCGGGTTAGCCGCCGTTCACCCGGCCGGATGCGCGGCTCCGTTCGCGGTCGGCGCCGGCGGGCGTCGCGGCTCGCGGCGGGCCGCGCCGGCGAACAGCACGAACAGCGCCCAAACGATCCCCGGCACGAAGAACAGGCAGGTGAGCGCGACCGCGATCCAGAAATCGCGGCCCAGCCCCGCGACCAGCCAGACGCCGAGCGGCGGCAGCAGCACCGCGGCGGCGCCGGCGCCGAGCCCGTTCATCGCGGCTTGCTCACGCTGACCGACGGCACCGCCACCGTCTGGCTCGTCGTCCCGACATCGACCTTGGGCACGTCCACCGTCTTCTCGGTCGAGCCGACGCTGACGTCGGCGGTCTTCACCGCGAAGGCGGGCGCCTGGCCGCCCTCGACGCTGATCTTCGGCAGCGTGGCGGTGCGGGTCTGGCTGACGTCGACGAATCCCAGCAGGATCGCGGCGATCAGCGCGATCACCGCCACCACCAGCAGTATCACCAGCCCACGTGCGACGGCGGCCATGACGTCTCTCCTCCACCAGTTCTCGTCGTCATTGAACGCCCGGAACGATCGCGGGTTGCAGCGGCACGGGTTGACCGCGGCCGCCGGCGCCGCTATCCGCCCGGCCTCTCCGAACAACCGCTATTCCAGGACGCTTCGACATGGCGCGCATTTGCGAGCTGACCGGCAAGGGCCGGCAGGTGGGCCACAACGTATCCCACGCGAACAACAAGACCAAGCGGACCTTCCTGCCCAATCTGCAGAACGTCACGCTGCTCTCGGATGCGCTCGGCACGTCGGTGCGGCTGCGCGTCTCGACGCACGGGCTGCGCTCGGTCGAGCATGTCGGCG
>CAXTPE010000301.1:0-2955 GCA_964245925.1 uncultured Sphingomonadaceae bacterium
GGCACGCGCTGCACGACCTTGACGTAGTTGCCGGTCGCGTTCTGCGCGGGGAGCACCGAGAAGGCCTGGCCGGCGCCGCGCTGGATCGAGTCGATATGGCCGACGAACTTCAGTTGCGGATAGGCATCGACCTTGATGTCGACATGCTGCCCGATCTTCATCAGCGCGAGCTGGGTCTCCTTGAAATTGGCGGTCACCCAGATGCGGTCCGGCACGATCGCCATGAGCTGCGAGCCGGGCGCGACGACGGTGCCGACATTGACCTGCCGGTTGACGACCTGACCCGGCACGGGCGCGACGATGCGCAGATAGCCGATGGTGACGCCCGCCTGGCTGACGCGCGCCTGCGCCGCGGCGATCTGCGCGCGCGCGGCATCGACGTTGCGGCGCGCCGAGACGATGTTGGCGTCCTGCGCCGCGACCAGTTTGCGCGCGGCGGCGGCCTGCGCGGCGGTGTCCTGCGCCTGCGCGCGCGCGGCGTCGATCTGGCTGGCGGCGGGCGCGAGCGGATCGATCCGCTTCAGCTCGACGTAGCGCGCATAATCGCGGCCCGCGCGTTCGGCGTTCGCTTGCGGGGAGAGCGCCTGCGCCGCCGCCTGCCGCCGCTGCGCGATCGCGGTCGCGACGCCGGCGAGCGCCTGCCGCTCCTGCGCGCGCGCCTGGGCGACGCCGGCCCGTGCCTCGGCGAGCTGCGCCTGCGGCCCGTCCGGCTGGATGACGGCGAGGAGCTGGCCCGCCTTGACATGACGGTTGTCGGCATCGACGAGTTCGGTGAGCTGGCCGGAGACCTGCGCCGCGATCCGCACGACATGCGCATCGACGAAGGCGTCGTCCGAGCTCTCGAACCGGCGGGCGTGCAGCCACCAGAGGATGCCGCCGACGATCAGGACGACGAGCGCGATGCCACCGAGCATCCAGAACAGCGGGCGCCGGTAGATCGGCGGCCTGCCGTCGCCGTCCTTGCCGTCGTCGCCGTCCTTGCCGTCGTCGTCCTTGTCGCCGCTCTCATCGTCGCCGGAGTCGTCCTCGTCCGAGCCGTCGTCCGTCTTGTCGTCGTCCGGCTTGGGGGGTGTCCGGCGGACCGGCTCGAGGCCGGCGTCCCGCTCGTCGTCGCGCTTCGCCTGATCGTCGTTCGCCATCGCGCGCGGCAGCCCCCGTCCTCGTGCCGCGAGCTATGGCCGCAACGCCGGAATGCGCAACCTGAAAAGGAGCTTAGCGCAACCGATGCGGTTCAGCCGAAGCGGCCGGTGACATAGTCGCGGGTGCGCTGGAGGCGGGGGTTGGAGAAGATGTCCGAGGTGGGGCTGAACTCGATCATGCGGCCGAGATACATGAAGCCGGTGTGATCCGAGATGCGCGCCGCCTGCTGGAGATTGTGGGTGACGATGACGATGCTGACGTCGCGCTTGAGCTCCATCAGCGTCTCTTCCAGCCGCGCGGTGGAGATCGGATCGAGCGCCGAGGCCGGCTCGTCGAGCAGCAGCACCTCGGGCTCGACGGCGATGCCGCGCGCGACGCACAGCCGCTGCTGCTGCCCGCCGGAGAGGCCGAGGCCGGAGGTATTGAGCTTGTCCTTCACCTCTTCCCACAGTGCCGCGCGCTTCAGGGCGCGCTCGACGATGCCGTCCAGCTCGCTCTTCTTCGGGCGGCGGTAGAGCCTGATGCCGAAGGCGACATTGTCGTAGATCGACATCGGGAACGGCGTCGGCTTCTGGAACACCATGCCGACGCGCGCGCGCAGCTTGGCGAGATCGCTCGAGCCGGTCTTCATCTCCACCGTGGCGCTGTCGCGGGCGCGCAGCCGCGCGAGGCTGGCGCGATCGGCGAGCATGTCCTCGCCGTTCAGCAGGATGCGTCCGGTCGAGTGCTGGCCGGGGTAGAGGTCGTAGATGCGGTTGAGCGCGCGCAGCAGCGTCGACTTGCCGCAGCCGGACGGGCCGATCAGCGCGGTGATGCGGTTGCGCTCGACCGGCAGGTCCACGCCGAACAGCGCCTGGTTCTTGCCGTAGAAGAAGTCGAGGTTGCGCGCCTCGAGCACCAGCTTGTCGGCGGCCGGCGCGACCATGATCTGTTCGGGCGTGGTGGTCGCCGGCATGACCTGATCGTTGGGCGGGATGAGCGTGGCGTCGTTCATGGTCGGTTGGTCTCCCGGGCAAGCATCCGCCCGACGATGTTCACGGTGAGGACGGCCGCCGCGATCAGCAGCGCGCCCACCCAGGCGAGGCGCCGCCAGTCGTCATAGGCGGAGAGCGCGAACTGGAAGATGGTGGTAGGCAGGCTCGCCATCGGCTGGGTCACCTGCAGCGAGAAGAACTGGTTGCCGAGCGAGGTGAACAGCAGCGGCGCGGTCTCGCCCGAGATGCGCGCGAAGCCGAGCAGCCCCGCGGTCAGCAGCCCGGCGGCGGCCGAGCGCCAGACGATCTTGCGGATCACGAACGAGCGCGTCGCGCCCAGCGCCATGCCGGCCTCGCGCAATTGGCTCGACTGGAGGCTGAGCATGTCTTCGGTGGTGCGCGTCACGATCGGCATGGCGAGCAGCGCGAGCGCGACCGCGCCGGCGAGCGCCGAGAAGCCGTGGAAGGGCTTGACCAGGATCTCGTAGACGAACAGCCCGACCAGGATCGAGGGCGCCGAGAGCAGCACGTCGTTCATGAAGCGGACGAGATGGCCGTAGGCGCCGCGCCCGCCATATTCGGCGAGCCACGTCCCGGCTAGCACGCCGACCACCACCGCGATCAGCATCGCCAGCGCGCACATCAGCAACGATCCGACGATGGCGTTGGCGAGCCCCCCGGGCGATCCCGGCGCCGGCTGGCTCATCGTGAAGATCTGGAGATCGATTCCCCCGAGCCCCTGCGTCAGCAGCGACCACAGGATCAGTATCAGCGCCCCCAGCGCGACGACGGTGGCGACGCCGGCGAACCCGGCCGGCGGGGTGAGCGTGAGGCCGGCCGC
>CAXTPE010000302.1:0-2949 GCA_964245925.1 uncultured Sphingomonadaceae bacterium
AGCCGGTGGTCGATCCCGCCGAGAAGCCGACCAGCACGGGAAGCGCGCCCGAGACGATCGCGCCGATGTTCGGCAGGAAGGCGAGGATGCCGGTGATGACGCCGAGCAGCAGCGCCATCGGCACGCCGACCAACCAGAGGAAGAAGAACACGAACACGCCCTCGGCGAGCATGCCGAGAAGCCGCCCGGCCATCAGCCGGCGCAGCGTCTTGGCCATCGCGCTCGCGGTCTCGTAGAAATGCTCGCGGCTCTCCATCGGCAGCAGCCAGGCGATGCCGCGCTCGTAGATGCGGGGTTCCGCCGAGATGAACAGCCCCAGCACCACCACCATCGCCAGGCTGGAGATCCCGCCGAGCGCGATGCCGACCACCGAGGTGAGCTGGCCGAGCGAGCCCATCAGCTGCTTGCTCATGTCGCCGACGGGCAGGCCGCCCTTCGGCATCAGCCCCATCGAGCCGAGCCACGCCTGGCCACGCTGGAACTGGGCGGTGACGACCTGCTTCAGCGCCTCGAACTGGCCGACCAGCTCGACGCCGGCCAGCCAGAAGGTGCCGACCAGGAACAGCAGCGCGCCGAGCGCGACGATGGCGATGCGCAGGCCGCGCGGCACCCGCGGGATCACCCGGTTGAGCAGCCGCGCCCCCCCGTCGAGCATCGATCCGAACACGAGTCCGCCGACGATCAGCAGCAGCGGCTGCGCCAGGAACCAGACGAGCACGACCGCCAGGATGGTGCCGACCCAGACGATCGCGCGCTTCAGCTCCTCGCGCACGAACGGGTCGCGCAGCTCGTTCGGGCCGGGCGCCTCGGCGACCATCGGCGGCGGGGGGTGCCCGGTCGTCATTTCGCGACCGCGTGCGCGGGATGCAGGCTGATCCCGGCGCGGCCGTGGCGCAGCGCGGTGAACCAGCTCAGCGGGTTCCACAGCTCGGACGAGCCGTCGAGCGAGAAGGTGATGAACTCGGCGCGCCCGCCGATCGTCTCCCACGGCACCGGGCCGCCGAGGCCGGCCTCGTCCATCGGCACGCGGCTGTCGGCCGACTGGTCGCGGTTGTCGCCCATCAGGAACAGCCGGTGCGGCGGGATCGCGATCGGGCCATAGTCATCGACCGGCGAATAGCCGAGGTCGATGGTGTCGTAGCTGACGCCGTTGGGCAGCGTCTCGCGGAAGATCGGCAGCCGGCAATAGGGCTTGCCGTCGGCGCCCGTCACCTTGCGGCCGGGCAGATGCTCCTCGTCGCACGGCAGATTGGGGTCGACGGCGAGCATCGCATCCGGCTGCGCCACCTTCGGCACCGGCCTGCCGTTCAGCCAGACCTGGCCGCCGCGCACCTCCAGCGTGTCGCCCGGCAGGCCGATGACGCGCTTGATATAGTCGGAGCTGGCGTCGCCCGGCTTGACGATGACGATGTCGCCGCGCTGCGGCTCATGGCCCAGCAGCCGCCCGGGGATGAACGGGAAGACGTGGAAGCTCGGCGAGACGAAGCTCCAGCCATAGGGGAATTTGCTCACCACCAGCCGGTCGCCCTTGATGAGCGTCGGCATCATCGATTCGCTGGGGATGTAGAAGGGCTTGGCGATGAAGCTGTGGAAGGCGAGCACAGCCAGCACCAGCCAGAGGATTCCCTTGGCCTCGCCCCACCAGTCGGTGCCGGCCTTGGCGGGCGGCGCCGCCGTCTCGGGTGCGCTGGCTGGGGGGCGGGCGGGCTCGGCCGGGAGATCGCTCAACTGGGTCGGTCCTCGCGAAGCGGGCGGGCGGTGATGATGACGAACGCCTGCGCCCAGGGGTGATCGTCGGTCATGGTGAGATGCACGTCCGCCGCGTGGCCTTCCGGCGTGATCGCGTCAAGCCTGCGCCGGGCGCCGCCCGCGAGCGCGAGCGTGGGCGCGCCGGAGGGCAGGTTGACCACGCCGATGTCGCGCAGGAACACCCCGGCGCGGAACCCCGTGCCCACCGCCTTGGCGAACGCCTCCTTGGCGGCGAAGCGCTTGGCATAGGTGGCGGCGCGGGTGAGCGTCCGCCGCTCGGCCCTGGCGCGCTCGGTAGCGGTGAAGACGCGCGCCACGAAGCGCTCGCCGAAGCGATCGAGCGATCGCTGGATGCGCTCGATGTTGCAGAGGTCGGAACCGATGCCGAGGATCACGACCGCCCCGACCGGCCGCTGGGATGACGGACGATGGACATCACCGCGCCGCGTCCATCTCGGCGCGCATCCGGCGGACCGCCGCCTCCAACCCGACGAACATCGCCTCGCCGATCAGGAAATGGCCGATGTTGAGCTCGGCGAGCCGCGGGATCGCGGCGATCGGCGCGACGTTCGCATAGGTGAGGCCATGGCCGGCGTGCGGCTCGATGCCGTTCTTCGCGGCGAGCGCGGCGGCGTCGGCGATGCGGGCGAGCTCGGCGGCGCGGCCCAGGCCGTCGAGATACGCATAGGCGCCGGTGTGGAACTCGACGACCGGCGCGCCGAGCCGGATCGCCGCCTCGATCTGGCGCGCCGCCGGCTCGATGAACAGGCTGACCCGCACGCCCGCCTCCCGGAGCGCCGCGACGATCGGTTCCAGCCGCGCGATCTGCCCGGCGGCGTCGAGCCCGCCCTCGGTGGTGCGCTCCTCGCGCCGCTCCGGCACGATGCAGGCGGCATGCGGACGGTGGCGCAGCGCGATCGCCAGCATCTCGGGCGTCGCCGCCATCTCGAGGTTGAGCGGCAGCGACAGCGCCGCCATCAGCCGCGAGATGTCGTCGTCGGTGATGTGGCGGCGGTCCTCGCGCAGATGCGCGGTGATGCCGTCCGCGCCCGCCGCCGCCGCCAGCCGTGCCGCGCGCACCGGATCGGGCAGGCTCCCGCCGCGCGCGTTGCGCACGGTCGCGACATGATCGATGTTGACGCCCAGCCGCAGCATCAGGCCGCGCCCGCCGCGCAGAAGCCGGCCGAGAGCAGGTCGTAG
>CAXTPE010000303.1:0-2944 GCA_964245925.1 uncultured Sphingomonadaceae bacterium
GAGCTGGACGTTCGGGGCGGGCATCCTGTTCTTCCCCGTATCCTACATCCTCGGCGACGTGCTGACCGAGGTCTACGGCTATGCGCGCGCCAGGCGGTGCATCTGGGCGGGGTTCGCCGCGGTGCTGTTCATGGCGTTCATGAGCTTCGTGGTGGTGGCGCTGCCGCCGGCCGCGGGCTGGACGGGCCAGGCCGCCTATGAAGCGGTGTTCGGCGCGGTGCCGCGCATCGTGTTCGCCTCGATCGCGGCGTTCTGGGTGGGCGAGTTCGCGAACAGCTTCGTCATGGCGCGGATGAAGCTCCTGACGCGGGGCCGGCACCTGTGGAGCCGGACGATCGGCTCGACGATCCTCGGCCAGGCCGCCGACAGCCTCGTCTTCTATCCGCTCGCCTTCCTCGGCGTCTGGACGACGCAGGGCGTGCTGGCCGTGCTCGTCACCAATTTCGCGCTGAAGGTGGGCTGGGAGGTGCTGCTGACGCCCGTCACCTATGCGGTCGTCGGCTTCCTCAAGCGCCGCGAGGGGATCGACGTGTTCGACGAGGGCACGAACTTCACGCCGTTCCGCACGCGGCTGTGACGATCAGGCGATCGCCGCCGCGAGCCCCTCGAACAGTCGCCGGCCGTCGGTCCGGCCGTGCGCCGGCTCCGCCGCGCGCTCGGGATGCGGCATCATGCCGAGCACGTTGCCGGCCTGGTTGAGCACGCCGGCGATGTTTCGCGCCGAGCCGTTGACGGCTTCCGCATAGCGGAAGGCGATGCGGCCCTCGCCCTCCAGCCGGTCGAGCGTTTCGTCGTCGGCGAAGTAGTTGCCGTCATGGTGCGCGACGGGGATCGCGATGCCCTCGCCCGCCTCATAGCGGCTGGTGAAGGCGGACCGGCTGTTCTGGACGGTGAGCGCCACGTCGCGGCAGACGAAGGCGAGGCCGGCGTTGCGCATCAGCGCGCCGGGCAGCAGGCCGATCTCGGCGAGCACCTGGAAGCCGTTGCAGACGCCGAGCACCGCGACCCCGCGCCCCGCGGCATCCGCCACCGCGCGCATGATCGGCGAGCGCGCCGCCATCGCGCCGGAGCGCAGATAGTCGCCATAGGAGAAGCCGCCCGGGATGGCGACGAGCCCGGTGCCGTCCGGCAGCGCGGTCTCGCGGTGCCAGAGCATCGCCGGTGTCTCGCCGGTCGCCCGCGCCAGCGCCACGGCGAGATCGCGATCGCAGTTCGATCCGGGGAAGACGACGACGGCGCTCTTCATCGATCCGCTCTCCTCATCCTATCGCTCGATGCGGAAATTCTCGATGACGGTGTTGGCGAGCAGCTTGCGGCACATCGCCTCGATGTCGGCCTCCGCGGTGCCGTCGGCGAGATCGAGCTCGATCAGCTTGCCGGCGCGCACCCCGTTGATGCCGCCGAAGCCGAGGCCCTCCAACGCGTGATGGATCGCCTTGCCCTGCGGATCGAGCACGCCGGTCTTGAGGGTGATGGTGACGCGGGCCTTCATCGCCGGGCGGTCCTTCGGGTCTCGGGTGCGCGCTCTATGGCGAGGCGGCGGCACCGGGGCAAGGCGCGGGATGACTTCCGGTGGTTCAAGCCACGCCGCCCTGGCCCGCTACAACCGCGGGCAGTATTTCAGCGCCTTCCTGTCGGTGCGCAGCGTGCCGTCGCGCTTGTAGCAGGACGGATCGATCACGTCGGGAAGCTGGACGACGAGCGGGGTCGAGAAGGCGAAGAGCTTGTCGCCGACCGGGATCAGGCTGTTGCGCAGCTCGCGCATGCGATCGATCGCGAGCTGCTGGAACCCGCCCTTGGGGGTTGCGAGCGCGGCGCGCGCGATCGTGCCGGCGACCTGGCAGAAGCTGAGCTGGGCGTGCAGCGTCGAGAAGCTGTTGTAGGTGCGCGTCGAATATTGGTCGAAGGCGTTCTGCGCGCCCTTCAGATCCTTGGGCATCTGCTTCTTGAAATAGCCGAGCAGGCCGGCCTGCGCCGCGTCGAACTCCTTGTCGTGGTGAGCCAGCAGCGCGTTGTAATTGGCGACCGAGCGCAGCGCCGGCGCGAACTGGCATTGCAGCGCCGCGACGTTCAGCCCGGCGCGCATGTTCCAGACCAGCGCGGCGCGATACTCGGCCGGCGTCGCGCCCGGGATCGGCGGTACGATGCCGGGCTCGTCGCCGGTGACGGGCGGGCCGGAGAAGTCGGGCGGGAACCAGAAGAGCTGCGCGTCCGCCGCGCCGCCGATCGCCGCCACCGCCACCGCCAGCGCCATCGCCGCGATCCGAACCCTCATCGCCATCCTCCAACGCCTACCACAACCACCGCGCGCGGCTCGATCGCCCGCGCGCCGCGCCGCCCTAGCCGATCGCCGCGTGGTAAACCACGATGCTTAACGAAGCCGTGCGGCGCCCGGCCGTAACGGAAGAGGGGCCGCCCCGCGCAGCGGGACGGCCCCTCCGGGAACCGATACGAAGTCTCGCGAGATTACATCGCGTTGTTCGTCAGCATGTCTCCGGAGTTGGACAGCATGGCGCTGTTGTCGCCGGTATTCTCCATCATCATGTCCGAATTGCCGGCGGCGTCGACGGCGGTCATGTCGTTGGTGGTGCCCTCGGGCTCCATCGTGTTCATGTCGGTCATGGTGGTGTTGTCGGTGGTGTTGGTGGTGTCGCTATGGCCGCAGGCGGCGACCATCAGGGCGGCGCCGGCAACCAGCGAACCGGTCATCAGCTTCGAGACGAGGTGACGCATCATTGACTCCCTATTCAGGATTTGGCCCCGGCCTTGCTCGACCGTAATACCCAAATCACGGTGGACATTAGCACAAATGCGCCGGGCCTCAAGGTCCGTGCTCACCCCGGCGAAGCTGCTCAACCAAGTGAGCGGCATGATGGTGCAGTGCATTGTCCAAATCCGCAAGCCCCGCGTTGCTGCCGAGCGCGGCGAGGCTGGTGACGCCATG
>CAXTPE010000304.1:0-2944 GCA_964245925.1 uncultured Sphingomonadaceae bacterium
TGCTGACGGTCGGCCGCGACACGGCGAGCGACATCCACCTCGCCGATCTCGCCGTCACGCTCAACCATGCGACGATGCGCCGCCTGGGCTCCGACCGCGTGGCGGTGGCGACCGACAAGAGCCTGCCGTTCACGGTCAACGGCCGCGCCGTCTCCGAGACCGAGATCGCGCTCGGCTCGGGCGCCGAGCTCCGCTTCGGCAGCCACCGCCTGCTCGTCGCGCGCGATCCCGCGACGGGCGAGCCGCGCATCGACGTCGAGCGGATCGAGGCGCTCTCCGACGCGAGCGGGGCCAAGGACGAGGCGCGGGTGTTCTCGCTGACCGGCAAGATGCCGGGCAAGCGGCCGACCGCCTGGGCGCTGGCGATCGGCATCCTCGCGCTGTTCCTGGTCTGGCCCGTGTGGACGGCGCTGCACAGCCAGGGCGTGAAGGATCGCGGCGCGGGCTTCCACGCGGATGCGAGCTGGTCGTCCGGGCCGCTCAGCCTCGCCCACAAGACCCTCGAGGAGAACTGCCAGGCCTGCCACGTCAAGCCGTTCGTGGCGGTGCGCGACGATAGCTGCAAGGCGTGCCACGCCGGCGTCCACGATCATGCCGATCCGCGCCGGCTGGCGGTGGCGATGGCGCCGCCGAGCGTCGGCGGCAAGGTGCGGATCGCCTTCCAGACCGCGTTCGACATCCCCCAGGGCCGCTGCGTCGACTGCCATCTGGAGCATGAGGGCGCGGGCAGGATGCTGCCGGCGCGCCAGCAGTTCTGCGCCGACTGTCACGGCGGCCTCACCGACCGGCTGCCCGACACCGGGCTGCTGAACGCCGGCGACTTCGGCACCGCCCACCCGCAGTTCCGCCCGCTCGTGCCCGTCAACTTCGACGGGCCGAGCCCGATCGTCCGGCGCACCTCGCTCGATGCCGACCCCAAGGAAGACGAGGGCCTCAAGTTCCCGCACGCGCTGCACCTCTCGACCAGCAACGCGGTGGCGCGGATGACGCGCTCGCTGGCGGGCCGGCAGGGCTGGGGGCGGAGCCTCGGCTGCAAGGACTGCCACATGCCCGACAGCGCCGGCGCGGGCTTCCGCGCCGTCGACATGGAGAAGAATTGCGAGGCGTGCCATTCGCTGGCCTTCGATCGGCAGGGCGGCGTCGTCCGCACGCTGCGCCATGGCGATCCGCGCGTGGTGGTGGCCGATCTGCGCGCCTATTATGCGAGCAACGCCCCCGGCCGGCCGGCGCTGCTCGGCGGCATGGCGCGCCGGCTGCCCGGCGACGGCGCCGCCACGCGGACGGCGGCTGATTATTATCTCGCGGTCGGCCATGCCGGCGGGCGGGCCTCGGCGGCGATCGCGGCGGTGTTCTCGCCGGGCGGCGCCTGCTACGACTGCCATGTCATCACCCGCGCCGACGATCCGCGGACGCTGGATTATGCGATCCATCCGGTCGCCGTGCCGGACCGCTATTTCAGCAAGGGGTGGTTCGACCACTCCGCGCACAGCAGCGAGACCTGCGAGAGCTGCCATGCCGCGAGGACGTCGGACAGCGCCGCCGACGTGCTGATCCCCAAGATCGCGAGCTGCCGCGCCTGTCACGGCGGCGAGAGCGCGCACGCCAGGGTGCCGTCCTCCTGCGCGATGTGCCACGACTATCACCGCGGCGATGGCGCGCCGTTCGCGGTGAGGACGCGGCAGGCCGGGCCCGGCGGGTCGGCGGCGCCATCGCCGATCGCCGGTGGGCGCGACGCCTGGCGGGGCGCGGTGCGCTACGTCACGGATCATCCGCCGGCGTTCGGCTAGAACCGGGCGACGTCAGCCCGCTCGTCCCGCTCTCATCGTCATCCCCGCGCGGGGATGACGATGAGCAGCAAACTGTAGCGCGATCGGGGGATGGCGGAAGAGGTGGGATTCGAACCCACGGACGGGTTGCCCCGTCGCCGGTTTTCAAGACCGGATCCTTAAACCACTCGGACACTCTTCCCTGTCGTCCACCGGCCATCGACCGCCCGGCCGATCACCCGCGCCCGAGCCGCTTATCGCCGCGCCCGCCCGCAGCGCAACCATAAGGCTTCGCGGAGCGCCGTCGCTGTGCCATCATATGGCCTGGCCGTTGCGCGGGGAGGGTAAGCCATGCGTCGTCTCCTCATCGCGCTGCTCGTGCTGGCCGGCGGCGCGCTGCTGCCGGCGGCGGCGCCCGATGGCGGGCGCGCCGCGCTGGCGCAGGCCGACACGCCGGCGCCGCCCGGCGGCGGGCTGAGCGACGCCGGCTTCCAGGATTTCCTCGCGACGGTGCGCCCGCGCGCGCTCGCGGCGGGGGTGAGCGCGCGCACGCTCGATGCGGTGCTGCCGTCGCTCACCTTCAACCCGCGGGTCGTCGCGCTCGATCGCGACCAGCCCGGCCAATCGAGCGGCGGACCCTCGGCCTTCATCTCCTATGCCCCCTATCGCGCCAAGCATGTCGATGCCGATCGCATCGCGCGCGGCCGCACCGCCTATGCCGCCGCTCGCCCGCAGCTCGCGCGGATCGAGCGGCAGACCGGCGTTCCCGAATCGATCATGGTGGCGATCTGGGGAAGCGAGACCAATTATGGCGGCTTCACCGGCAATTTCGATCTCGCCCGCAGCCTCGCCACGCTCGCCTATGACGGGCGGCGGCGCGAGCTCTTCACCCAGGAGTTCATCGCCACGCTGAAGCTGATCGACCAAGGCGTGCCGCGCGCGGTGCTCAAGGGGAGCTGGGCGGGCGCGACCGGCTATCCGCAGTTCCTGCCATCCGCCTACCTCCGCCTCGGCACCGACGGCGACGGCGACGGGCGGATCGACATCTGGACCAGCGAGGCGGACGCGCTCGCGTCGATCGGGCGCTATCTTCAGGACGCGGGCTGGAAGCCGAACGTGCCCTGGGCGGTGGCGGCGACGGTCCCGCCCGAGCTCGACCGGACGACGATCGCCTCGCC
>CAXTPE010000305.1:0-2920 GCA_964245925.1 uncultured Sphingomonadaceae bacterium
GGATAGTCTCCTTCCGGTTGAGCCGCTGCAGGGCGGAAACCGGATCGCTCCGGCACCGGCTTATGTGCCCTGCATGGGGGATGCCAGGTCGCCTAGCCGAAAAGAACGCACGGATCAACGCTTGACCAAAGAACATAAGAGGAACATATGGAACCGGACTGTTAGCAAGTCATTAACCACATTGCTCGACGGCGCCAAGGTAGCGGCGGAGCATCTGCGGGAGGGTTCGATGCTCCAGATTGTCGCGGCTTTCATCTTCTTCCTCCTTGCCGGTGGCGCGATCGCGCTCATCGCGGGCATGCTCGCCGCCGAGGCCGATGCGATCCTCGGCGCCTTGCGCGGCACCTGGATATGGGCTCCCGCTCCGCGCGAATGGTCGACGCGGGTCAGGCTGGTGTCGATGCCGGCGCCGGTCTCGAGCTGGCGGACGTCGCAGCGCGCGTGCGCTTGACGGCGGCGTAGTTGCGCATCCCGAACGGGATAGTCACGAGATAGCCGAGCGAAACGATGGTGAGCGTGGTCCATGGAGCGCTCGCGATCGATGCTCCCAGCAAGGCGATGGCGCCCAGCGCCCAGAGCCGCACGCCGCGCCGGAGGCGGAGCGCGCCCCAGCTGAAGGTGGCGACGTTCGATACCAGCAGGCAGGCGACGATCAGCATCCATGGCGCGACAAGATAGGGGCTGCGCAGCTCCTCCACGCCGCTCCACAGCCAGGTATAGACCGGCAGCAGCGCGAGCCCGGCGCCGGCGGGTGCCGGCACCCCGGTCAGGAAACCGGCTGACTTGTGCGGCTGCACCGCCACGTCGATATTGGCGTTGAAGCGCGCCAGCCGAAGCGCGCAGCCGACCGCGAGCGATAGCGAGATCGTCCAGCCGAACTGCGGCAGATATTGCAGCGACCAGAGATACACCACCACCGCCGGCGCCACCCCGAAGGCGATCACGTCGGAGAGCGAATCGAGCTCCGCCCCGAAGCGGCTCTGCGCCCGCAGCAGCCGGGCGATGCGGCCATCGAGCCCATCGAGCACGCCCGCGAAAACGATCGCCGCCACCGCCAGCTCCCACTGCGCCTGGATCGCGAACCGCACCGCCGATAGGCCGAAGCAGAGCGCCATCGCCGTCACCGCGTTCGGCGCGACCGCGCGCAGCGGTATGCCGCGGGCGCGCTCGGGCCATTTGCCGAGCGGCGGCCGGAACGGCGTATCGCTCACCGACGGCGGCTCGTTCGGGGCCTCATCGCGCCCCGTCTCATTGCGCTATGCCGGTCGCGCGCTCGCCCTTGCCGGCGATCGCGATCACCGTCTCGCCGGCCACCGCGCGCTGGCCGACGACGACGAGCGGCGCCGTCCCGGCCGGCAGATAGACGTCGACCCGGCTGCCGAACCGGATCAGCCCGATACGCTGCCCCGCCGCGACGATGTCGCCCGGCTTCACGAACGGCACGATCCGCCGCGCCACCAGCCCCGCGATCTGGGTGAAGCCGATCCGCAGCCCGTCGGCGCCCTCGACCAGCAGGTGCTGGCGCTCATTATCCTCGCTCGCCTTGTCGAGATCGGCGTTGAGGAACTTGCCGGAGATGTAGACGACGCGCCGGATCGTCCCGCCGATCGGCGCGCGGTTGATGTGCACGTCGAACACCGACATGAAGATCGATACTCGCACCACCGGCCCGGGCGCCAGCCCGTCGGCGGCGATCAGCTCCGGCGGCGGCGGCACGGTGGCGATCAGCGTCACCAGCCCGTCCGCCGGCGCGCTGATGACGCCCGCCCCGCGCGGCGTCACCCGCCTGGGATCGCGGAAGAAGGCCGCGCACCAGATGGTGAGCCCCGCCATCGGCCAGGCCAGTGTCTCCCATGCCAGCCACGCGAACAGCAGCGTCGCGCCGGCGAAGATCGCGACGAACTTGCGGCCATCGGGGTGGACGGGGTGGAACCAGCGCGCCGCGGCGGCTTCCGCGGGCGGGATGATGTCCTCGGTCATGGCCACCTCTTAGGATCGCCCGGCAAGCGTGACAATGCGGTCACGCCGGGCGGCGCCACGCGGTTGGCCATGCGGTTGCCCACGCGGTTGATCGCCGCCCGCCCCTGCCCTAAGCGCGGGCCAGCGCAGCCAGGGAAGACCGCATCGATGGCCAGGATCAAGGTGAAGACCCCCGTCGTCGAGCTTGATGGCGACGAGATGACGCGGATCATCTGGGCGTGGATCCGCGATCGGCTGATCCTCCCCTATCTCGACATCGATCTCGAATATTACGACCTCGGCATCCAGAAGCGCGACGAGACCGACGACCGGATCACGATCGAGAGCGCGCATGCGATCCGGAAATATGGCGTCGGCGTGAAATGCGCGACGATCACGCCGGACGAGGCGCGCGTCGAGGAGTTCAAGCTCAAGAAGATGTGGAAGTCGCCCAACGGGACGATCCGCAACATCCTGGGCGGCGTCGTCTTCCGCGAGCCGATCGTCATCAAGAACGTGCCGAGGCTGATCCCGGGCTGGACCGATCCGATCGTGGTCGGCCGCCACGCCTTCGGCGACCAGTATCGCGCGACCGACTTCAAGGTGCCCGGCCCGGGCAAGCTCAGGATGATCTGGGAGGGCACCGACGGCCAGCGCATCGAGGAGGAGGTGTTCGACTATCCTGCCGCCGGCGTCGCGATGGGCATGTACAACCTCGACGAATCGATCGCCGATTTCGCGCGCGCCAGCATGAACTACGCGCTTGGCCGCAAGTGGCCGCTCTACCTCTCGACCAAGAACACCATCCTCAAGGCCTATGATGGCCGCTTCAAGGACATCTTCGCCGAGGTGTTCGATGCCGAGTTCAAGGCGAGCTTCAGGCAAGCCGGCATCGTCTACGAGCATCGCCTGATCGACGACATGGTCGCCTCCGCGCTCAAGTGGAGCGGCAAGTTCGTCT
>CAXTPE010000306.1:0-2906 GCA_964245925.1 uncultured Sphingomonadaceae bacterium
CCATGATTATCAGGCATTCGCGCAATATGGCCCGGTTCAGACGGTGGTGAACCTGCCGGCGCGATCGAAGGGCATCGAGGCCGATTTCGTGACACGGCCGGTCCGCGGCCTGACGGTCCAGCTCGGCGCCTCGCTGCTGGACACCGAGGTCAGGCATGTCGAGCTGCCGGATCTTGCCACCATCGTGAACCATCGCCTGCCGCAGACGCCCGGCTTCTCGGGGAACGCGCTGCTGCGCTACGAGTTCGCGCTCGCCGGTGGCATGGCGTCGCTCCAGGCCGATGTGCAGCACTCCGGCAAGTTCTGCTTCACCGTGCTGTGCGCCCCGGTCGAGCGGGAAGGTGCCTATGACGTCGCCAATGCGCGGATCGGCTATGCGCCGGACGGCGGCTTCTGGGAGATAGCGGCGTTCGTCAACAACATGTTCCGCGAGAAATATCGCGTCTATGGCTATGACAACACCCTGTTCGACGGGACCGTCGCCGGGGTCTATGCCAAGCCCAGAAGCTGGGGCGTGACCGGCACCGTGCATTTTCACTAGCGCGGTTCGCGATCCGGATCGAGGACGGGTCATATGGGGAGCTGGGTGGTGGCCTTGACCTCCTCGAGCACCGCGTAGGTGCGGGTTTCGCGCACGCCGGGCATCGCCGCCAGGATGCTGCCCAGAAAGCCGCGATAGGCCGCCATGTCGGTCACGCGCACCTTCAGGAGATAATCGAAGCCGCCGGCGACCATGTGGCATTCGAGCACCTCCGGCACGCCGCGGACATGCTGCGCGAACGCCGCGAACGCGTCCTGCGTGGTGCGGTCGAGCAGCACCTCGATGAAGATGAGCAGCGCGTAGCCCAGACGCCGCGGATCGAGCAGCGCGGTGTAGCCGGTGATGACGCCGCTGGCGCGCAGCCGCTTGACCCGCTCGAACGCGGTGGCGGGCGACATGCCGGCCCGCCGCGCCAGCTCCTGATTGGTGATTCGCCCATCCGCCTGCAGCGCGCGCAGGATTCGGCGATCGGCGTCATCGGGCATATGATCTTCGGTCATATTCGCCATCGCCTGAAAACCTTCGACCGTCACCCCGCATTTCCGAAGCACATTTACCGGCGATCACGCTAGTCTGCATCGGCAAGCGATGAGGAAATGCAGCATGAACGTGCCTTCGACCTGGGACGCGCTGGACGACGGCAAATATCGCGACGAGGCGGATGCCGTGCGCGATCTGCTCGCGCGCCAGCCGCTCGGCGCAGCACAGCGCGGCACGATCATGACGGAGGCGGTCGCGCTGGTCGAGGCGGCGCGCGCCTCGGCGAAGAAGCAGGGCGTGGTCGAGAGCTTCCTTCAGGAGTTCTCGCTCGGCACCAGGGAGGGGCTGGCGCTGATGTGCCTCGCCGAGGCGCTGCTGCGCACCCCCGACGCCGCCACCCGCGACCGGCTGATCGCCGAAAAGATCGGCTCGGCCGACTGGGCGGCGCATCTCGGCCGCTCCGACAGCCTGTTCGTCAATGCGTCGACCTGGGGGCTGATGCTGACCGGGCGGCTGGTCGATGTCGACGAGGAGGCCAGGCGCGACGCCGGCGGCTGGCTGCGGCGGCTGACCCAGCGCGTCGGCGAGCCGGTCATCCGCCAGGCGGTGGGGGCGGCGGTCAAGATCATGGGCGAGCAGTTCGTCCTTGGCCGCACTGTCGAGGCGGCGCTGGCGCGCGCGAAGCGCGAGGACATACTCTGCTCGTTCGACATGCTGGGCGAGGGCGCGCGCACCGCCGCCGATGCCGCGCGCTACGAGAAGATCTACGCGGATGCGATCGAAGCCGTGGGCAAGGCGGCGGCCGGCGCGGGGCCGGAGCAGGGCCACGGCATCTCGGTCAAGCTCTCGGCGCTCTCGCCGCGCTACGAGGCGGTCCATGAGGCGCGGGTGTGGAGCGAGCTCTATCCGCGCGTGAAACGCCTCGCGTCGATCGCCGCGCGCCACGATCTCAACTTCGCGATCGACGCCGAGGAGGCCGACCGGCTGGTGATTTCCTTGAAGCTGTTCGATCGCCTCGCGCGCGATCCCGATCTGGCCGGGTGGACCGGGCTCGGCATCGTCGTCCAGGCCTATCAGAAGCGCGCGCCCGAGGTCATCGCCCGGCTGGCGAAGCTCGCGCGCGACGCCGAGCGGCGGATCATGGTGCGGCTCGTCAAGGGCGCCTATTGGGACAGCGAGATCAAGCGCGCGCAGATCGCCGGCCGGCCGGACTATCCGGTCTACACCACCAAGGCGGCGACCGATCTCTCCTTCCTCGTCTGCGCGCACGCGCTGATCGCGGCGGCGCCGGCGCTCTATCCGCAGTTCGCGACCCACAACGCGCACACGCTGGCGGCGGTGCGCCACATGGCGGCGGACGCCGGCGTCGTCATCGAGCACCAGCGGCTCCACGGCATGGGCGAGGCGCTCTACCGCGCCGGCGACACGCGCTACGGCAAGGCGCGGCTGCGCGCCTATGCGCCGGTCGGCGGGCATGAGGAGCTGTTGCCCTATCTGGTCCGCCGGCTGCTCGAGAACGGCGCGAACACCAGCTTCGTCCACGCCCTGCTCGACGAGCGCGTGCCGGCCGAGGAGGTGGTGCGCGATCCGATCGGGCTGGTCGAGGCGCAGCCCGATCGTCACCCCAAGATCCCGGTGCCGGGCGAGATCTACGGGCCTTCGCGCCGCAACCCGCTCGGGCGCGACTATTCGACGCTGTCGGCGCGCGCCGCCGCGCGGCGCGCGCGCGATCTGGCGGTGCGCGAGCGCATCGTCGCGGCACCGCTCGTCGGCGGCAAGCTCCGCGCCGGCGGCGCGCCGCTCCCCGTCGCCAGCCCCGCCGACCGCACGCTGCCGCTCGGGGAGGCGCGCGAATTAAAAGAGCATTTTCGCGAGGCTGTAAAGA
>CAXTPE010000307.1:0-2897 GCA_964245925.1 uncultured Sphingomonadaceae bacterium
GGCAGGAAGAGCGCGATGGTGAGCTTGACGCCGCGCCCGTGCAGCCGATCGACCCACAGGAACAGGATCGTGCCGAACGGCCGCGCGATGAAGGCGAGCGCGAAGATCGCGAAGGAGCAGAGCGTGCCGTCGAGCGCGCTCGCATAGGGGAAGCAGAGCGCCGGGAAGACGATCACGGAGGCGATGCCGTAGACGAAGAAATCGAAGAATTCGGAGGTGCGCCCGATCACCACGCCGATCGCGATCTCGCCGGGCGAGACCTTGCCGTCGCCCGCATGCGGCGCGCCGCATGCGGGCGACGGCGTCGGGGAGGATATGGCGTTCGCGCTCATGGGCTGATCCTCGCGACTGCGTCGTTGTCGAACGAGCGGTGCGGCCGAACGCTCCGCTCGGGCGTTTCCTGCACGATCGCGACGGATAGGCGCATTGGACAAAAGGTCCAGTGTCGCAGGCCCGAACGGAGCCATAGATGGCGGCCATGCCCAGACGCTTCCCCATGCTCGCGCCGCTGCCGCTGCTGGCCGGCGGATGCAGCGCGGTGGTGCTGCACCCGGCCGGCGACGTCGCGCTCCAGCAGCGCAACCTGATCCTGATCTCGACCGGGCTCATGCTGCTCATCATCCTGCCGGTGATGGCGCTGACGGTGCTGTTCGCCTGGCGCTACCGCGCGACCAACGCGGAGGCGACCTATGCGCCCGACTGGGATCATTCGACCTCGCTCGAGCTGGTGATCTGGTCGGCGCCGCTGCTCATCATCATCTGCCTGGGCGCGCTGACCTGGGGGAGCACCCACCTGCTCGATCCCTATCGGCCGCTGAGCCGGCTGGGGCCGACGCGCGCCGTGCCCGTCGGCGCGACGCCGCTCGAGGTGCAGGTGGTGGCGCTCGACTGGAAATGGCTGTTCATCTATCCGCAGCTCGGGCTCGCCACCGTCAACGAGCTGGCGGCGCCCGCCGGCATGCCGATCCGCTTCCGCATCACCGCGTCGACCGTGATGAACAGCTTCTTCGTGCCGACGCTCGCCGGGCAGATCTACGCCATGCCGGGCATGGAGACGACGCTGAACGCGGTGCTCGACCGGCCGGGCGAGTTCAGCGGCTTCTCGGCGAACTACAGCGGCGCGGGCTTCTCCGGCATGCACTTCGCCTTTCACGGGATGGATCGCGCGGGTTTCCAGCGCTGGGTCGCGGCGGCGCGGGCCGGCAAGGGGACGCTCGACGCCGCCACCTATCTCCGGCTCGCCAAGCCGAGCGAGGACGTGCCGGCGATGCGCTTCGCCAGCGTGACGCCCGGCCTCTACGGGCGGATCGTCAACATGTGCGTGGCGCCCGGCACGCCCTGCATGGCGCAGACCATGGCCGGCGACATGGCGCGCACCATGGGTCCGCGCGTCAACGACAGCGCCGCGCCGCTGAACGGCACGCGACCGACCGGGGCGCTGCTCAAGGCGCCGCGGGACAAGGGTGAATCGCCCAACATGAGCTCGCCCAGGGCGGCGACGCCCGCCGGCTCCACCATGCCGGGAGCACAGAAGAACCGCAACCTCTCGCTCGCCGCGCCCGCCGCCGCCCCGGCCCGCGGCTAGGACAAGACCATGCTCGACCCCGTCCTCCTCAAGACGATCTTCGGCCGGCTGACGCTGGAGGCGTTCCCGATCCACGAGCCGATCCTGATCGGCACCTTCGCGGTGGTGGCGCTCGGCGGCGCGGCGGTGGCGGCGGCGATCACCTGGTACGGCTGGTGGGGCTATCTGTGGACCGAGTGGTTCACGAGCGTCGATCACAAGCGCATCGGCGTCATGTACATGGTGCTCGGGACGGTGATGCTGCTGCGCGGCTTCTCGGACGCGATCATGATGCGCGCCCAGCAGGCGATGGCGTTCGGGAGCAACCAGGGCTTCCTGCCCGCGCACCATTACGACCAGGTGTTTACCGCCCACGGCGTCATCATGATCTTCTTCGTGGCGATGCCGTTCGTCACGGGGCTCATGAACTTCGTGGTGCCGCTCCAGATCGGCGCGCGCGACGTCTCCTTCCCGTTCCTCAACAATTTCAGCTTCTGGATGACGGTGGGCGGCGCCGTCACCGTGATGACGAGCCTGTTCGTCGGCGAGTTCGCGCGGACCGGCTGGCTGGCGCTGCCGCCGCTCTCGGGGCTCGCCTATTCGCCGGACGTCGGCGTCGACTATTATATCTGGTCCTTGCAGGTAGCCGGGATCGGCACGCTGCTCTCGGGCGTCAACCTGATCGCGACGATCGTCAAGCTGCGCGCGCCGGGCATGACGATGATGAAGATGCCGATCTTCACCTGGACCGCGCTCTGCACCAACGTGCTGATCGTCGCCGCCTTCCCGGTGCTGACCGCGGTGCTCGCGCTCTCCAGCCTCGATCGCTATCTCGGCACCGCCTTCTTCACGAACGATTTCGGCGGCAACCCGATGATGTACGTGAACCTCATCTGGATCTGGGGCCATCCGGAGGTCTACATCCTCATCCTGCCGGCGTTCGGCGTGTTCTCGGAAGTGACGTCCACCTTCTCGGGCAAGCGGCTGTTCGGCTATACCTCGATGGTCTATGCGACCGTGGTCATCACCATCCTCGCCTATCTGGTCTGGCTGCACCATTTCTTCACGATGGGATCGGGGGCGAGCGTCAACTCGTTCTTCGGGATCACCACCATGGTGATCTCGATCCCGACCGGCGCCAAGATCTTCAACTGGCTGTTCACCATGTATCGCGGCCGCATCCGCTTCGAGGTGCCGATGCTGTGGACCATCGCGTTCATGCTCACCTTCGTGATCGGCGGCATGACCGGCGTGCTGCTCGCGGTGCCGCCGGCCGATTTCGTGCTGCACAACTCGCTGTTCCTGGTGGCGCATTTCCACAACGTCATCATCG
>CAXTPE010000308.1:0-2886 GCA_964245925.1 uncultured Sphingomonadaceae bacterium
CGCGCCGCGCCGCGATCCTCTCCGAGAGGAACGTGCCGGTCGAGCAGGCGCCGTCGCGGCGCATCCTGGAATCGGCCAAGATCTATGCGCGGATCCTGGACCGTTTCTACGTGATGCGCCCACCGGGCGATTACGAGCCCGACGAGTCGATGAAGCTCACGACGATCGCCGCGGCCGAGGGCAAGACGCTTCAGGAGGTCGCCTACGACAATTACGCCGAGGGCGACGGCGGCAACATGCTCGTCAATTTCATGATGAACTATGCCGACGGCGATCTGAACGCGGTCGGCGAGATGCTCGCCCATCCCGACACGGTGAGCGGCCTCGGCGACGGCGGCGCGCATCTCCAGATGATCTGCGACGCCTCGATGACCACCTATCACCTCACCCACTGGGCGCGCGACCGGACGCGCGGGCCGACGCTGCCGCTCGAGCAGATGGTCCACAAGCTCAGCGGCCAGGTGGCGGGCATCTACGGCTTCAAGGATCGTGGCGTGATCGAGGTCGGACGGCGCGCGGACCTGAACGTGATCGACTTCCAGCGCCTCGGCAACGGCATGCCGCACATGGTGTTCGATCTGCCGCAGGGCAGCGCCCGCCTGCTCCAGGAATCGCGCGGCTATGTCGCGACGATCGTCAACGGCGTCGTCACGCGGCGCGACGACCGGGAGACCGGCGCGCGGCCCGGCCGGCTGCTGCGTCTCGCTGCCTGAGCCGCGCGGGCCGGGCTGGCACGATCAGGCCAGCCCGGCCAGCCCGGTGAGGACGAGGCGCGCGAGATCGGCCTGGCCGGATGTCGCCGTCCGGGCGTAGATCCGCTTGGAATAGTTGCGCGCGGTCTGCTCGGTGATGCCGATCCGCGCGGCGGCGGCGGCGATGGTCTCGCCCCGGCTGATCGCATCCGCCAGCCGCGCCTCGTTGCGGGAGAGGCCGAACAGCGTCCGCAGCGCGTCGCCACGCGCCTCGCGGGTCGATGCGGCATGGTCCTCCTCGGCATCGACATAGACCGCCGCCACCGCGGCGCCCGCCGCGGCCTCGCGCGGGAAGGGCATGATGAGGACGTCGACGCGGGGCTCGCGGGAGATGCGGACGGCATGCGGACGGCCGTCCGACCGGCGCAGGATGGCCGCGATCTCGTCGCCCGCCGGACCGCCCGGCGGAAAGAGGCGGCCGGCATGACCGTCATGATCGATCAGGCGCCCGCGCGCGTCGATCGTCAGCCAGCCGAAGCCGAGGCGGCGCAGCGCGGCCGAGGCGACGAACGCGCGGTCGCGCTGGCGATCGATGGCGCCGGAAAGCCGGAGCGCGATCGCCAGATGCGCGCCGAGCGCGCTGAGCAGCGATCCCGCGGCGGCCGAGAAATCCTGCCCGGCCCGCCCCAGGATCAGCCAGGCGTCGGCGCCGTCCGGCGCGCGAACCCGCATCAGGCGGAGGTGGCCGAGCGTGTCGGCGGCGAGCCAGCCGCGCCGGTACGCCTCGTGATCGGCATCGCCGGCGCGGAGGAACTCGGCCAGCGCATACACCCGCCCCGGCCGCAGCGCATGGTAGAGCGACGGCGCCCGGCGGTAGAGCGACGCCATCGGCCGGTCGCGCGGCAGCGGCGATCCGAACCCGGCGACGGCCTGTTCGATCGCCAGATCGGCGGGTGCGCCGGCCGGGCGGAGGAGCAGCGCGGCATAATCGGCCGCGGCGCGACGGCGCAGCCGCGCGAGGAAGGCCGACCAGGGGGGATCGTCCAGCGCGCCTTCGTACAGCACGGTGAGCAGATCGGTCTCGTCATGGCGACTGATCGGCATGGCGATGCCCTTGCTCCCATATGGCAGGCGCGGCAAGCGGCCCCGTTCGCTAGGCCAGCCACCGAGAAAGCAAGGATCAGCATGGCTTCCGTGACCCGCACCCTGACCCATCTCCAGCGTCTCGAGGCCGAGAGCATCCACATCCTGCGCGAGGTGGTGGCCGAAGCCGAGCGGCCGGTGATGCTCTATTCGGTGGGCAAGGATTCGGCGGTGATGCTGCACCTGGCGCGGAAAGCATTCTATCCGAGCCCCCCGCCCTTCCCGCTCCTCCACGTCGACACGACCTGGAAGTTCAAGGCGATGTACGAGCTGCGCGACCGGGCCGCGCGCGATGCCGGCATGGAACTGCTGGTCTATCAGAACCCGGAGGCGGCGGAGCGCGGCATCAACCCGTTCGATCACGGCCCGCTCCACACCGACATGTGGAAGACCGAGGGGCTGAAGCAGGCGCTGGACCGATATGGCTTCGACGCGGCGTTCGGCGGCGCGCGGCGCGACGAGGAGAAGAGCCGCGCCAAGGAGCGCGTCTTCTCCTTCCGCTCGGCCAACCATCGCTGGGATCCCAAGAACCAGCGCCCCGAGCTCTGGAACCTCTACAATGCGCGAAAGGCCAAGGGCGAGAGCATTCGGGTGTTCCCGATCTCGAACTGGACCGAGCTCGACATCTGGCAATATATCCATCTCAACGGCATCGAGATCGTGCCGCTCTATTTCTCGGCACCGCGCCCGACCGTCGAGCGCGACGGGCTGCTGCTGATGGTCGACGACGAGCGCTTCCGGCTCAAGCCCGGCGAGGTGCCGGTCGAACGCTCGATCCGCTTCCGCACGCTCGGCTGCTACCCGCTGACCGGCGCGGTCGAGAGCGAGGCGGCGACGTTGAGCGAAGTGATCCAGGAGATGCTGCTGACCACCACCAGCGAGCGCCAGGGCCGCGTCATCGACAAGGACGGCGGCGACGCGAGCATGGAGAAGAAGAAGCAGGAAGGGTATTTCTGATGGCCGATCTTGCCACCCAGGCCACCGAAGAACCCATCTACAAGACCGACGCGCTCATCGCCGAGGACATCGACGCGTACCTCGACCAGCACCA
>CAXTPE010000309.1:0-2886 GCA_964245925.1 uncultured Sphingomonadaceae bacterium
GGTGCTGATCGAGGCGCTCGATCTCGATTTCGGCGGCGGCCTCGGCGTGCTGACCGGGGAGACCGGGGCGGGCAAGTCGATCCTGCTCGATGCGCTGGGGCTGGCGCTCGGCGCGCGCGCGGACAGCGGGCTGGTGCGGCGGGGCGCGGCGCAGGCGGTGGTGACCGCGAGCTTCGAGGGCGGCGACACGGCGCTCGACGCGCTGCTGGCCGAGAACGGGCTCGCCGGCGAACCCGGCGAGCCGCTCGTCGTGCGCCGCATCGTCAAGGCCGACGGCGGCAGCCGCGCGAGCGTCAACGACCAGCCGGCCTCGGCCGGGCTGCTGCGCGAGATCGGCGCGCGGCTCGTCGAGGTGCATGGCCAGCACGATGATCGCGGGCTGCTGGACGCCCGTGGGCATCGCGCGCTGCTCGATGCGTTCGCGCGGACGGACCGCTCCGGTATCGCCACCGCGCACCGCCGCTGGCGCGAGGCGGAGACGGCGCTGTCGGACGCGCGCGAGGCGATCGCGGCGGCGTCGCGCGACGCCGAGTGGCTGGAGCATGCCGCCGCCGAGATCGCGAGGATGGCGCCCGAGCCCGGCGAGGAGGCGGTACTCGCCGGGGAGCGCGCGACGATGCAGAAGGGCGCGCGGCTCGCCGAGGATCTGGCGGGGCTCGGCCAGCATCTCGACGGATCGGAGGGCGCGCTCGCGCGGCTGCGGCAGGCGGCGCGGCGGCTCGATCGGGTGGCGGGCGAGCATGAGGCGCTTGGCCGCGCACTGGCGGCGCTGGATCGCGCGGTGATCGAGGCGTCCGACGCCGAGGACGCGCTGGCCGAGGCCGGCGAGGCGCTGGCGTTCGATCCCGCCCGGCTCGACCGGATCGAGACGCGGCTGTTCGACCTGCGCGGCCTGGCCCGCAAGCACCGCGTCGCGCCGGATGCGCTGGCGGCGCTGGGCGAGGAGCTGGCGGCGCGGCTGGCGGCGATCGAGGAGGGCGGCGCCGGCATCGCCCGGCTGGAGCGCGCGGCGGCGCGGGCGCGCGACGACTATGCGCGCGTGGCCGGGGCGCTGAGCGAGGCGCGAACCGCGGCGGCGGCGCGGCTGGACGCGGCGGTGGCGGCGGAGCTGGCGCCGCTCAAGCTCGATGCCGCGCGCTTCCGTACCGCGATCGAGCCGCTTGGCGAGGATGGGTGGGGGCCGGCCGGCGCGGATCGCGTCGAGTTCCTGATCGCCACCAATCCCGGCGCGCCGTTCGGTCCGCTCGGGCGGATCGCCAGCGGCGGCGAGCTTTCCCGCTTCATCCTGGCGTTGAAGGTGGCGCTCGCCGAGGAGACGGGGGCGGCGACGATGGTGTTCGACGAGGTCGATCGCGGCGTCGGCGGCGCGGTGGCGAGCGCGATCGGGGAACGGCTGGCGCGGCTGGCGGGCCGCGCGCAGGTGCTGGTCGTCACCCACTCGCCGCAGGTCGCGGCGCGCGCGGACCGCCACTGGCTGATCGCCAAGCGGCATGGCGGACCGGAAGGGGACGAGGCAGGCGGGCTGGTGACGCGCACCAGCGTCCACGCGCTCGACCCCGCCGAGCGCCGCGAGGAGATCGCCCGGATGCTCTCCGGCGCGGCGGTGACCGACGAGGCGCGGGCGCAGGCGCGTCGGCTGCTGGAGGCGGCGTGAGGGGTCGGCAACGCTCCTGGAGCGGTTTCCACCAGTCTCCACCCTGTCCCGTTCGTGCCGAGCGCAGTCGAAGCACAGCTACCGTTGGCGCCTGCCCCTCGACTGCGCTCAGGGCGGCCGGACGACGCCGAACCAGCCTGGTCGACGACTGCGCTAGGCGTTTGATCCCGAACTTTGATGTGCTGACAGCCTCGGCAAGGGAGCACGATCCCCATTCGAGCAGAAGGTCAACCGCGTTTGCCGCTTGGCACCTGATGGCAAAAGGGCGGCCCGGCTGGCCGGACCGCCCTCCATCCGACCCGCCAGGAAAACGGTGTCAGCGCTTCGAGAACTGGAAGCTGCGGCGTGCCTTGGCCTTGCCGTATTTCTTGCGCTCGACCGCGCGGCTGTCGCGGGTGAGGAAGCCGGCCGCCTTGACGGACGGACGCAGCGCGGGCTCGAAGCGGGTCAGCGCCTGGCTGATGCCGTGCTTGACAGCGCCGGCCTGGCCCGAGAGCCCGCCGCCGGCGACGGTGCAGATCACGTCATACTGGCCGACCCGCTCGGACACGCCGAACGGCTGGTTGATGACGAGGCGCAGCGTCGGCCGGGCGAAATAGACCTCCTGATCGCGCCCGTTGACGGTGATCCTGCCCGAGCCGGGCTTCAGCCACACCCGCGCGACCGCATCCTTGCGGCGGCCGGTGGCATAGGCGCGGCCCTGCGCGTCGACGATCTTCTCGCGCAGCGGGACAGGCGCCGGCGCGGGGCCGCTCAGGTTGACGGGCGCATCCTCGCCGCCGGCGGCGGGCGCGGCCGGCGCGGCGCGGGTCAGCGCGCCCAGATCGGCGAGGGACTGGCGATTGTCGGACATCAGGCACCCACCTTGTTCTTGCGGTTCATCGCCGCGACATCGAGGATCTGCGGGCTCTGCGCCGCGTGATCGTGCTCGGTGCCCTTGAAGACGCGCAGGTTGCGCATCTGCCGACGGCCGAGCGGCCCGCGCGGGATCATCCGCTCGACCGCCTTTTCGAGCACGCGCTCGGGAAAGCGGCCGTCCAGCACCTTCGCGGCGGTGATGCCCTTGATGCCGCCGGCATAGCCGGTGTGGCGGTAGTAGACCTTCTGCGCGGCCTTGCGGCCGGTGAAGCGCACCTTGTCGGCGTTGATGACGACGACGTTGTCACCGCAGTCGATATGCGGGGTGAAGCTCGGCTTGTGCTTGCCGCGCAGGATATTGGCGATGATCGAGG
>CAXTPE010000310.1:0-2882 GCA_964245925.1 uncultured Sphingomonadaceae bacterium
CGAAGACGCGGCTCGGGGGCCTGCTCTGGCATGCGGTCGGGTTCGCGGTCTCTCTCGGCTACGGCCGCCGCCGCAGCCTGCTCGGCCGGGCTGGAGCATGATGATTTCACAAGCAGATCACCGTGGCTTCAGGCTGAAGCTCTCCGACTCTACAGCAGGAAGAACACCGAGGCGCACAGCCCGGCGGCGGCGCACGGATAGCCGACGATCGCCAGCCAGCTCGCCGAGGTGCCGCCGTCGCGGGCCGCGCCGCAGCCGCACGGCATCCACACCGCGCCGGCATGCCTGTCGAGCAGCCAGACTTCGCCACTGTCGTGACAGGCATCGCAGTTCGTTTCGGTGGTACGGGCGGGCGCGGCCGCCGGCAGGGCGGTCCCGAACTTCGCCTGCGGGCGCGGCGTCGGCTGGAGCGCCGGGCCGCCGATCCGGATTTGAGCTTGCGCCACCATCCCTCTCCCTCGAATTCGCGGTCGCAAACGCCGCCTGAATCGAAAGGAATGCTATTCGAGGGCCGCTGTCAACATGAGTCGATCTTCACGAGTATCCGGCACGGTTCAGCCGGTCGCGTGCGCGGCGAGCAGGCGGGGGAGGATGCGGAGCAGGTCGCGCGCGAGAAAGCCCGTCGGGCCGAACGCCCCGGCCGCGGTCTGGCCCGCCTCGCCGTGCAGCCACACCCCCCAGCCCGCCGCCGCGACCGGATCGGCGCCGCGCGCCAGCAGCGCCGCGATCACGCCGGCGAGCACGTCGCCCGAGCCGGCGGTGGCGAGCCCCGCGCAGTCGCTCCGGTAGCGCAGCAGCGCGCCGTCCGGCGCCGCGATGATGGTCCGCTCCGCCTTCAACGCGATCACCGCGCCGAACCGCCGCGCCGCCTCGGCGGCGATGCGCTCGGGATGTGCGGCGATCTCCTCGATCGGAAGCCCGGTCAGCGCCGCCATCTCGCCGTGGTGCGGCGTCATCACGATGCGCCCGGCATGCGCGGCGATGACCTCGGCGGACCTTCCCGCGCACACGATCGCGGCCGCGTCGAGCAGCACCGTCAGCTCGTCTCGGGGTGCCGCCAGCAGCCCGTGGAGCAGCGCCGCATTGTCGTCGCCGCCGCGCATCGCCGGGCCGAACAGCAGCGTGTCGCAATGTTCGAGCGCCTCCTCGAGCGCGGCGCAGGCGTCGGCGGCGATCTCGCCCTCGCCATCGGCCGGCAGCGGGATCACGCCGGCCTCCGGGAAGGCGATCCCGAGCGGGATCGCGACCGAGCGCACTGTCGCGATCTGAATCTTGCCCGCGCCGGTGCGCAGCACCGCCTCGCCGGTCAGCAGCGCGCCGCCGGGCACCTTCTCCGATCCGCCGACGAGGAGCACCCTGCCCCGGCTGTTCTTGTCGGTCGCGCGGTCGTGCGGCGGCAGCGGATGGGCCTTGCGCCAATCGGCGTCGAGGTGGCCCATCAGCCGCGCGCCACCATCGCCGGGTCGGGATCGGTCGTCACAGGCACGTCCTGCCGCTCGACCGGCACGGTGAAATTGTAGCGCGCCAGCACGAGATTGCCGTCCTTGCCGGCCTGCGGATCGAAGCGGTATTCGGTCACCGCGCAATTGGCGACGTCGCCCTCGCGGTCGATCGCGAGGATGCGCTGCTCGTCCATGTTCTCGACGATATAGCGCAGGCAGAGCACCACCACCTGATGCGCGAAGATCATCACCCGCCGCTCGGCATAGTGGAGCGAGACCGTGTCCATCAGCGAGCGCAGCCGCAGGATGACGTCGCACCAGCTCTCGCCGCCGGGCGGGCGATGATAGAATTTGCCGAGCATCCGGCGATACTCGGCCTGCTCGGGCTGGAGCCTGGCGACGCCGGCGGTGGTCAGCCCGTCGAGGATGCCGAACTCCTTCTCGCGCAGCCGCTCGTCGCCGCAGATCGGCTCGTCCGGCATGGCGCCACCCTCGGCGCGGAACAGCCGGGCGGTGCTCTGCGCGCGAGCATAGGGCGAGGCGAGCAGCACGTCGGGCCGCTCCATCTCGGGCTGGCCGGCGAACCACTGCCCGAGCGCGCCCGCCTGGCGCTCGCCGAGCGGGCTCAGCGGCACGTCGACATCGCGGCCCTCGATCGCGATCCGCTCGCGCGCGCCGAGATCGGCGGCGTCGCGCGCGACGTTGCCGGCGCTCTGGCCATGCCGCACCACCCACAGCCGGGCAGGCCACCGCCGCCGCATCGCGAACCTCTCCATCCCGCCTCGGCTGGCCAACGCGCCTTCGCCCAAGCGGTTGCGGCAGGTTCCCGACAAGTTTGTGGGCGTGGTTCGGCAAGACCCGCCGCCGGCCAGGCCATAGCGGCTTGTCCATGCTGGCCGAACGGATGCAGACAGGCCCATGGTGCTGATCGACGCAGAGTTCATCCGCGGGCTGGAAAGCTCGACGCGCGCGATCGCCGACGCGGAGACGCTGCCGCCCGCCTGCTATACCGATGCCGGCTTCTACGCGTTCGAGAAGGAGGCGCTGTACGCGCACGAGTGGCTGTGCGTCGGCCGCGAGGACTGGGCGGCGAACCCCGGCGACTATTTCACCACCCATATCGTGGGCGAGCCGATCGTGGTGGCGCGCGACATGGCCGGCACGCTGCGCGCGATGTCCGCGGTCTGCCAGCACCGCGCGATGCTGGTGGCGGAAGGCAGCGGCAACGCGCGCGGCTTCGTCTGCCCCTATCACCACTGGTCCTACGGGCTCGACGGCCAGCTCGTCGGCGCGCCGGCGATGGGGCGGACCTGCAATTTCGACCGCGCCGCCTTCAGCCTGCCGGTCTTCGCGCTGGAGCTCTGGCAGGGCTTCGTCTTCGTGAACTTCGATGCGGACGCCGCCCCGCTCGCCCCCCGCCTCGGCGATGTCGACGCCGCG
>CAXTPE010000311.1:0-2851 GCA_964245925.1 uncultured Sphingomonadaceae bacterium
CCGCATCGTCTTCATCAACACCGGCTTCCTCGATCGCACCGGCGACGAGATCCACACCGCGATGCGCGCCGGGCCGATGGTGCCCAAGGGCGAGATCAGGAGCAGCGGCTGGATCGCGGCGTATGAGGACCGCAACGTGCTGATCGGGCTGGCCTGCGGCCTGGCCGGCAAGGCGCAGATCGGCAAGGGCATGTGGGCGATGCCCGATCGCATGGCCGACATGCTCGCCCAGAAGATCGCACATCCGATGACGGGCGCCACCACCGCCTGGGTGCCCTCGCCGACCGCGGCGACGCTGCACGCGCTCCACTATCACGCGGTCGACGTTTTCGCGCGGCAGCGCGAGCGTGGTGGCGAGGCGATCCCGGGGCTCGACGCGCTGCTCGTCCCCCCGCTCGCGGGCCGGCGCAACTGGTCGCCGGAGGCGGTGCGGGCCGAGCTCGAGAACAATGCGCAGGGCATCCTCGGCTATGTGGTGCGCTGGATCGACGCGGGGGTCGGCTGCTCGAAGGTGCCGGACATCCACGACGTCGGGCTGATGGAGGATCGCGCGACGCTGCGCATCTCCTCGCAGCACATCGCCAACTGGCTGCGGCACGGCGTCGCCTCGGCGGACGAGGCGGAAGCCGCGCTGATCCGCATGGCCGAGCGGGTCGATCGCCAGAACGCCGGCGATCCCGGCTATCGGGCGATGGCGCCCGATCCCGGCGCCAGCCTCGCCTATCAGGCGGCGCGCGCGCTGGTGTTCGAGGGCGAGCGCCAGCCCAACGGCTATACCGAGCCGCTGCTCCACGCCTTCCGGCGGCGGCGCAAGGACGAGATCGGCGTGGAGCCGGCGCCCGTCTGAGCGCGCCGTGAACGGACTGACCCGCCCCCTCTCCCCAAGGGGAGAAGGCTTGTACGGTACGCTCGCAAGCCGCCCCGCCCTCCGAACGCAAGCACGCCACGGCGCGACGCGGCGCGTCTCGACGTCGCTCGACACGAACGGAGACCGGGTTATCGCGCGCCCCGCCGCTCGCCCCCTTCCATATGCCATCCATATGCGCGGCCGCCCCTTTGCGCATGGATAACCAACGCCCCCGGCGCCTAGATCGCCATCCCTGTGGGGCGCTGCCGCCGGCATCGCGGTCCGAAGGAACGGGGCCATGCAAGACCTATTGTGGATCGCGATCACGGCCGGCCTGTCGCTGCTGACCTTCGCCTATTTCACGCTGTGCGAACGCGCCTGAGGAGCCGACCGATGACCATCGACCTCTGGCTCGGCGGGCTCACCGCCGTGGGCCTGCTCGCCTATCTCGTCGCCGTCCTCGTCCACCCCGAGCGGTATTGAGCGGAGACTCATCGATGACCCTGCAAGGCTGGCTGCTCATCCTGCTGTTCACCGTGCTCGTGATCGCGATCACCAAGCCGTTCGGCATGGGCCTGTTCGCGATCATGGAGGGGCGGCGCACCTGGCTGCATCCCTTGCTCGGCCCCGTCGAGCGCGGCTTCTACGCGCTCTCGGGGATCGATCCGAAGGCGGAGCAGGGCTGGAAGCGCTTCGGCGTCCACATGCTGCTGTTCAACATCGCCGGCCTGCTGCTGACCTATGCGATCCTGCGGCTCCAGGCGTTCCTGCCGCTCAATCCGCTCGGCTTTCCCGGCCTCGCGCCGCACCTCGCCTGGAACACCGCGGTCAGCTTCGCCACCAATACCAACTGGCAGAGCTACAGCGGCGAAGTGACCATGTCGCAGTTCAGCCAGATGGTCGGCCTCACCATCCACAACTTCACCTCGGCGGCGACCGGCATCGCGCTCGCCTTCGCCTTCATCCGCGGCTTCGCGCGCAAGGAAGCGGCCGGGCTCGGCAACTTCTGGGCCGACGTGACGCGGGTGACGCTCTACCTGCTGCTGCCGGCGTGCATCGTCTATGCCGTGCTCCTGCTCGCCGCCGGCGTGCCGCAGACCTTCACCGGATCGGTCGTCGCCACCACGCTGGAGGGCGCCAGGCAGACCATCGTGCTCGGGCCGGTCGCCAGCCAGGAGGCGATCAAGATGGTCGGCACCAACGGCGGCGGCATCTTCAACGCCAACAGCGCGCACCCGTTCGAGAACCCGAGCGCGCTCGTCAACCTGCTCCAGATGCTCTCGATCTTCTCGATCGGCGCCGGGCTGACCTGGACGTTCGGCAAGGCGGTCGGCAACACGAAGCAGGGCTGGGCGATCTTCGCGGCGATGCTGGCGCTGTTCCTCGCCGGCACCACCATCGTCTATGCGGCGGAAGCCGGCGGCAACCCGATCCACCATGCGCTGGGCATCGCCGGGGGCAATATGGAGGGCAAGGAGGTGCGCTTCGGCATCGCCGCCTCCAGCCTGTTCGCGGTCGTCACCACCGATGCGTCCTGCGGCGCGGTCAACGCGATGCACGACAGCTTCACCGCGCTGGGCGGCATGATCCCGATGTTCAACATCCAGCTCGGCGAGATCATCTTCGGCGGCGTGGGCTCGGGGCTCTACGGCATGCTGCTGTTCGTGATCCTGAGCGTCTTCGTCGCGGGGCTCATGGTGGGGCGGACGCCCGAATATGTCGGCAAGAAGATCGACGGGCGCGAGGTGAAGCTCGCGGTGCTGGCGATCGCGGTGCTGCCGCTCATCATCCTCGGCTTCACCGGCATAGCCGCGATCTCCAAGGACGGCCTCGCCGGGCTCGCCAACCAGGGGCCGCACGGCTTCTCGGAGATGCTCTATGCGTTCACGTCCGCCGTCGGCAACAACGGCAGCGCGTTCGCCGGGCTGACCGCGAGCACGCCCTTCTACGACGGGCTGCTCGGCGTCGCGATGTGGCTCGGGCGGTACTTCGTCATCGTGCCGA
>CAXTPE010000312.1:0-2838 GCA_964245925.1 uncultured Sphingomonadaceae bacterium
ATGATGGCGGCGACGACGATGAGGGTTGATCCCGCCTTTCAGCTCCGCGAGCTAATGCGTCTCGATCTGGGTGTGTTCGCCAGGCGGGCGATCGCCGAGATCGAGCCCTCGCTGGATCTCCACTGGAATTGGCACCATGATGTCATCGTCGATCGGTTGATGGCGCTCGCCGACGGCGAGATCAGGCGCCTGCTGGTGTGCGTGCCGCCGCGCAGCCTGAAGTCGCTGATCTGCTCGGTGGCGTTTCCCGCCTGGCTGCTCGGCCGCGCGCCGACGCTCAGCGTTGCCTGCGTCAGCTATGCGCAGCCGCTCGGCGAGGGGTTCGCGCGTCAGGCTCGGACGGTGATGGAGAGCGGCTTCTACGGCGCGACCTTCGCCACCCGCGTGTCGCGCTCGCGGCGCGCGGTCGAGGATTATTGGACGAGCGAGGGTGGCCGCCGCGTCACCACCTCGGTCGGCGGCACGTTCACCGGGCGCGGCGGTGATATCATCATCCTCGACGACCCGATGAAACCCGAGGAGGCGCTGTCCGAAGCCGGCCGGCGCGCGACGCTCGAGTGGCTGCGCAACACGCTCATGTCGCGCCTGAACTCGAAGAAGGACGGCCGTATGCTGACGATCATGCAGCGGCTGCACGAACATGATCTGGCCGCCGCGCTGATCGAGCAGGGCGGCTGGGAACTGCTCTCGCTGCCCGCGATTGCCACCGCCGACGAGGAGCACCGTTATCATAGCCTGGGCGAACGGCGCGTGAAGCGGCGCGCGATCGGGGAGGTGCTCCATCCCGAGCGCGAGCCGATCGAGGTGCTGGAGGAGCTGCGTGCCAGCATGGGGTCGCTGACGTTCGACGCGCAGTACCAGCAGTCGCCGGTGCCGGCCGAGGGCAATTACATCAAGCGCGCCTGGTTCAAGACCTACGCCGCCGCCGAGATCGCCCGCCCTGATCGCATCGTGCAGTCGTGGGACACCGCCATGACCTCCGGGACCGGCTCCGACTTCAGCGTCGGCGTCACGCTCGGGATCAAGGGCAAGGACATCTACGTCCTCGACGTGGTCCGGCGCAGGCTGGAGTTTCCCGAACTGCGCCACGCGGTAGCCGCGGCCGCCAAGGCATGGAAGCCCAGCACCATCCTGATCGAGGATCGCGCCTCGGGCACCAGTCTGATCCAGGATCTGAAGGCGAGCGGCGTCCGCAACGTCCGGGGCATCCTACCCCAGAAGGACAAGGTCAGCCGGGGCGTCGGCGCCTCGCTGCAGATCGAACAGGGGCATGTGTTCCTGCCGGAACACGCCTCCTGGCTACAAGACTTTCTGGCCGAGCTATGCGCGTTCCCGGCGGGACGGCACGACGATCAGGTCGACGCGCTCAGCCAGGCGCTCTTGTGGATTCAGGAGAACGCCGCCGGGCGTGGGATCATCGAATATTACCGTCAGGAAGCGCTCAAGGCCGAAGGACTGCCCATTGGCTAACTTCAATCCAAGAGCCGGCCGGGCGGCACGCCGAGCGAAGCCGCGAGCTTCTCGACCACGGTGATGGTCGGATTGCGCGCGCCGCGCTCGATGTCACTCACATAGGTGCGATGAAGCCCCGCTTCGTGCGCGAAGCCCTCCTGGCTGAGGCCCTTCTCTTGCCGCAGTCGGCGCAGGTTCGTGGCCAGGCGCTGGCGAATATCCATGGCGGCAACAGCCGGCGATGTCGCCGAAGCGTCTACAGACGATCAGAGACAATCCGCTTGACTTGGTCGCGCGGCGAAGCGTGAGTCCTGTCACTGATCGTCGACAGGAGCGTGCGTGGAAAACATCATCGACGGCGGACGGGGCTAGCTCCATGCCGATGGGGACACGACATAGGGAGGTCGGCGTGCTGCGGCTCGCGCCTCGTGGATACGAACTTCATGTCGACGGGGGCGGCGTATGGGCGCTCGATGTCTTCTGGCGGGCCCGCAAGCTGTGTGGGCGACGGGTGATCGTCGAGGGTGTTCGTTCGGGGTTTGATCAGCTTGACGTGCATCGCATCAAGTTGGCGGCCGACGAGCTCGTTGAAGCACGATCGGCTTGGTGAAGGCTACTCATATAATTCCTGGCGCGTGGACTTCCCTTGACGACCTACCCCATCTCACCAATCGGCCAGCCGGCCAGGCCATTTCTGCTTCGCTTGTCTATTCGCTCCCGCCCGCAGAACGAGCAAGAATGGGACTTAGTAGCCCTTCAATGGGCCGCTCTGAGCGGCAGCTCTGGACAGGAGTGGCCATTCTCCAGACGGTGTGGCCGACCTGCGGGTGCAAGGGATTGGTGGTGGACGGAAGGGCGCAGAACGGTCACTGACGCGGCGTCACAACCGTTCGGTTGTGACACGGCAGCTAACGGGCCGCCTGGCGAAGTGCGTCCACCAACAGGGCAAAAGCCTGGGTAGGTTGGCGACGGCTCGGATAGTAAAGATGGTAGCCAGGCCAGCGAGGGCACCAGTCCTGCAACACGCGAACCAAACGGCCATCAGCGATATATGGCGCAACGAAATCATCCGGGAGATTTGCCAGCCCCAGCCCATCGACAGCGGCTTGCCGTAACATGGCGATGTTGTTGAAGGCGATGGCCCCATCGACCCTGGCCTTAGGCTGTTGGCCGCCTCGCTCGAACTCCCAGATGTAATGTCCCCGCGTCGGTGACAGTCGAAGGTTGATGCACTGGTGGCGAACCAAGTCTTGCGGCACCTTTGGGCAGTCGTTCCGCTCAAAATAGGAAGGTGCGCCAACGATCGCAGGGCGGAAGTTCGGCGCGATGCGAACGGCGATCATGTCCTTGTCGAGCCTTTCGCCAAGACGCACGCCGGCATCGAAG
>CAXTPE010000313.1:0-2833 GCA_964245925.1 uncultured Sphingomonadaceae bacterium
GTCTTCCAATGGAACAGCAGCGCCGCCCTGGGCGTCGCGATCAGCTCGCCCGCCTTGCGGCTTTCCAGATTGGTGTAGAAGACGAAGCCGTCGGCGCCGTGCCCCTTGAGCAGCACCATGCGGACCGACGGCTGCCCGTCCGCCGCCACCGTCGCCACGGCGACCGCGTTGGGATCATTGGGTTCGCTCGCGCGCGCTTCGGCGAACCACGCATCGAAGAGCGCGATCGGATCGGTCGTCATGGGAGGGCTGTAGCGGTTCGTGGCATCCGGCTGAACCCCCGGCTTGCTTGTCCGTTGCGCGCGCCCTCGAAACGGCGCGATAAGGCGCGCCATGATCCAGGCCGCGCTCCACCACGTCACCGCCTATCGCTACGACCGCCCGGTCGCGCTCGGGCCGCAGATCATCCGGCTGCGCCCCGCGCCGCACAGCAGCACAGCGGTGAACAGCTACTCGCTCAGCATCCTGCCGGAGAACCACTTCATCAACTGGCAGCAGGATCCTCACGGCAACTGGCTCGCCCGCCTCGTCTTCCCCGAGCCGGCCACCGAGTTCCGCGTGACGGTCGATCTCATCGCCGACCTCTCGGTCATCAACCCGTTCGACTTCTTCGTCGAGGATTATGCCGAGACCTATCCGTTCGCCTATGACGAGCGGCTCCGCACCGATCTCGTCGCCTATTTCGCGGTCGACGAGGAGGCGGGCGGGCCGCTGTTCGATGGCTTCGTCGCCGGGTTCGCGCCGCACCGCGGCCGCACCATCGATTTCCTGGTGGCGCTCAACGCCGCGATCCAGGCCAGAGTCGGCTATGTCATCCGCATGGAGGCGGGCACCTACACGCCCGAGCAGTGCCTCGAACTCGGCACCGGATCGTGCCGCGATTCGTCGTGGCTGCTGGTCAACCTCGCGCGCCGGCTCGGCTTCGCGGCGCGGTTCGTCTCGGGCTATCTCATCCAGATGAAGGCGGACGTGACGCCGGTCGAGGGGCCCAAGGGTCCGCAGGCCGACTTCACCGATCTCCACGCCTGGGCGGAGGTGTATCTCCCCGGCGCCGGCTGGATCGGGCTCGATCCGACCTCGGGGCTGTTCGCCGGCGAGGGCCATATCCCGCTCTGCGCGACCCCGCACTATCGCTCGGCGGCGCCGATCGAGGGCATGGTGGAGCCCGCGCGGACCGAGTTCCACTATGAGATGAACGTCACCCGCATCGCGGAAGCGGTGCGCATCACCAAGCCGTTCACCGACGAGCGCTGGGCGGCGCTCGACGCGCTCGGGCGGAAGGTCGACGCGGACATCGCGGCGCAGGACATGCGCCTCACCATCGGCGGCGAGCCGACCTTCGTGGCGGTCGACGGCGGCGAGGCGGGCGAGTGGAACGGCGACGCCGTCGGCCCCACCAAGGCGGGCTATGCCGACCGGCTGATCCGCAAGCTGCGCGACCGCTTCGCGCCCGGCGGCATGCTCCACCACGGCCAGGGCAAATGGTATCCCGGCGAGAGCCTGCCGCGCTGGGCCTACGCGATCTACTGGCGCGCCGACGGCGTTCCGATCTGGCGCGATGCCGACCTGATCGCGCGCGACGACGCCCCCGGCACCGAGGCGCTCCACGCGAAGCCCGAGCAGGCGGCCGAATTCCTGTCGGCGATCGCCGGCGGCCTGGGCATCGACCGCGACAATATCCAGCCGGCCTATGAGGATGCCATCGCCTGGTCGGTGAAGGAGGCGGAGCTGCCCGCCAACGTCGATCCCACCGATCCGAAGATCGACGATCCCGAGGCGCGCGAGCGGATGGTGCGCGCGTTCGAGCGCGGGCTGTCGCAGCCGGTCGGCTATGTGCTGCCGGTCCAGCGCGTGCAGGCGTGGCAGGCGCCGGCGTCGGCCAATCCGGACATGGCCGAGATCGCCGAGGCGCGCCGCGCCGGCGGCTGGAAGTCCGAGCGCTGGAACGTGCGGCGCGGCCGGCTGTTCGCGGTGCCGGGCGACGCCTCGCTCGGCTATCGGCTGCCGCTGTCGGCGCTGCCGCATGTCGGCAAGGAGGATTATCCCTATCTCCACGTCCGCGACACCAGCGAGCCGCGCGGGCCGCTGCCCGACACTCTCGACCGGCGCCCGACCATGCGCGAGACCCAGGCGACGGTGCAGGTCGCGCCCGCCGAGGGCGCCGCGCAGCAGGATGTCGTCGAGCAATATATCATCGACGGCGCGGTCCGCACCGCGATGACGGTGGAGGCGAGAGGCAATCATCTGGCCGTCTTCCTGCCGCCGACCGAGCGGCTGGAGGATTATCTCGAGCTGATCGCGCAGGTCGAGGCGGCCGCCGGGCGGCTGAAGCTGCCGGTGCGGATCGAGGGCTATGCGCCGCCGCCCGATCCGCGCCTCAAGGTGCTCAAGGTGACGCCCGATCCCGGCGTGATCGAGGTCAATGTCCAGCCCGCCGCGAGCTGGGCCGAGACCAGCGACATCACCACCAGCCTCTACGCGCTCGCCCGCGAGACCGGGCTTACCGCCGACAAGTTCATGGTCGACGGCCGCGCGGTCGGCACCGGCGGCGGCAACCACCTCGTGTTCGGCGGCCGCCAGGTGACCGACTCGCCGTTCATCCGGCGGCCGGACCTGCTGAAGTCGCTGGTGCTCTACTGGCAGCGTCACCCGTCGCTCAGCTACCTGTTCTCGGGCATGTTCATCGGGCCGACCAGCCAGGCCCCGCGTATCGACGAGGCGCGTCACGACGGCCTCTACGAACTCGAGATCGCGCTCGCCCAGGTGCCCGGCCCTGATCAGGATCAGCCCGCGCCGTGGGTGGTCGATCGCCTGTTCCGCAACCTGCTCGTCG
>CAXTPE010000314.1:0-2777 GCA_964245925.1 uncultured Sphingomonadaceae bacterium
CCGGTCGATCTCCTGCCAGCGGCGGTGCTCGACCACCAGCGCCGCGACCCCTCGGGTGCGCGCGAGCCGGTCGATCACGGCATGGTGGAACGCATCCTCGCCGCCCGGCGCGCCGATCACCGCGTCGAGCGCGGCGTCATAGCCGCCGCCGTCCGCATCGCGCGAGAGGACGATGCCGAGCGAGCGGTGCGTCGCGTGCGCGCCGTCGAGGGTCTTGCCCACCGCGATCACCGCGCCGTCCCGCGCCTCGACCAGCATGTCGTCGGGCTCCGGCCGGCCGAGCGGCTCGACCGCCAGGTTCACGCCCGGCCGCGCCGCCGCCAGCGCTCCGGCGATGATCGCGGGCTCGAAGATCGTGTCGCCGTTGAGCAGGCAGAACGGGCCAGCGAGCCGGTCGCGCGCCGCCCATACGCTGCCGATGCTGCTCGCCACCGCCCAGAACGGATTGCGCACCAGCCGGACGTGCGCGCCGGCCCGAGCGGGGGGGCCGGCGACGAGGTGCGCCGCGATCTGGTCGTAGCGATAGCCGCCGACCACCGTCACCCGCTCGATGCCGGCGTCTCGCAGCGCGGCGATCTGGTGATCGAGGATGGCGCGCCCGTCGACCTCGACGAGGCATTTCGGCATCTCCAGCGTGAGCGGCAGCAGCCGCGAGCCGCGTCCGGCGCTGAGCAGGATGGCGTCCATCGCCGGGATCGTCAGGCGGTGGCGGCCGGGTCGCGCCGGGGGATGCGCGCGAGCGCGACCAGCGCCACCAGCACCATCGCCGCGGCCACCGCGAACGCCGCGCCGGCGAAGCGGAACGGCGCCTGCGGGCTCGTGAAATAGGCGAGCGGCATGTTGAACAGCAGCGGCGCCAGCAGCGCCGCCAGCGCGGCGAGGCTGCCGTTGAAGCCCTGCAGCTCGCCCTGCCGATCGTTCTCGACGCGGCGCGACATCATCGCGTTGAGCGAGGGCTGGGCGACGGATTGCAGCGCGGTCGCCAGCATCAGCGCGAACACCATCCAGCCCCGGCCGGCGATCGCATAGCCGACGAGCCCGGCCATCGCGCTGGCCATGCCCAGCAGCACCGCGTTGCGCTCGCCGAGACGCGCGACGATGCGGCCGAGCAGCAGCATCTGGATGCTCGCCATCAGCACGCCGGTGAAGGCGAGCGAGGCGCCGATCGTCGACGGCGCCCAGCCGAACCGCGCGATCGTGTAGAACGCCCAGGTCGCCGGATAGACCATCATCGCGAGCTGCCAGAAGAAGTAGACGAACGCGAGCGGCAGCACGCCCTCCAGCGTGCGCAGCGCCGCGAGCGCGCCGAGCGGATTGGCGCGCGCGAGCGAGAACGGGCGGCGGCGCTCGCGGGTCAGCGTCTCGGGGAAGAAGCACAGCCCGAACAGGAAATTGCCGCCCGAGAGCGCGGCGGCGGCGAGGAACGGCGCGCGCGGCGAGAGATCGCCGAGCAGCCCGCCGAGCGCCGGGCCGACGACGAAGCCGATCCCGAACGCCGCCGAGAGGAAGCCGAACCGGCGCGCGCGATCCTCGGGCGAGGTCACGTCCGCCAGCGCGGCGGAGGCCGGGCCGTGGGAGGCGCCGAAGAAGCCCGCCAGCAGGCGTCCGAGGAACAGCCAGCCGAGGCTCGGCGCGAAGCCCAGCAGCGCGAAGTCGATCCCGAGCCCGCCGACCGCGCCGAGCAGCACCGGCCGCCGGCCGAAGCGATCGCCGATATTGCCCATCAGCGGCCCGCACAGGAACTGCATCCCCGCATAGCAGACCGCCAGCCAGCCGCCGATCCGCGTCGCCTCGGCGAGATCGCCGTGGCCGAGGTCCATCACCAGCCGGGGCAGCACCGGGATGATGATGCCGAACCCCATGGCATCGAGCAGGATGGTCGTGACGACGAAGCCTGCCACGCCGCGCGTGGCGGCGGTTCGGCGCGGGGGAATGGCGGCGGTGGCGGTCATCGCGGCGGCTTTGAGCATGGCTGGCGGGCCGGCACCAGTCCTCGGCGGGCGACGTTGACAGTTCGTGCCGCCCGGCGCTCTACGGAGCGAGAAACGCGTGGAGAGGAAGCGATGGCTCGCGAGATCGTCGCCGTCGACATCGGCGGCACCCACGCGCGCTTCGCGCTGGCCGAGATCGCGGACGGCCGCGTCGTCCGGCTCGGCGAGCCGGACATGCTCAGGACGGCCGAGCATGCCAGCTTCCAGCTCGCCTATGAGGCGTTCGGCAGGAGCGTCGGCCGGCCGCTGCCGCGCGCCGCCGCGATCGCGATCGCGGCACCCGTCGAGGGCGAGGTCATCAAGCTCACCAACAGCCCCTGGGTCATCCGCCCGGCGCTCATTCCCGAGAAGCTGGGCGTCGACGCGTTCGTGCTCGTCAATGATTTCGGCGCGGTCGGCCATGCCGTCGCGCACTGCGGCGAGGACTGTTTCCGGCACCTGTGCGGGCCGGACCTGCCGCTGCCGACGGACGGCGTCACCAGCATCGTCGGCCCCGGCACCGGGCTCGGCGTCGCCCAGCTCGTGCGGCGCGGCGGCCATGTCCATGTCGTCGAGACCGAGGGCGGCCATGTCGATTTCGCGCCGCTCGACGCCATTGAGGACGGCATCCTCGGCGTTCTGCGCGCGCGCTACCGGCGGGTGTCGATCGAGCGGATCGTCGCCGGGCCGGGGCTTGCCAACATCCACGAGGCGCTGGGCGCGATCGCCGGCAGGGCGGCGCGCACCGGCGACGACGCGCGGCCCTGGGCGAGCGCGCCCGCCGGCAGCGCCAGCCTCCCCCCGCCC
>CAXTPE010000315.1:0-2760 GCA_964245925.1 uncultured Sphingomonadaceae bacterium
GGCTGGCCCAAGGCGATGATCGAGGAGGCGTCGGCGGCCAAGGCGGCGCGGATCGATCGCGTCGAGGAGGTGATCGTCGGCGTCAACAAGTACAAGCTGGCCGAGCAGGATCCGATCGACATCCTCGATGTCGACAATGTCGCGGTGCGCGAGTCGCAGATCGCGCGGATCGCCAGGATGAAGGCGAGCCGCGACGAGGCGGCCTGCACGGCGGCGCTCGACGCGCTGCGCGAGGGCGCGCGGGGAAGCGGCAACCTGCTCGGGCTGGCGGTGGACTGCGCGCGCGCGCGCGCCACGCTCGGCGAGATCAGCCTCGCGATGGAGGACGTGTTCGGGCGCTACGTCACCAGCCCCATGCCGGTGAAGGGCGTCTACGGCGGCGCCTATGGCGACGATGCGAGATGGTCGAACCTGATCGACGGCGTGGCCGCGATCCAGCGCCGGCGCGGGCGCGCGCCCAAGCTGTTCGTCGCCAAGATGGGGCAGGACGGGCATGATCGCGGCGCCAACCTCGTCTCGTCCGCGTTCGGAGACCTTGGCTTCAACGTGCTGGCGGGGCCGCTTTTCCAGACTCCGCGGGAGGCCGCCGCGCTGGCGATCCGGGAGGATGTCGACGTGGTCGGCGCCTCCAGCCTCGCCGCCGGGCACAAGACGCTGATCCCGGAGCTGATCGGGCTGCTGCGCGAGGCCGGGCGCGAGGACATCAAGGTGATCGCCGGCGGCGTCATCCCGGCGCAGGACTATCAGGCGTTGCGCGATGCCGGCGTCCAGGCGATCTTCGGGCCGGGCACCAATCTGGTCGAGGCGGCGGGCGAGGTGCTGCGGTTGCTGGGGCACAACATGCCGCCGGAAGCGATTGAGGAAGCCGCGGAATGATGGTTCAGGAGCCTGTCAGCCGGACGCAGGTCGCGGCGCTGTTCGAGCGGCCGTTCCTCGATCTGGTGATCGAGGCGGCGGCGGTGCATCGCGCGCACCATCCCGCCAATGTCGTCGAGCGCGCGACGCTGCTGTCGATCAAGACCGGGGGATGCCCGGAGGATTGCGGCTATTGCAGCCAGTCCGCCTCGGCCGACAGCGGCCTCAAGGCCACCAAGCTGATGGATGTCGACGCGGTGGTCGCCGCCGCGCGCGCCGCCAGGGCGGGCGGATCGCAGCGCTTCTGCATGGGCGCGGCGTGGCGCAGCCCCAAGGATCGCGACATGGACGCGGTCTGTTCGATGGTGAGCCAGGTGAAGGCGCTCGGGCTTGAGACCTGCATGACGCTCGGCATGCTGAGCGACGGGCAGGCCGATCGCCTCGCGGATGCCGGCCTCGACTTCTACAACCATAATCTCGATACCTCGCCCGAGCATTACCCATCGGTCATCGGCACGCGTACATGGGAGGACCGGCTCGACACGCTGGCGACGGTGCGCCGCGCCGGCATGTCGGTGTGCTGCGGCGGCATAGTCGGGATGGGCGAGAGCCGGAGCGACCGGGTCGGCTTCCTCCACGCGCTCGCCACGCTGCCCGAGCATCCGCAGAGCGTGCCGATCAACGCGCTGGTGCCGATCGCCGGCACCCCGCTGGGCGACATGCTCAAGGATGTGCCGAGTGCGCGGATCGACGACATCGAGTTCGTCCGCACGGTCGCGGTGGCGCGCATCCTGATGCCGCGATCGGTGGTGCGGCTGTCGGCGGGGCGCGAGAGCATGTCGGAGAGCACCCAGGCGCTCTGCTTCCTCGCCGGCGCCAACTCGATCTTCACCGGCGACCGGCTGCTGACGGCGGGCAACGCCGGCGAGGATGCGGACGCGGCGCTGTTCGCGAAGCTGGGGCTCGGCTCGGCGGCCTCTTCCGAGGCCTTGCATATAGCGGCTGAGTGAGCCGCTTCGGTTCCCCGGCGAGGGCCGGGATCCAGTTCAACCGCCGGGCCCGGACCCCGGCCTTCGCCGGGGAACGGTAGTGTTCAAGAAAATCCTGGTCGCCAATCGCGGCGAGATCGTGTCGCGCCTGTCGCGCCTCAGGCCGCGAGCACTTCCTTGCGCACGATCGCGCCGAACTTGGCTTCGGCCCGATGGAGGTCATAGGCGGCCTGCATATCGAGCCATAGCCTGGCAGGCGTGCCGAGGCTTGCTTCCAGTCGCAACGCCGTATCGGGGCTGATGCCGCGCCGCCCCGCCACCACATCCTGGATGCGCTGCGGCGGCACGCGCAGCTTGAGTGCGAACGCGTTGGCGCTAAGGCCGCGCGCTTCGAGTTCCTCCTTGAGGATCGCGCCAGGATGGACTTGCTCGAATGCGAACTGCGTCACCAGGATCTCCTCAATGATAATCCACAATCCGGACATCCTCGGCGTTGCCGTCGTGAAAACGGAAGACCAGCCGCCAAGGTCCGTTTATCGTCATCGCCCACTGTCCCTGACGATCGCCGCTCAGCGCGTGCAGCCCGACCGACTTGAGGGGCGGGATGTCGTCAATCGATCGCGCCGCTCGCAGAACCTTCAACCGCCCCATCGCCTTTGCCTCGTCGAGTCCGGAAAACTTCGACTTGCCCTCGAGCGCAAAACGTTCAGTTGCACGATTGGCGAAACTAACGATCACCCCGATAACGTACAATGGCTGCCATGCCACGTCAAGCATGGCATGGAGGCTTGATGTTCAAGAAAATCCTGGTCGCCAATCGTGGCGAGATCGCGTGTCGCGTCATGCGCACCGCCAAGGCGATGGGGATCGCCACCGTCGCGGTCTATTCGGACGCGGATGCGCGCGCGCCGCATGT
>CAXTPE010000316.1:0-2754 GCA_964245925.1 uncultured Sphingomonadaceae bacterium
CGTGCAGGTCGAACAGCAGCCGCTCGAAATTGGAGCTGACCTGGATGTCCATCGAGGGCGCCGCGGTCGGCGTGACGCTGCCGGCCGAATAGTCGCCGGCGGAGAGCGCGCGGTGGAGGATGTCGTTGACGTTGGTGGCGACGATGAGCCTGGCGATCGGCAGCCCCATCCGCGCCGCGACATAGCCCGCGAACACGTCGCCGAAATTGCCCGTGGGGACGGAAAAGGCGATCCCGCGGTCGGGCGCGCCGAGGCGGACGGCGGCGTGGAAATAATAGACCACCTGCGCCATCAGCCGCGCCCAGTTGATCGAGTTGACCGCCGAGAGCGCGAAGCGGCCGGCGAAGCTCTGGTGCGCGAACATCGCCTTCACCAGCGCCTGCGCATCGTCGAAGCTCCCCTCGATGGCGATGTTGTGGACATTGGGGGCGAGCACCGTCGTCATCTGTCGGCGCTGGACGTCGGAGACGCGGCCCTCCGGGTGCAGCATGAAGACGTCGACCTTGGCGCGGCCGGCGAGCGCGTCGATCGCCGCCGAGCCGGTATCGCCCGAGGTCGCGCCGATGATGGTGAGATGGGTGTCGCGGGTCGCCAGAAAGCGCTCGAAGAACAGCCCGAGGAGCTGGAGCGCGACATCCTTGAAGGCGAGCGTCGGCCCGTGGAACAGCTCGAGCAGCCAGTGGCGCCCGTCGAGCTGGACGAGCGGGGTGACGGCGGCGTGGCCGAAGCGGCCATAGGCCTCGACGCAGAGCCCGCGCAACTCGTCCTCGGCGAGCGCCTCGCCGACGAACGGCAGCATCACCCGTACCGCCGTCTCGGCATAGGAGAGGCCGGCGAGCGCGGCGATCTCGTCGCGCGAGAAGCTGGGCCAGGCTTCGGGCACGTAGAGGCCGCCGTCCGAGGCGAGGCCGGCGAGCGTGACGCCCTCGAAATCGAGCGTGGGCGCGCTCCCGCGGGTGCTGACGTATCGCATCGGCGCCGCTTAGCGACGAGGAGCGGGAGCGGCAACAGCGCGTGCGCCAGCCCCCCGTCATCCCGGACGTGATCCGGGATCCATCGACGGCGGCCCGCTCTCTCCTTCAGTCCGGCCGCCGCGCCAGCGCGATCCCGTAGATCGCCACCGCCAGCCCCGCGAACAGGAACCACTGCACCGCATAGGCGCGATGGTTGTTGGGGATGTCGGCGATCGAGGGATAGGCGCTCGGCCGGAGACCCGGCGCGGGCGCGTCGGCGACGAGCAGCAGCCCCGGCACGGCGCTCGCGCGGCCGCGCATCACGTCGAGCAGGCTGGCATGCTGCGGCAGCGGGCCGATCACGCCGCTGACCTTGCCGCCGCGCCACACCGGCTTGACGTCGAAGCCGGGCGACCAGCCGGCGTCCACCGTCATCCCCGGACCCTCGGCGCCGGTGCGGCAGCGCGCGAGATGGCGCCAGCCCGAGCCGCCGGCGCGGCTCTCGCCCGCCTCGATGCTCCAGCCGACCACCTCCAGGCAGAAACCGTCGGCGCGGCGATAGAGCAGCGCGTCGTCGACCGGCACCAGCGGAAAGGCGGCGGGAGGGCGGCTCGCGGCCTGCGCGTGGCGGGCGAGCAGCGCCTCCTTCCACCGCGCGCGATCGAGCTGCCAGACGCCGAGCCGCGCCATCAGCAGCACGGCCAGCGCCACCACCAGCGTCGGGAACACCGGCACGCGCTTCATGGCGCCCGGTCGCCGCCGTGATCGTCGATCCGGCCCTCGCGCGCGCGGTTGCGATATTCGAGCGCGAGCAGCACGCCCTTGGCGATCCGGAGCGAGCCCAGAACCGCCAGCGTGGTGATCGGCAGCCACAGCACGACATGCACCCAGGCGGGCGGGTGGACGGTGAGCTCCAGCGCCAGCGCGGCGGCCAGCACCAGCGTGCCGATGATGAGGGTGAGGAAGGCGGCCGGCCCGTCGCCGACGTTGAAGCCCGCGAAGTCCAGCCCGCAGGCGGGGCAGCGGGCCGCGAACCTGGCGACACCGGCGAACAGCCCGGGCGCGCCGCAGCGCGGGCAGAGGCCGCGCAGGCCGGACTGGAGCGGCGTCGGCGCGCCGGGAGCAAGCGGTTCGGGCATGATCCGGACTAGAGCGTTTTCAAAGCAGGTGGAATCACCTGCTGGCTCGGAAAACGCGGCAGATCGATATCTGGAGCGGCCCATCCAATGCGATCGGATCGAGAACCGCTCCAGCCTGCCCGATCGCCTTCAGGAACCATGACGTTCGGCCCGTCATTTCCCGCTCCCGCCGGAGAGGGCTTTCCGCGCCGCCCGGCCTCAGCCCTGGTGGATGGTCGCGCCCCAGCCGCCCCAGACATAGATCGAGACGAACAGGAACAGCCATACCACATCGACGAAATGCCAGTACCAGGCCGCCGCCTCGAAGCCGAAATGCTGCTTGGGCGTGAAATCGCCGCGATAGGTGCGATACTGGCAGACCGCGAGGAAGATCGTGCCGATCAGCACGTGGAAGCCGTGGAAGCCGGTCGCCATGAAGAAGGTCGCGCCATAGACGCTGCCTTTGAACGCGAACGGCGCATGGGCATATTCCCACGCCTGGATGCACGAGAACAGCGCGCCCAGCCCCACCGTGCACCACAGCCCCGCCGTCAGCCCCTTGCGGTCGCCGTGGAGCAGCGCGTGATGCGCCCAGGTGACGGTCGTGCCCGAGCAGAGCAGGATGAAGGTGTTGAGCAGCGGGAAGGCGAACGGATCGAGCACCTCGATGCCCTTGGGCGGCC
>CAXTPE010000317.1:0-2713 GCA_964245925.1 uncultured Sphingomonadaceae bacterium
CGCTCGCCGCGCGCCCCCCGAACAGCGCGAGCATCCGCCCGGTGCCGGTGCCGATATCGACCAGCCGGCCGATCGCACCCGGCCCGACGGCATCCGCCAGCGCCGCCTCGACCTCGCTCTCGGCGACGTGCAGCGAGCGGATCGCATCCCACTGCGCGGCATGGCTCTCGAAATAGCGCTCGGCGGCGGCGGCGCGCTCGGTCCTGACCGCGGCGAGGCGCGCGAGATCGCCGGCCGCCCCCGCCGCTCCCGCCGCGCCATCCGCCGCCCAGCCATCGAGCGCCGCGAGCAGCGGCTGGACGCGCCCCGCGTCGCCAAGCGTCAGGAACACCCAGCTTCCCTCACGGCGGCGCAGGGCGAGCCCGGCGTCGCCCAGGATCCGCACGTGGCGCGAGACGCGCGGCTGGCTCTGCTCCAGCACATGCGCGAGCTCGCCCACCGACAGCTCCATCACGCGCAGCAGCGCAAGGATGCGAAGCCTGGTCGGATCGGCGAGCGCGCGGAGGATGTCGAGAGTGTCGGTCATCGGCGCAGCAAGACATAAGGATGTCTTTATATCAGGTCAACGCACTTGTGCGGCTTGTACGCCGGGGCGCGCCATGGCAGGCGAAGCGGCCTTGCCGACACGGAACCGCCCCATGCGCCTGCTCGCCCCGCTCGCCGCCGCAGCCCTGCTCTGCGGCTGCGCGACCACCAATGCGACGCCCGGCGATCCGTACGAGAAGTTCAACCGCTCGATCTGGGGCTTCGACCGCGGTGCCGACCGGATCGTCCTGAAGCCGGCCGCCAAGGTCTATCGCGCCGTGACGCCGAAGCCGCTGCGGCAGGGCATCAGCCATTTCTTCGCCAACGTCGAGGAGCCCTATTCAGCGCTCAACGCCTTCCTCCAGGGCAATCCCGGGCGCGGCTTCCGCTCGCTCAAGCGCTTCGTCGTCAACTCGACGGTCGGCATCGGCGGGCTGTTCGATCCGGCGACGCGCGCCGGCATCCGGCCCGCGCCCGAGGATCTCGGCCAGACCTTCGCGAAATGGGGCGTGAAGCGGAGCGCCTATCTGGTGCTGCCGCTGCTCGGGCCGTCGACGGTGCGCGACGGGGTCGGCTCGATCGCCAGCCGGTTCGTCGATCCCTACCAGCTTTGCCTGAGCTACTGCGGCTTCTCGAGCACCGCCATCCGCCTCGGCGCGCAAGTGCTGGAGCTGCTCGACACCCGCTCGCAACTGATCGACGCCGGCGCCGACACGCTGCTCGATACCAGCGCCGACAGCTATGCGGTGGCGCGCTCGGCCTATCTCCAGCGGCGCGAGGCGCTGATCGCGAACCGCGACGACGATGCCGCCGCCGGCTCGCCCGCCGGCGGCACCGGATCGGACGACGCGGCGCTCGACGCGGCGCTCAAGGACATCGATCAGAACGACGGTGCCGCGCCGGCCGCTTCTCCCGGCGGCCCCGCGCCGGCGGGGTCCGCTCCCGAGACCGCGCCACCGCCACCGCCCGCCGACGCCCGGCCGGCGCCGGCGCCGCCGCAATAGCGCCGAGCCGGGGCTGTAACGCGACGGATTGTCTAATCCCTTGTCTATCGCTAGGGCTTGCCGCCGCCGGCAGGGGGAAGCGTTCGCGAACCCGCATGTCGCGCGCTCGATTGTCCAACTGGAGGGTTCGCCATGAAGAAGCTTTTCGCCGTGCCGCTGATCGCCGTCGCCGCTCTCGGCCTCGCCGCCTGCAGCCACAAGACCGATGATGCCGCGCAGAACACCGTCGATTCGGCCGGTGGCGATCTCAACGCCGCCGCTTCCGACGCGATCGCTGACGTCAACGCCGCCGCCGCCGATGCCTCGGCGACCGCCGGCAACGCGGTCGACGCCGCCGGCAACGGCCTGGACGCCGCGGGGAACACCGTCTCCAACGCGCTGTAATCGCGGCCGCCGTCGGGCGGCGGCATCGCTTGGCAAAAGGCCGTGTCCCGCAAGGGGTGCGGCCTTTTCCACGCCTTCGCCGTCGCGCGGCTGGGGCGAGATGAGTTTTGCCTTACCCGCATGTGTCATCCCCGCGCGGGCGGGGATGACCACGACGGGAACAGCCGATCGACTTCAATGCCATCCGGCTCTGGCCTAGGGCGTTTCGAAGCAGGTGGAATCACTCGCTGGCTCGGAAAGCGCGGCAGATCGATAATCCAGAGCGACCGATCCGATGCAACCGGATCGAGAACCGCCCTAGCGGCGCCCGAACATTCGCTCCAGATCGCCGCGCGAGAGCTTCACCCAGGTCGGGCGGCCGTGGTTGCACTGGCCGGCGTGCGGCGTCACCTCCATCTCGCGCAGCAGCGCGTTCATCTCGGGCAGCGACAGCACGCGGCCCGCGCGCACCGAGCCGTGGCACGCCATCGTCGCCGCCACCGCGTCGAGCCGCTCCCTGAGCGAGAGCGCCTGGTCATAGGCGCCGAGTTCGTCGGCGAGATCCGCGACGAGGCCGCGCACGTCGCCGGCGCCGAGCAGCGCCGGCGTCGCGCGGACGAGCACGGCGGCGGCGCCGAAGCGCTCCAGCTCCAGCCCGAACGCGGCGAGCTCGGCGACGCGCTCCTCGAGCCGGTCGCAGGCGGCCTCGTCGAGCTCGACGACCTCGGGGAGCAACAGCGCCTGGGCGGCAGCCGCGCCGCCGTCGGCGACCGCGCGCCGCATGCGCTCCAGCACCAGCCGCTCGTGCGCGGCATGCTGAT
>CAXTPE010000318.1:0-2636 GCA_964245925.1 uncultured Sphingomonadaceae bacterium
TGCTTGAGCGCGCTCTCGCCCTTCTGCTTGGCGTCGGCCTTCTGGGCCTTTTCTTCTTCGGCTCCCTTCACCTCGCGTGCCTCCGATGTTTGGCCGCCCTTGCCGACGCCGTGGCTGATGTAGCTGACCGCATCCAGCCGGCTCATGTCCTGCTGCTGGAGGAAGTAGACCGCGTAGCTCTCGCGTTCCGAGAAGAGCGCGACGAGCACGTTGGCGCCCGTCACCTCCTCGCGGCCCGAGGATTGCACATGAAGGATGGCGCGCTGGACGACGCGCTGGAAGCCGCTCGTCGGCGAGGGATCGGCGTTGCCGGTCGCCTTCAGCGCATCGAGCTCGGTATCGAGATAGACCGTCACGGCATGCTTGAGCTCGCCGAGATCGACGCCGCAGGCGGTCATCACCTTGGAGGCATGCTCGTCGCCGACGAGCGCGAGCAGGAGATGCTCCAGCGTCGCATATTCATGATGGCGGCTGCTGGCGTTGGCGAGCGCGTTGTGCAGCGTCTGCTCGAGTTCGCGGGCGAATGAGGGCATCGTCTTACTCCTTCGGGCCCAAGCGACGCCGGACCCCTTGAACGACAATGTCGGGAGGAGGAGCCCATTCATCAAGCGCGGCGTCGCCGATCGGGTGTCTGCGCGCCCCGCGCCCCGGCTCGGCCATGCTCATCGCCGGAATATCGCGTCCGCGGTTGCGCGATGGTTAACGGCGGCCTCGAGCTTGCGCGACGCGCGCGCGATCTCCGCGTTCAGCGCGGCGATGCGGGCGTGCAGCTCGGCGACCGACCAGGGATCGAGATCCTGCCGGGAGAGGGCGGTCAGCGGGTCGTCGGGCCGCTTCGCGAAAAGTTCTTCCACGTCCACAAGGCTTAGCGTTGACCGGCGCGAAGCCGCTGTCAATAAGCTCCTCGCATCGGTTCGCCGCATCGCAGCAGCGGGCGGAGCCGGGGGAGGGCCAGGATGCTGCCGACGACCATGACGGCGATCGACCCGGCCGGGGCCGGCGGGCCGGAGCTGCTCGTCCCGGTCGAGCGGCCGGTGCCGGCGCCGGCGGCGGGCGAGCTGCTCGTCCGGATCGCCGCGGCGGGGCTCAACCGCGCCGACATCATGCAGCGCAGGGGGCAGTATCCGCCGCCGCCCGGCGCGCCCTCGATCCCTGGGCTGGAGTTCGCCGGCGAGGTGGTCGCGCTCGGCGCCGGCGTCGACGCGGCGCTGCTCGGCCAGACCGTCTGCACCATCGTCGCCGGCGGCGGCTATGCCGAATATGCCGTCGCGCCGGCCGGCTCGTGCCTCGTCGTCCCCGCCGCGCTCTCGATGGTCGAGGCGGCGGCGATCCCCGAGGCGCTCTTCACCGTCTGGACCAACCTGTTCGAGCGCGCCCATGTCATCGAGGGCGACACCATCCTGGTCCACGGCGGCACCAGCGGCATCGGCACCATGGCGATCCTGCTGGGGCGGCTGTTCGAGCTGACCGTGATCGTCACCTGCGGCGGCGCGGAGAAATGCGCGCGCGCGCGCGCGATCGGCGCGGCGCATGCGATCGACTATCGCGCGGCCGATTTCGTCGCCGAGGTGAAGGCGATCACCGGCGGGCGCGGCGTTCAGGCGGTGCTCGACCTGGTCGGCGGCGACTATGTGCCGCGCAACCTCGCCTGCCTCGCCGAGGAGGGGCGCCACGTCTCGATCGCCACCCAGCGCGGCGGGGTGGCTGAGCTGCCGATCCGCGAGATCATGGTCCGCCGCCTGACGCTCACCGGCTCGACGCTGCGCGGCCGTTCGGCGGAGTTCAAGAGCCTGGTCGCCGACGAGATCAGCCGCGCGGTCTGGCCGCATGTCACGGAAGGCCGGCTGAGGCCGGTGATCGACAGCGTCTTCCCGCTTGGCCAGGCGGCGGACGCGCACCGCCGGATGGAGGAGGGCGACCATGTCGGCAAGATCGTGCTGACGGTGGAGCGGTGACGATCCGCCGGCTCGACTGGACATGGATCGGCTGGCAGGTTGGGCCGCCGCTTTTCGCGCCCGTCGTCCTGTCGTTGTTCTTCGCGCTCTGCTGAATGCATATCATGTCATGGTCGTGCTTCTGCTCGCGGCTATCATGCTCTGTTACCGCGCACGCCGATCGGAAGAACGGAAGATGAGCCTCGACCATGAGCCCGCCGTGCAATCGCCGCCGGAGACCGCAGCCGAGCGATCGACGGTCGGGGCGGCCGGCGGGGCCGCGGTTGGCGCGGTGGCGGGATTGATCGTGCTGCCCCTGCTCGGGCCGATCGCCGGCAATGTGGTCGGCGGCGTCATCGGGCTCGGCCTGTCGGCGTTGGCGGGCAGGTCGCACGGCTAGGCGGCGCCCGCTCGCGCGCCGTCGCGAGGCGCGGGCGGCGGAGTCGCAAGAGCGACCTTGCTCCCGGCGGGCGGCGGGGCTACATCGGATGCAAGCACCGGCCGCTCCTCGCCAAGAGGGGCGGCCCTTTCTTTGTCCGGAGACCAGGCCGATGGCCCAGCCGCTCATGCCGCACGCGACCGCTTCCTGGCTGGTCGACAACACCTCGCTCTCGTTCGAGCAGATCGCCGAATTCTGCGGCCTCCATATCCTGGAGGTGCAGGCGATCGCCGACGATACCGCCGCGACCAAGCTGACCGGCC
>CAXTPE010000319.1:0-2621 GCA_964245925.1 uncultured Sphingomonadaceae bacterium
GCATGGCCGCGCCGCGCTCGACATCGCCGCGCAGGAGCTGATCGCGCGCGGGCTGGCGGTCTGGTCGCAGGATGGCGCGGCGCGCTCGGTGCTGATCGTGCGGGGTGCCGCCAATCTGATCGACGCCTCCGCCGCCGCCGATCTGGAGCGGGTGCGGCAACTGCTGGACGAGATCGAGGGCAAGGAGGAAATCGCCCGGCTGCTCGATTCGGCGCGCGCGGGGCAGGGCATGAAGATCTTCATCGGATCGGAGAACAAGCTCTTCGCGCTCTCCGGTTCGTCGGTTATCGCGGCGCCGTACACGGGTGGTGACGGGCGCGTGGTCGGCGTGGTCGGCGTGATCGGGCCGACCCGGTTGAACTATGCGCGCGTCGTGCCCATCGTGGACTATACCGCGCAGGCACTATCCAGGTTGATGGCATGAACGACGACGAGACGAAGATCGAGATCATGGGCGAGGACGGCTTCGACGAGCAGCGGGGCCATGGCTCCGGCGTCTCCGAGGTCGAGGCGGTGGAAGACGGCGCGGCGCCGCTCCGCGCCGAGATCGAGGAGCTGAACGCCAAGCTGCTCTACGCCCAGGCCGAGACGCAGAACGTGCGCCGCCGGCTGGAGAAGGAGAAGTCCGACGCGCAGGCCTATGCCGCGACCGGCTTCGCGCGCGACATGCTCTCGATCGCGGACAATCTCGCGCGCGCTCTGGCGGCGATCCCCGGGAGCCTGCGCGCCGACGAGAAGATGAAGCCGCTCGTCACCGGCATCGAGATGACCGCCAAGGAGCTGGAGACCACCTTCCAGCGCCAGGGCATCACCCGCATCGCGGCGCTGGGCGAGCCGCTCGATCCCAACCGCCACCAGGCGATCATGGAGGTGGCGAGCGCCGATCAGCCGCCCGGCACGATCGTCCACGAGATGCAGACCGGCTGGATGATCCGCGACCGGCTGCTGCGCCCGGCGATGGTAGGCGTCGCCAAGGCGGCCGAATCGCCGAAGGTCGACGCGACGGCCTGAGCGCCCGGGCGCCTGCGCGGGATGACGAAGACGGAATGGCCGGCCGACGTGATGTAGCCCGCTCTGCTAACTTGCTTCTCCCATGGGGAGGGGGAGGGGTCCGCCGCCATCGGGAGCTCACAACCATCACCCAGCCCTTTCGCCGTGGGGAGAGGGCTTTCCACGAACGCTCAGGCCTCGCCGGTCTCCATGGCGGCGGGATCGGCGCGGCGCATGCGGGCGAACTGGACGACCTGCCTGCCGACGAGCTCGAGTTGTCCGCGCGCGCCCGCGTCGGTGCATTCGCCGTTGCTGAAGATGCCGCCGGAACTGTTGATCGCCGCGCCGAGCGGCGTCGGCCAGCCGCGCAGCGCGTGGACGATCGCGCGCAGCGTCGCGATCGTGCTGGTCGTCGCCTGCCAGCCATAGGCGGTGGCGATCAGGCCGACGGGCACGCCGTCGAGATAGACGCGCGCATCCTTCGCGGTCTCCTCGATATAATCGATCGCGTTCTTGACGAGCCCCGAGATCGAGCCGTGATAGCCGGGGCTCGCGACGATCAGCCCGTCGGAGCCGCGCACCGCCTGGAGGAGGTCGCGGCCGGCCTCGGTGGCGCCGGGGGTCAGATAGTGCGGCAAGCCGGCGAGATAGGCGCCACCGAACAGGCGGACATCGGCGCCGGCGCGCTCCGCCGCGGCGAGCGCGATCATCAGCGCGCTCTCGGTCGAGGAGGTCGGCGCCGCCGTCCCGCCGATCGCGACGATGCTGGGCCTGCCGTCCGTGCTCATCGCGCTCCCCGTGCCGTGCCGTGCCTCCTCCGCATGCACAGCCGGCGGCGCGATGTCGAGAGCGTGCATCATGCCATGCCCGGAACGGCGCAACAGAACGTGCGTCCGCGATCAAGCCGGGGCGGCGGCGCGCGATAGACTGGAAGCAATGAGCAGCATGTCCCCGACGATCGCGCCCGACGCCGCATCCCTGCCGCATGTCGATCCGGCGGCGCTCGGCGCGATGCTGGCGCCGGCGCGCACCGCGCTGGTGGTGGTCGACGTGCAGACCGATTTCGCCGCACCCTTCGGGCTTATCGGGCGGGTCGGCGGCGATCTCTCGGCGGTCGAGCCCGCGATCGATCGGATCGAGGCGCTGGTCGCCGCCGGCCGCGCGGCGGGCGCGACGATCGCCTTCATGCGGGTGGTGACGCGGCCCGGGACCGACACGGTGGCGATGCGGACACTCTACGAGCGGCGCGGGCGGGCCGGCCAGCAGGCGATCTGCCGCGCCGACGACGGCGGGGCCGATTATTATCGTGTGAAGCCCGAGCCGGGCGACATCGAGATCGAGAAGCTGATGTTCAACAGCTTCCACAATACCGACCTCGACCTCCGGCTGCGCGCGCGGAACGTCGACACGCTGGTGATGACCGGCTTCAGCACCGACTGCTGCGTCGACGCGACCGCGCGCGACGCCTTCCACCGCGACTATCATGTCTTCGTCGTCTCGGACGCGTCGGCCTGCTACGAGCCGGGGCTGCACCGCAACGCGCTGGAGATGCTCGAAAAGAACTGCGCGCTGCTGGTGACGAGCGATGCGGTCGAGGCGGCATGGACGGCGTGAAGATCAGCTACGCGACC
>CAXTPE010000320.1:0-2617 GCA_964245925.1 uncultured Sphingomonadaceae bacterium
GTCAAGGTCGGCACGGTGATCGCGCTGATCGAGGGCGAGGACGAGGATGCGGGCGAGCCGCCAGCCGCCGCTTCGCCCGCGCCCGCGCCCGCTCCCGAAGCAACGGCCGAGGCGCCCGAGGCCGCGTCTCCCGCGCCCGAGGAGAAGGGTCATGGCGCAAGCCCGGCCACCGACGGTCCGCCGGTCAATCCGTCGCCGCCGCCGCGCCACGACGCCGCCGACCGCGTGAGGGCGAGCCCGCTCGCGCGCCGGCTCGCGGAGCAGCGGGGCATCGATCTCGCCACGCTCGCAGGCTCCGCGCCGGGCGGGCGCATCGTCAAGGCGGACCTCGACGGCGCGAAGCCGCCGGCAGCACCCGCCGAGGCTTCCACGCGGCCGCAACCGGCGTCCGCGCCGCCGCCGCGGCCGGTCGCGCGGGGGGTGTCCGACATCCCGCACGAGGTGGTCAAGCTCTCGGGCATGCGCAAGACGATCGCGCGGCGGCTGACCGAATCCAAGCAGCAGGTGCCGCACATCTATCTGACCGTGGACGTGGTGCTCGATCCGCTGCTCGAGCTGCGCGCCGGGCTCAACGCGGCGCTGGAGCCGCGCGGCGTCAAGCTTTCGGTCAACGACATATTGGTGAAGGCGCTGGCGCTCGCGCTGATCGAGGTGCCGGAATGCAACGCGCGGTTCGCCGGCGACACGCTGCTGAAGTTCACGCGCGCCGACATCTCGGTGGCGGTCTCGATCCCCGGCGGACTCATCACGCCGGTGGTGGTCGGCGCCGAGGCCAAGTCGCTGTCGGCAATCGCGACCGAGATCAAGGATCTCGCCGGCCGCGCGCGCGACGGCAAGCTGAAGCCCGAGGAATATGCCGGCGGGACGGCCAGCCTCTCCAACATGGGGATGTACGGCATCAGGCAGTTCGAGGCGGTCATCAATCCGCCACAGGGCATGATCCTGGCGATCGGCGCGGGCGAGCCGCGGCCGTGGGTGACCGACGGGGCGCTCGGCGTCGCGACGATCCTGTCGGCGACCGGCAGCTTCGACCATCGCGCGATCGACGGCGCCGACGGGGCGCGGCTGATGGCGGCGTTCAAGCGGCTTGTCGAGCGGCCGCTGACGATGCTTGCCTGAGCGGCGGCGAGGCGTGGCGCTTCCCGCGGCGATCGTGATCGGCGGCATCGCGGCGGTGAGCGTGCCGCTGATGCTGCGCTCGAGCCCGGAGCCCTGGCACGGCTTCGCCGAGGCGTCGTCGGTGCATTTCGTCGTGCGGGACGTGCCGCTCGATTTCTCCTGGCCGATCTTCTGCGTGACGACGCTGATCGTCTGGCTGATGCTCCGCGCCGCCCGCAACCGCTGAGCGGCTACCGAAGAGGACCATGATGGCGGACGTTTTCGACCTGATCGTGCTCGGCTCCGGCCCCGGCGGCTATGTCGCGGCGATCCGCGCGAGCCAGCTCGGCCTCAAGGTCGCGATCGTCGAGCGCGAGCGGCTGGGCGGCATCTGCCTCAACTGGGGCTGCATCCCGACCAAGGCGCTGCTGCGCACCTCCGAGATCTACCATTATATGACCCATGCCGCCGCCTATGGGCTGAGTGTCGAGAAGCCGGGGTTCGATCTCGCCAAGGTGGTCGAGCGCAGCCGCAAGGTGGCGGGGCAGCTCAACGGCGGCGTCAAGGGGCTGATGAAGAAGAACAAGGTGACGGTGGTCGAGGGTGTCGGCATGTTGAAGGGCAAGGGTGCCCTGACGGTGAAGGCGGGCGACCGGACCACCGAGCTCAGCGCGAGGAACATCATCGTCGCGACCGGCGCGCGGGCGCGCGAGCTGCCGTTCGCGAAGTCCGACGGCGACCGCGTCTGGACCTATCGTCATGCGATGACGCCGACGGAGATGCCGACCGGGCTGCTCGTGATCGGATCGGGCGCGATCGGCTGCGAGTTCGCGAGCTTCTATTCGGACATGGGCGCCGAGGTGACGATCGTCGAGATGCTGGACCGCATCCTGCCGGTCGAGGACGCCGAGGTGTCCGATTTCGTGTCGAAGGCGTTCACGAGGCAGGGCATGACGATCCTCACCGGTGCGGGGGTCGAGAAGCTGGACGTCAAGCCGGGCCGGTCGGTCACCGCCACGATCAAGCTGGCGGACGGCAGGAGCGAGGCGCGCGACTACAGCCACGTCATCGTCGCGGTCGGCATCGTTCCGAACACCGAGAACATCGGGCTGGAGGCGCTGGGGGTGAAGACGGAGCGCGGCCAGGTGCTCACCGACGGCGCGGGGCGCACCAATGTGGACGGCATCTGGGCGATCGGCGACATCACCGGCGCGCCGTGGCTGGCGCACAAGGCGAGCCACGAGGGGGTGATCGCGGCGGAAGCGATCGCCGGCGGCCATCCGCACGCGCTCGACAAGCTGAACATCCCCGGCTGCACCTATTCGCGCCCGCAGGTGGCGTCGGTCGGGCTCACCGAGGCGAAGGCGAAGGAGGAGGGATACGACATCAGGGTCGGCAAATTCCCCTTCATCGGCAACGGCAAGGCGATCGCGCTCGGCGAGGCCGAGGGCTTCGTCAAGACGGTGTTCGACGCGAAGACCGGCGAGCTGCTCGGCGCGCACATGGTCGGCGCCGAGGT
>CAXTPE010000321.1:0-2596 GCA_964245925.1 uncultured Sphingomonadaceae bacterium
CGGCTGTTCGAGGATGCGATCAGCCTCGTCGCCGACAACCGCATCTTCAAGCAGCGCAACGTCGACATCGGCGTGGTCAGCCGCGACGACGCGATCGCCTGGGGCTTCTCCGGCCCGATGATCCGCGCCGCCGGCATCGCCTGGGATCTGCGCAAATCGCAACCCTATGACGTCTACGACCGCATGGACTTCGACGTGCCGGTCGGCACCAACGGCGACTGCTATGATCGCTTCATGGTGCGCGTGGCGGAGGTCCGCCAGTCGCTGCGGATCATCAGGCAGTGCCTCGCCGAGATGCCGGAAGGGCCGGTCGCCAGCCTCGACCGCAAGGTGGTGCCACCCCGGCGCGGCGACATGAAGCAGTCGATGGAGGCGCTGATCCATCACTTCAAGCTCTATACCGAGGGCTTCCACGTGCCGGCGGGCGACGTCTATGTCGCGACCGAAAGTCCCAAGGGCGAGTTCGGGGTCTATCTGGTGAGCGACGGCACCAACAAGCCCTATCGCTGCAAGATCCGCCCGACCGCGTTCAGCCACCTCCAGGCGATGGACTTCATGATGAAGGGCCACATGCTGGCCGACACCACCGCCATCCTCTCCGCGATCGACATCGTGTTCGGGGAGTGCGATCGGTGAGCTTCTTCCTAGGTGAGATCGTAGGAACGACGCTGCTTCTGACGGCAATCGCGATCGTGTTCTCGGTCGTGCTGCGTCGCTTTTCAAAGCCTCCAATAGTGGTTCTCTGCAGCACGCTGGCAGCATTCTTCTGCAGCGCAGCTTTGATGGTTTTTGATCCGAAGGGCGGGCCGACGGATTGGAACGGATTGGTTCCTGCAATAGTCGCTGCGCTGATTGTACTCGGTGTTTGGTGGTGGCGATTGTCTCTTCATGCTTCTGAGTAAGTCAATGGCTGACGCTTCCCACATCCCCGACGAGGCCGAGACGCGCGCGCGATGGGGCGGGTTTGCTTGGACCGAGGAGAGCGCGAAGGCCGCGGACGCCATCCTCGCGCGCTATCCCAAGGGGCGCGAGCATTCGGCGGTGATGGGGTTGTTGCATCTCGCGCAAGCGCAGGTCGGCGCCGAGACGGATACGCAGGGCTGGCTGCCGGTGCCGGTGATCGAGTTCGTCGCCAAGCAGGTGGCCATGCCCTACATGCGCGCCTACGAGGTCGTGACCTTCTACACGATGTACAACATGGCCCCGGTCGGGCGCTTCCACGTCCAGGTCTGCGGGACGACGCCGTGCATGTTGCGCGGCTCGGACGACGTGCTCGCCGCCTGCCGCAACAAGGGGCTGGTCAAGGGCCGGACGACGCCCGACGGCATCTTCACGCTCTCCGAGGTCGAGTGCCTCGGCGCCTGCGCCAACGCCCCGATGGTCCAGATCAACGACGATAATTACGAGGATCTCAGCTACGACAGCATGACCGCGATTCTCGACGCGCTGGCATCGGGCGGCACGCCGAGGATCGGCCCGCAGATCGATCGCCAGGCGAGCGCGGCGTTAGGCGGACCGACGGTGCTCAAGGAGATGGTCGACGCCAATGTCGATTATCGCGATCGCTGGAACCAGCGCAGCCCCCAGCCCGCGCCGGCCGGGCAGTCGCAGGCAAGCTGATGGACCGCGCGCTCTCCTTCTTCGTCGGCATCGCGGTGACGATCCTCGCGATCGTGCTGCTGGTGCTGCTGCTCGGCCTCGCGCTCAAGCTGATCGTGATCCTCGCCGGGCTGGCGCTGGGCGTGATCGCCTATTTCGTCGCCGAGGCACTGGTGGGGAGGGGGCGTTGGCAATGACCGAAGAGGGTGACGGCAGCGAAGTCGTCAGTTTCGTTGCCGAGCAGTTCAAGCGATTGAACGCGCGGCTCGACAAGCTGGAAGAGCGCTTCGACGAGCGTTTCCGACGCCTTGAGGAGCGTATGGATCATCTCGAGCGGCGTCAGACGGCTTCGATGCATTTCGAGCAATCGGTGCTTGCGCACCTCACGGGCATCAACGAGCGGCTGGATAATCTCAGGGGCGAATTGCTCGGGATCGATCGCCGCGTAAAGGTCTTGGAAGCGCGCTGAGATGCTAGACGATAAGGACCGCATCTTCACCAACGTCTACGGCTTCCAGAACTGGGGCGTCGACGGCGCCATCGCGCGCGGCGACTGGGACGATACCAGGGCGCTGCTCGCGCTCGGGCCGGACGTCATCATCCAGACGATCAAGGATAGCGGCCTGCGCGGGCGCGGCGGCGCGGGCTTCCCGACCGGCATGAAGTGGAGCTTCATGCCCAAGGAGCCGAAGCCCGGCCGCCCTAATTTCCTTGTCATCAATGCTGACGAGTCCGAGCCAGGCAGTTGCAAGGACAGGGAAATCCTGCGCCATGATCCGCACAAGCTGATCGAGGGCGCGCTTATCGCCGGCTTCGCGATGCGCGCGCGCGCCGCCTACATCTATATCCGCGGCGAGTTCATCGCGGAGGCGCGGCACCTCTTCGCGGCGGTCGAGCAGGCCTATGCTCGCGGCTTCATCGGGCGGAACGCCTGCGGCTCGGGCTACGACTTCGACGTGTTCGTCCATCGCGGCGCCGGCGCGTACATCTGCGGCGA
>CAXTPE010000322.1:0-2575 GCA_964245925.1 uncultured Sphingomonadaceae bacterium
GCGCGCGCGTTTCCAGCTCGCCGACTATCGCGACATCGCCGGACGGTTCGATCGGATCGTCTCGGTCGGCATGCTCGAGCATGTCGGCGCGCCCAATTACGACGCGTTCTTCGCCGGGATCGCGCGGCTGCTCGAGCGCGACGGCGTGGCGCTGGTCCACAGCATCGGCCGGCGCGAGGAGCCCGGCATCACCAACCGCTGGATCGCCCGCCACATCTTCCCCGGCGGCCACGTCCCGGCGCTCTCCGAGGTGCTGGCCGCGGTCGAGCGCGCGGGGCTGTGGGTGACCGACATCGAGGTGCTGCGGCTGCATTATGCCGAGACGCTGCGCCACTGGCGGCTGCGCTTCCGCGCGCGATGGGATGCGATCGCCGCCGAGCAGGGCGAGGCGTTCTGCCGGATGTTCGAATTCTATCTCGCCGGCAGCGAGGTGAGCTTCCGCTACGGCGGGCTGATGGTGTTCCAGCTCCAGCTCGCGCTCCGCGTCGACACGGTGCCGCTCACCCGCGACTATATCGGCGCCGCCGGGCGGATCGCGGCGCCGGCGCCGCGGCCGATGGCGACGACCTGACGCGGCTGCCCCTCTCGCACCTCGCCCGCTCCCACCCTGCCCTCTCCCATGGGGAGAGCGAGCGGCCAGTCCCGCCGGGCGGCGGGAGGGTGAAGGGCCGCGCGCCATCGAGAGGATGCGACCCCTCCGCTCCGCCGCTTTCCAACGGCTTCGCCGCGGAACCCTGGCGGCTCCGCCCAACCCTCCCCACGGGAGAGGGCTTCTGCGGACCGATCGCATCGAGCGGGTCCGCTCCTACCTTACCGTCTCGCCCGGATCGACGCCCCACAGATCGCTGGTCCGCGCATAGCCGCGCCGGCCGTGCGCGTCGAACCGGCACCAGCCGGCCCGGCACTCCGAGACGCGGCCGACGACGCCCTCGCCCGCCATGTAGACGATGCGCGCGGCCGGATCGGGATCGGCGCGCAGCGGGTGGGCGCCGCCGCGCACGATCGCGGTGCGCTGGTCGCTGAGCAGGTTGACGAGCATCCAGCCCTCGGCCCCGTCGGGATCGATCACCTTGCGCCAGCTCGGATAGATCTCGATCACGCGCACCGGCAGATCGGCGCGGCGATAGAGCCATGTCGCCGGATAGTTGCGGCCCGGCCCGGTGCGCATCAGCGCCTGGCCGGCGGCGATCGAGGCCCAGTAGGGCGGCTTGCGGATGTCGTTCGCCGCGACGACCGGCGCGCTCGCCGCGAGCCCCGCCAGCAGCGCCGCCGCCGCCCGTGCCCACATCCGCATCCCCGTTCCTCCCCTGTCGCATGGACGGCATCCTCGCAGCGCGATGAGTCCGCCTCGAAGCCGCTTCCGCTCCGTTCGTGTCGAGCGCGCTCGCGACGAACGGTCCGGATCAGGCTCGCATCATCATAGGACGCATCGGCGTGGATGGGAATCGCTCAGCGGGCGCGGCGGCGGAGCCCGGTGACATCGCATCGCTTCCCCGCTCGTGTCGCGCGCGGTCGAGACACGGCGCCCGGCGCCGCCCCCCTCATGCCCCATGACGCATGCTCACCCGGCCTCAGGCGAGCTCCGCCAGCCATTCCGCGACGAGCCTGCGCCCGGCGGCGGCCGCCGGCGGACCCAGCGCCGCATAGTCGCGCCGCAGCGCCGCCGGCGTGGTGCCGGCCTGCGCGACATAGTCGTCCGCCCCCGCGAGCCACGCCTCGAAGCGCTCGTCCTCGCCCATCTCGGGGTGGAACTGGAGCGCGAGCAGGTGCCGCCCGCGCCGGAACGCCTGGCTGGGGTAGAGCGCGGTCGAGGCGAGCCGCTCGGTGTCGGGCGGCGCGTCGAAGGTGTCGCCGTGCCAGTGCAGCACCGGCAGGCCGTCGATGTGGCGGAGCGGCGAGGCGCGCCCCGCGTCGCTCAGCCCGACGACGCCGAAGCCGACCTCCTTGGCATGCCCCGGATAGACGCGCGCGCCGAGCGCCGCCGCGATCATCTGCGCGCCGAGGCAGACCCCCAGCGTCGGCCGGCCGCGCGTCGCCCGCGCGGCGATGCCGGCGAGCTCGCGCGGGATCCAGGGACAGGCGCCGGTCTCGTACACCCCCATCGGCCCGCCCATCAGGATGAGCAGATCGGGCGCGAGGAAATCGACCGACGGGAATTCGGGATCGGTGACGTCGATGCGGTCGAGCGCATAGCCCGCCTGCTCGACCGGCAGGCGGAATCCCGCGATCCCCTCATGGGGCGTGTGCCGGACGATGAGGCCGCGCCTGCTCATGGCGCGAGCCCTATCGCGGGCGCCGGGCGGGCGGCACACAGTTCTTCTTGAACGCCGCCAAGCTCCGCCCGCTCAATCACCCGTCAGGATGCGGTCGACGAGCTGCTTCACGGTCGGCACGAAGCCGTTCGAATAGAAGGGATCCTGCTTGAAGCGATAGGCGGCGTGGCCGGCGAACATCAGGTTGCGGTCGATGTCGCCGCCGTGCGCGATGTCCTGGAGCGTCTTCTGGATGCAGAAGCTGCGCGGATCGGCGAGCCGCCCGGTCGAATTGGTCTCGGTATCCATCCACGACGAGAAGG
>CAXTPE010000323.1:0-2570 GCA_964245925.1 uncultured Sphingomonadaceae bacterium
GCGCAGCTACCTCGCCTGGCTCGCCGCCGGCCGCCCGGGCGGCTCCGCGATTGGTTACGTCAAGCTATTCGTCAGCGGCCTCGAACGGCGGCTTCTGCTCGATGGGTTCGGGGCTTCCGGATCGAGCAAGGCCAATTTCGGCGGCTCCGACGATCTGCGCATGATCGACGAGGTGAAGGCCGAAGCGCCCGCAATTCTCGCCGAGCTGCGGCGGCTGATCGGCCTTTATGACGATCATTACGATTTCGCACCGGCGGCCCGGAAGCTGGTCGACGTCGCCGCCCTCATGGCCGGCGAGGAACCATCCGCGCAGGTGCCGAGCCTTTCGCTGCATAATGGCTACGAACTGCCGCTCGGCCTGCGCATTCAGCTCGGGCAGCGAGTGGGTGATGGGAAGCCCCTCGATGCCGACCTCGCGCTGTGCTGGCTCTTGGCGACGCCGAACACCTGGCCGCGCACGCCGGTAAAGCGCTGCTTCGACGAGTTCGTCGCCCTGTGGCGCATCCGCTTCGCCGTCGCCTATTCCGACGGGCTGAAGGTGCGGACCCCCAAGGCGCGGATCGCCTATCGCTATCAGTCCAGCGCGGGCTTTCACGCCGACGTGACCTTGAAGAACGTGCCGGACCTGACCGGCACGACGGCGCCCGTCACTCGCCTGCACGAACTCATGATTGAATGTTCGGACAGGCTCGCGCCCTACAGCCGCTTTCTCGGCGAAGAGGCGAACCGCGGCACGCTGGCGGCGGCCATGCTCCTGCCCGTCGAGCTGGCGAGCGGGCCGTTCGGGCGACCGCTCGCGGCGGCCCGGTCGGCGGTGATGCAGCTTGTGCGGAACGATACGCCATCAGCGGCTGACGCCGTGCTGGCGGCGGTGGGCCTGCCCGCCGCCACGGCCCCGCTGAACGCCGCGCAGCAGCGCCAGCTCGCCCAGCGGCTCGACCTGCTCGGCATCGGCTTCGAGCCCGACCGCCGCTACGGCGCCGCCGGCGCGGTGCGCGGCGACACGCCGCTCGCGCTGTTCGAGGCGTCCGCCGGCGGCCCGGTCGATCCCGCCGATCCGACCTATGCGACCGCGCGCCTTCTGCTCGACGCGAGCATCCTCGCCGCCGCGGCGGACGGCCGGATCGTGCCCGCCGAGATTGAGGTCATCGCGGCGCAGGTGCGAGACCATGCCGCGCTCGGCGACATCGCGCGGAGCCGCCTCCTCGCTGCGCTGCGGGTGATTCCGCACGACCAGCCCAAGCTGTCCGCCGCGCTCAAGCGGCTGGGCGCGCTGCCCGCCGCCGCCCGTCGCGCCGTGGCGATGGCAGCGACCGCGGCCGTGCTGGTCGACGGGCAGGTGTTGCCGGCCGAGGTCCGCTTCCTGGAAAAGCTGTTCGACACGCTGGAGCTGACCCGCGACGAGCTCTACGGCCTGCTCCACCGCGGCGGCGAGGCGGACGAGCCGGTCTCCGTCATGCCCGCGCGGCCGGAGGCAGGGGTCGCCCTGCCGCGCGACGCCGCGCCGGGAGCGCTCGCCATCGACACCGCACGGCTCGACCGGATCAGGAACGAGACGTCGGACGTGTCGCGGCTGCTCGCCTCGATCTTCGTCGAGGAGGCGCCGGCCGCCGAACCGCCGAAGCCACGCGTCGCCGGCAGCCGGTTCGACGGGCTGGACGCAGGCCATGCCGCGCTGCTCGACGCGCTGATCGCCGCCCCCATGGCGCGCGACGCCTTCGACGCCGCTGCCCGCGCGGCCCGGCTGATGCCGGACGGCGCGATGGAGACGATCAACGACTGGGGCTTCGACCGCTTCGACGAGCCCGTGATCGAGGATGGCGATCCGCTCGCCATCCCCGCCCATCTCCTTGCCCAGCTCCAGCAGACGGACCGCCCATGAACCAGCCGACCCTCCGCCCGCGCGATCGCGACACCATTCTTCAAGCGCTGGCGGCGGGCGTCGTGCCGCGTCTCGGCCTGCGCCACATCCAGGTCGGACGCGCCGGCGAGATCGGCGCGCTGGTGCGCGACATCGACCGCGTGGCGGACGGCGGCGCGGCGATGCGGCTGGTCGTGGGCGAATATGGCGCGGGCAAGACCTTCTTCCTCAACCTCGTCCGGCTGATCGCGCTGGAGCGCAAGTGCGTGACGATCCACGCCGATCTCGCCCCCGACCGCCGCCTCCACGCCACCGGCGGGCAGGCGCGCGGCCTCTACGCCGAGGCGATCCGCAACATGGCGACCCGGACCAAGCCCGAGGGCGGCGCGCTCGCCAGCATCCTAGAGCGCTTCGTCACCGCCTGCGTCCAGCAGGCCGAAGCGGAGGGCAAGCCGGTCGAGCGCCTGATCGATACCCGCCTGGCGCCGCTGCACGATCACCTCGGCGGCCACGACTTCGCGACCGTGGTGAAGGCGTATTGGCGCGCCGGCGAGGAGGAGAGCGACGCGCTCAAGGCGGCGGCGCTGCGCTGGCTGCGCGCCGAATATCCGACGAAGACCGAGGCGCGGCAGGCGCTCGGCGTCCGCTCGATCATCGACGATGCCGACGTCTACGACAGCTTCAAGCTGATGGCCGCCTTCGTCCGCAT
>CAXTPE010000324.1:0-2562 GCA_964245925.1 uncultured Sphingomonadaceae bacterium
CGACGCCGCCGGCGAAGAAGGTCGCCTTGATGCGCAGCGCCTCGACCAGATCCTCCGCCCCGACCGGCGAGAAGCCCAGATAGCCGCCCATCCGCCCGGGATAGGTCGAGACCCCGTCGATCTGGTCGATCGCGAGGCCCGCCTCGTCGAGCGCCTCCTTGATCGCATCGACGGTGAGCAGCATCGGGTGGCGGGTGACGCGGCGGCCGACCGCCGACATGCCGACTCCGGTGACATAGGCTTCGCTGGACGCCATCTCAGGCCACCTTCTCGAAGAGGGGAAGATGGACGTCGTCCTGCTGCTCGAACACGACCCGCACCCTGTCGCCGATCCGCACCTCCTCGGCCGGACAGCCGACGACGTTGCTCGTCAGGATGACGTCGCCGGCGCCGTCGATCGCGATGCGCGCGATGACATAGGGCACGTCCAGGTCGGGCCGCCATTTCTGGTAGTTGACCGTATAGGTGTCGACCGTGCCGGTGCCCGCCACCACCCGGGGCTCCAGCCGGTCGGACAGGCAGTGGTGGCAGACCGGATAGGGCGGGTGGATGAAGGTCGCGCAATCGTCGCACTGGAGCAGGCGCAGCTTGCCGTCGGCGCCGCTCTGCCAGAAGAACCGATTGTCCACGGTGAGACGCGGCAACACCCGTTTCGCCATGCTTCCATCCTGTCCCGTCGCCGGCGCGATGGTATCCGGCGCCTGGCGGGCATGGTGTGATCCCGGATCGGGGATTGGCAAGCGCCGCCCGTCAACATCGCGATGGTGATGCCTGCGCGCCACCCGCGCGGGCATCATCGTCGCGGCATCACCGATCAGGCGAAATAGGCGAGCACCCGCGATTCGATGCTGCTGCGCGATGGCGCGTCCGGCCCCACCAGCGGGTTCGCGAACGAACTGTGCGGCACGCGCTGCGGCCGCGACTTGTCCGAATCCCAGGCCTTGAAGATCAGCGCCTCGTCCACCGTCATGTTGCTGAAATAGGACCAGCGGTTGGCGGGGTTGGGCCGATAGACCATGGTCATCGAGCGGAACGGATCCTCGCTGCCGGCCAGGTCGAGGATGGCCTCGGCCTGTTCCTCGTCCGCCGGCGACACGGTGCGCGCGTCGCACACCGCGAGCGGGAAATCCTGCGGCGGATCGGAGAAGACGCGCCACACGTTGAAGAGCGCGCAGCGCGAATATTGGCCGACGCTCTCGCCGACCTGGTCGAGGATCGCCCGCGAGGTGCCATCGGTGAAGTCGGCATGCGGGAAGCGCGCGGGCTGATCGTCGCCCGCCTTGACATAGTCCGTCCGCTTGCGTCCGAACCGCACGCCGATGCCCAGGCCGACCGCGAAGAACGCCCCCGTCACCTTGCGGATGAGCTCCGCCACCTCGTCGGGATAGTCGCTCTCGGTCCGCGCGCGGTCCATGAAGTCGGTGATCGCGGAGCGGTGCGGCACCAGCTCGAAGCCCTGGCGATCAAGACTGAAGCTGCCGGCGTCCGGGCGCGCGTCGACGATCGGCATCTCGACCGGCACGACCCGCATCGTCGTCTTGCTGCGATCCTCGGTGTAGTAGCACAGCGGCAGCGCTGGATCGTCGGTCGGCGGATCGCGCAGATAGTCGAACGTGGCTTTCGTGTCGCCGGCGGGAAAAGCGCTCATTGTCGTTTCCATAACAAGAGGTTCCGGGGTATCACAGCGGTCGGCGCGGAGCAAACCGTCCGCCGTTCCGCGCCGCGGCAAGACGCCGACAAATGGAACGGGAACGACCGTACATGCAAACGGTGAACGAAATCCCGCCGCGACGATATTGCGGACGCCGACGCGTCGGCGTTCCATTATCCCGGCGATATGCAGGCCGCGCGCGCTATGTATCCGTCGCCACGGTTCCGCCGTCCGGCCGCGCACCCGCATGATCCCAAGCCTGGAGCCGCACATGTTCGACATCGTCATCCGAGGGGGCACCATCATCGACGGCACCGGCGCGCCGGGCCGGGCCGGTGACGTGGCGGTCGCCGACGGCCGCATCGTCGCGGTCGGCGTCGTGGAAGGTGCCGCGCGCGAGACGATCGATGCGAAGGGCGCGCTCGTCACCCCGGGCTTCATCGATGTCCACACCCATTATGACGGCCAGTTCCTCTGGGACGACCGGCTCGATCCCAGCTTCTCTAACGGCGTCACCACCGCGATCGGCGGCAATTGCGGCGTCGGCTTCGCGCCGGTGCGGCAGGGCTATCGCCAGAAGCTCGTCGAGATGATGGAGGGCGTCGAGGACATCCCCGGCATCGTGCTCGACGAGGGGCTCGACTGGAACTGGGAGAGCTTCCCCGACTATCTCGACCGGCTCGACGCGCGCGAATATACCATCGACATCGCCACCCATTTCGCCCACGCGCCGCTCCGGGTCTACGTCATGGGCGATCGCGCGCTGGCGCACGAGAAGGCCACCGACGCCGACATCGCCGAGATGGCGCGGCTGACCCGCGAGGCGATGGCGGCGGGCGCGGTCGGCGTATCGGGCTCGCGCATCCTCGAGCATCGCTCCAGCATCGGCGAGCATGTCTTCGGCACCTTCG
>CAXTPE010000325.1:0-2562 GCA_964245925.1 uncultured Sphingomonadaceae bacterium
TCGGCATGGTTGCCGTGATTGCGGTATGTGGCGTTCGGCACCTCGCCGCCGGAATAGCCGACGCGGGTCGAGACGACGCCGGGCAATCTGCGGATAAGGTCCTGCATCCCCCAGAAACAGCCGCCGGCCAGAACGGCGCGCTCGGTGCTCATGCCACTTCCTCCACCTGCGCGAGATAATCGCCATAGCCCTGCGCCGCCATCTCGCCCCGCGGCACGAACCGCAGCGAGGCCGAGTTGATGCAATAGCGCAGGCCGCCGCGGTCGCGCGGACCGTCGTCGAAGACATGCCCGAGGTGGCTGTCGCCATGTTTGGAACGGACCTCGGTGCGCGTCATGAACAGCGACTTGTCGGCGAGTTCGGCGACATTGGCGGGCTCGATCGGCTTGGTGAAGCTGGGCCAGCCGCAGCCGGACTCGTATTTGTCGGCGCTGGCGAACAGCGGCTCGCCGGACACGATATCGACGTAGATGCCGGCCTCCTCGTTGTGAAGCAGCGGTCCTGTCCCGGGCGCCTCGGTGCCATTGCGCTGCGTCACGCGATGTTGCTCGGGCGTTAGCGCGGCCACCGCCTCGTCCGTTTTGCGATAGTCGTTCATCAACATCTCCAGTCACTTGCCGATATGGTAGCCGCGCCGCGCCTTTGCGAGTGTCAGCTGTCCCCGCCTACCGGGATTGCAGCATCCGGGTGAAGAAGGCCGCTTGATCGCATCTCCTCCCAGAACTCGGGTGCGATCTTCGCCTGGAGGGCCGCGTGGTCGGCCAGGATGTGGTCAGGCTTCGCGGTGCCGACGATCAGCGCCGAGGCGACGTCGGGCGCGAGGCTGAACTGCAGCGCCGCCGCGACAAGATCGACGCCGTGCCGGTCGGCGGTCGCGCGCAGCTTCGCCAGCTTCTCGCGCTTGTCGGCCGGGATCAGCGTGTTTTCTTCGCCGTAATTGTAGCGCCCGGCGCCACCGAGGAAACCGGCATTCAATGACGACCCCATTACGAAGCTGACGCCCGCCTCGCGCACTTTCGGGAAGACGTCCTCGACGGCATTGTCATGGTCGACGAGCGAATATTGGCTGGCGAGCAGGTGAACGTCGCTGTCGGCGGTTTCCAGGCAGCGCAGGATCGGTTGTGGGCAGTTCACGCCCATGCCCCAGGCGTCGATCGTGCCCTCGTCGCGTAGCTTGGTCAGCGCGGGGAACGCCCCCTTTTCGGCGACCGGCCACAGCGTTTCCCAATCCTCCGGCAGGAAGGCGTTGTCCGGCGAGAGGTCGTGGACGAACACGATGTCGAGCCGGTCGAGACCCAAGCGTTGCAGGCTGTCCTCGATCGACCGCCGCACGCCGTCGGCAGTGTAATCGAAGCGCGGCGTGTTGGGGGAGGTCGTGAACGGGAAGTATTTCTTGGCGTCGTTGTCGCGGCTTGCGTTCAGGAGCTTGCCGACCTTCGACGAGATGACGAATTCGCCACGCGGCTTGCGCGCCAGGAACCGCCCGAACCTTCGCTCGGCCAGCCCCAGGCCATACCACGGCGAAACGTCATAATAGCGCACCCCGGCGTCCCAGGCCGCGCTCAGCGTCGCCTCCGCCTGCTCGTCGGTCGCGAACGCGAATTCATTGCCGATCGCGACCCCGCCAAGGCCGAAGTCGTGGGGCGGGCGATAGGGTTGCTTCGTCATCTCAATGTTTCTCGATCATAAATGTCATTCAGAACCGTTCGCGCAAACCGCCGATGATCTGGCGTGCGGTGTCGGCGATGACCTGCATGGTCCCGCGATCGCCCTTCGCCATCGACGACATGAACGCCTTCGCCTGTGCGAGCGTGACGTGCGGCGGCAGCGGTGCGACATTGGGGTCCGTGACCACCTCCAGCACGACCGGCCGATCCGCGGCCAGTGCCTGCTCCCACGCCGCGCCGAGCTGGTCGGGATCGTCGATCCGGATGCCTGTCAATCCGAGCATCTCGGCGAACCGGGCATAGGGGACGTCGGGGATCGACTGGGTGGTCTCGAAGCGCGGATTGCCCTCCATTACGCGCTGCTCCCACGTCACTTCGTTCAGATCCTGGTTGTTGAACACGCACACGATCAGCCGCGGATCGGCCCAGCGCTGCCAGTATTTCTGGATCGTGATGAGCTCGGCCATGTTGTTCATCTGCATCGCGCCATCGCCGACCAGAGCCACCACGGGCTTGTGCGGATGCGCGAACTTGGCGGCGATGGCATAGGGCACAGCTGCGCCCATCGAGGCGAGGCCGCCCGACAGCGATCCACGCTGGCCGCGTTTCACCTGCCAGTCGCGCGCGTACCAGTTGGCGCACGATCCGGAATCCGACGTGACGATGGCGTCGGAGGGCAGGCGCGGCGAAAGTTCGTAGACGACGCGCTGCGGGTTGATCCCGGTTTCGGCGTCGGCGAGCGCGCGGCCCTTCAGCGTCTCGCGCCATCCATCCATCTGGTTGGCGATGCCGTCCTGCCAGGAGCGATCGTCCTTGCGCGCGAGCAGCGGCAGGAGCGCGCGCAACGTCTCGCTCGCGTCGCCGTGAAGATTGACGTCGACGGGGTAGCGCAGCC
>CAXTPE010000326.1:0-2554 GCA_964245925.1 uncultured Sphingomonadaceae bacterium
CGGCCGGCGCGCGGGCGGCGCTCGGCACGGCGCGCGCCACCTTCGCGGGCGACGGCGCGGCGCTCGGCCGCCTCGCGGAGGCGGCCAGGGCGCTCGGCGTGCCGGGCGCGTGACCGCCCGCCGGCCGCTGCGGCTGGCGCTCGTCATCGGCACCCGCCCCGAGGCGATCAAGCTGGCGCCGCTCGCGCGCGCCTGCGCCGCCGACGCGCGTTTCGACCACCATATCGTCGCCACCCGCCAGCATGGCGCGCTCTTCGACGATGCGCTCGGCGCCTTCGATCTGCGCGCCGACGCCTCGCTGCCGCTCGACTGGAGCATGCTCCCCCGCGCGATCGGCGCGCGCACCCGCGCGGTCGCGGCGGCGGTCGCCGGCCTGCTCCACGCCGGGCGCTTCGACATGCTGCTCGTCCAGGGCGACACCACCAGCGCCCATGGCGCGGCGCGCGGAGGGCGCGCGGCCGGCGTGCCGATCGGCCATGTCGAGGCGGGGCTGCGCTCCGGCGACATCCGCCGCCCCTGGCCCGAGGAGGCGCACCGCATCGGCATCGACCGGCTCGCCGCGCTGCTGTTCGCGCCGACTCCCGAGGCGCTGCGCAACCTCGCCGAGGAGCCGGCCGTGCGCGGCCAGGCGCTCGTCACCGGCAACACCGGCATCGACGCGCTGCTGACGATGCGCCGGCTGCTTCAGCGCCGGCCGGGCCTGTCGCGTCTCGACGCGCTGCTGGCCGGCGACGCCCGCCCGCTCCTGCTCGTCACCTGCCACCGCCGCGAGGCGTTCGGCGCGCCGGTCGAGCGGGTCTGCGACGCGCTGCTGAGGCTCGCCGCGCGCGGCGATGTCCGCATCCTCCTGCCGCTCCACCCGAACCCCCGCGCCCGCCTGCCCGTCGCCGCCCGCCTCGGCGGCCATCCCGCGATCACGCTCGCCGATCCGCTCGACTATCCGACGATGGTCGACGCGATGGGCCGCGCCCGCCTCATCCTCTCGGACAGCGGCGGCATCCAGGAGGAGGCGCCGGCGCTCGGACTCCCGCTGCTGGTGCTGCGCGAGGTGACCGAGCGCCCCGAGGCGCTGGCGACCGGCAACCTCCGGCTCGTCGGCCATGACCCGGCGCTGATCCTCCGCGAGGCGAGCCGCCTGCTTGACGACGACCGCGCGCACGCCGCCATGTCGCGGCCCGCCTTCCCGTTCGGCGACGGCAGCGCCTCGGGCCGCATCCTCGATGCGATCGCGCGGCATTGGCAGGGGCGCCGATAGGCCCGCTTTCTTGCTTTCGGGCGGCGTTCGGCGCAAGGGCGCGGGCCTGAAAGGAACCTGCCATGGCCGCCAACTGGGCCCCCGAGAGCTGGCGCGCGCACGAGGCGCGGCAGCTTCCCGACTATCCCGACGCCGACGCGCTCGCCGCCGCCGAGCGCGAGCTGTCAGGCTATCCGCCGCTCGTCTTCGCCGGCGAGGCGCGCGACCTCAAGCGCGATCTGGCGCAGGTCGCGGCGGGCAAGGCGTTCCTGCTCCAGGGCGGCGACTGCGCCGAGAGCTTCGCCGAATTCCACCCCAACACCATCCGCGACACCTTCCGCGTCCTCCTCCAGATGGCGGTGGTGCTGACCTACGCCTCCAAGCTGCCGATCGTGAAGGTCGGGCGGATGGCGGGGCAGTTCGCCAAGCCGCGCTCGGCGCCCACGGAAGAACAGGACGGCGTCACCCTCCCCTCCTATCGCGGCGACAACGTCAACGACATCGCCTTCACGCGCGACGGCCGCACCCCCGATCCGCGGCGCATGGTGAAGGGCTACAACCAGTCCGCCGCGACGCTCAACCTGCTGCGCGCGTTCGCCACCGGCGGCTACGCCAACCTCCACCAGGTCCACCGCTGGACGCTCGATTTCATGGGCCGCTCCCCCTGGGCGGAGCGCTACCAGTCGGTCGCCACCCGCATCGGCGACGCGCTCGACTTCATGGCGGCCTGCGGCATCAACCCCGAGACCGTCCCCCAGCTCAAGGGCACCAGCTTCTACACCAGCCACGAGGCGCTGCTGCTCCCCTATGAGCAGGCGCTCACCCGGCAGGATTCGCTGACCGGCGACTGGTATGATTGTTCGGCGCACATGCTCTGGATCGGCGACCGCACCCGCTTCGAGGGCTCGGCGCATGTCGAATATCTGCGCGGCATCGGCAATCCGATCGGCCTGAAATGCGGCCCGAGCCTGGCGCCCGACGTGCTGCTGCGCCTGCTCGACACGCTCGATCCGGGCCACGTCCCCGGTCGCGTCACGCTCATCACCCGCTACGGCCACGACAAGATCGAGCGCCACCTCCCCGAGCTCGTCCGCGCGGTGAAGCGCGAGGGGCGGCCGGTGGTGTGGTCGTGCGATCCGATGCACGGCAATGTCGTCAAGACCGCGAGCGGCTACAAGACGCGGCCGTTCGACCGTATCCTCGCCGAAGTGCGCGGCTTCTTCGCGGTGCATCGCGCCGAGGGCACGCATGGCGGCGGCATCCACGCCGAGATGACCGGCCAGAACGTCACCGAATGCACCGGCGGCGCGATCGCCGTCA
>CAXTPE010000327.1:0-2551 GCA_964245925.1 uncultured Sphingomonadaceae bacterium
GCACGATCGCGCGACCGTCGGCCGTGCGCGCGATCTGGCGGACGACGAAGCTCATCCCCGCCTCACCAGTAGAAGAAGACGCTGACGACATGCGCGATCAGCGCCGCGATCAGCGCGAAGGTCGCCGGCACATGCACATGGAGCCAGATCTCCAGCAGCCCCCTGATCCGCAGATGCTGGCGGACGCGCGCGAGCGCCGCCTCCTTGCGCTCCAGCAGCACGTCGACCTTGTCGAGCGGATCGCCGCCGCCGCGCGCCCGCCGCCCGTGCAACGCCCTGAGCTCGCGCTGGGCGGCGCGGGTCGGGCAGCCCGGATAATGGTTGGAGAGCCGCGCCCACAGCCCGCCGCCGAACGGATCGTCCTCGAGGCTGCGCCGTACCAGCCCGGCCGCGGCGGCATCGAGCGGCTGGGCGGCATCGTGGAGCTGCCGGTCGAGCGAGCGCAGCGTCTCCAGCATCTGGGTCTGCGTCGTCTCCTCGCGGTTGCTGGAGAGCGTGCGCGGCAGCGTCGCATAGACCGTCACCCCGAAGATGCCCGAGACGATCACCAGCAGCATCAGCGCATAGGCCAGCGTGTGGACGTTCCAGCCGAACTGGAGGCCGGTGTGCAGCGTGCCGATCACGATCAGCGCGAGGCCGAGATAGACGTGCGCCGAGGTCCAGGCCTTGAGGCTCCAGCGGCCGGTCGTCATCGCCCGCTTGCGCAGGCCGAGCATGGTCAGCCACAGGATCAGCAGCGCGCCGATCGTTCCCATCGTGTAGCCATAGGCGCTGCCGCCGTTGGGATGCGGCTGCTGATCGATCAGCAGATAGGCGAGCAGCGCGATCAGCGAGACGGCGGACGCGATCTTCAGCCAGCGGAAGTTGCGATGCCGCAGGAACCCCTCATGCGTCGAGCCGCCCGCGATCTGCGACTTGCTGAGGCCACGCGACGCCATCTCAGCCTTCCGACCCGAGCCGCGCGACCGAGAGGAAGGTCTCGGGCGAGACGCGGATCGCCGCCCCCGTCGGGCAGGCGCGGACGCAGGCCGGGCCGCCGTCGATCCCCGAGCACATGTCGCACTTGATCGCCTTCTTGGGCTTCTCGACGCCGGCCTTGGCGTGGCTGTAGCTCCATGCCCTGGAGGGTTCGCCCGGCCCCGGCCCGGCGCCGAACAACAGCCAGGAGAGCAGCCCCGGCTTCCTGGGCGGCACCTTGTCCATCCGGATCACGCCATAGGGGCAGTTGCGCTGGCAATTGCCGCAGCCGATGCAGGTCTCGTCGATGAACACCTCGCCGTCCGGCCCGCGGTGGATCGCGTTGGGCGGGCAGTCGGCCATGCAGTGCGGGTGTTCGCAGTGCCGGCACGAGGTCGGCACATGCAGGTGCGCATAGGTACGGCCCGCCTCGCGATCGAGCCGCGAGAGGCCCTCGTGGCTGTCGGCGCAGGCCTTCTCGCAATTGTCGCAGCCGATGCAGAGGTTCTCGTCGATCAGCAGCACGTCGGTCGCATCGCCGATGCCGTTGTCGACGAGGAACCCCGCGACCGACGAATACATGTCGACCACGCCCGAGAAGCTGTCCTTGCGCGCCTCGATGAAGCTGTTGAGCTCGGCGCGCGCGGTCGCCTCCTTGCGTGCCTTGTCGAGCAGGCCGGGCTTGCGCTGGAGCAGCGCGCGGAACGCCTCGCCATCGAGCCGGATCACCTCGCTCCTGATCGCGGCGCGGACGGTGGCGGTGCGCCTGCCGCCGTCGATCAGCGCCATCTCGCCCACGTAGGAGCCGGCCGGCAGATAGGAGAGGAACACCGGCTTGCCCGCGATCTCCTTCTCCACCACCATCGAGCCGGAGCGGATCACATAGACGTCGAGCCCCTCCTCGCCCTCGCGGATGATCGCCTCGCCCGCCTTCACCGACCTGATCTCGGCATGCCCTACGATGTCCCGCACGTCGCCGGGCGTCAGCCCCGATCCGAAGATCTGGAGGAGCTGCCGCTCGGTCGAGATGTCGGTCAGCGCGCGGCGCGCGGCGGGCACGGTGGCGATCAGCTTCAGCGCGGCGTTGCGCGGGATCTCCAGCAGCAGCGTGTCCTCGCCGGCGCGCACCGTCGCGCCGCGCCGCCGCCCGGAGATCAGCCCGACCTCGCCGAACACCGAGCCGGCGCCGATCGGCACCGCGCGGCTGGGATCGCGCGGGTCGATCTCCACCCGTACGGTGCCGCCGGCGATCCCGAACAGCGAGGAGCCGGGCGCGTTGCGCTCGAACACCAGCTCGCCCTTGCGCAGCGCCAGCACATCCGAATCGAGCATGAACTCGCGCATCTGGAGCGGCGACAGCTCCTGCAGGATCGCGATGTTCGCGCGCAGCAGCTCCAGCCACTCGTCGACCGAGCGCCGCCCGGGCAGGCCCTTGAACTTGGCCTCGAGGATCGGCTGGTCGGCGGGCTTGAGGCCGGTGTTGCCGTTGATGAACTCGACGACGTCGTGGCCCTGGTTCATGCAATGCTTGATCAGCGGATAGCCGGCCAGCGCGCCGATCACATAGATGCCGGGCCTGGTCGATTCGAAGCCC
>CAXTPE010000328.1:0-2534 GCA_964245925.1 uncultured Sphingomonadaceae bacterium
GTGTTGAGCAGCGGGAAGGCGAACGGATCGAGCACCTCGATGCCCTTGGGCGGCCAGACCCCGCCGATCGCCGCCTTGGGGAACAGCGAGGCGTCGAAATAGGCCCAGAACCAGCCGACGAAGAACATCACCTCGGATGCGATGAACAGGATCATCCCGTAGCGCAGGTGGAGCGAGACGACCGGGGTGTGATCCCCGGCGTGCGCCTCGCCGATCACGTCGGCCCACCAGGAGTACATGGTGAACAGCACGCCGAGCACGCCGGCGAAGAAGACATAGCCGCCGAACGGCATGATGTGCATCCAGCGGATCGCGCCGATCGCCATCGCGAACGCCGAGAAGGAGCCGATGATCGGCCACGGGCTCGGCGAGAGGATGTGATAATCGTGGTTCTTCGCGCCGGCCATGCTCGCCCCTCGTTGTGCCCGTCGTGGTGTGCCGCTCTTAGCTCTCGACCCGCGACGGGTCCACCGGGAAGAAGGTGTAGGAGAGCGTGATCTCGCTGATGTCCCTGGTGTCCGGATCGTCGGCGAACTTCGGGTCGACGTAGAACACCACCGGCATGCGGCGCGACTGCCCCGGCGCCAGCGTCTGCCTGGTGAAGCAGAAGCACTGGATCTTGACGAAATATTTGGCGGCCTGGTCGGGGGTGATGTTGAACGCGGCGGTGCCGGTGACGGTGCGGGGGCCGGCGTTGGTCGCGTCGAAGAAGGTCATCTCGCGCGCGCCGATCGCGACCCGCTTGGTCTGCTCCTCGGGACCGAATTTCCAGTCGAGCCTGGCGTTGACGTTCGAATCGAAGCGGACCGAGACGATCCTGCCCGCGACCGCGCCCGGCGCATGCGCGCTCGTGTCGATCCGGGCGGTGCCGTTGAAGCCGGTCGACTGGCAGAACATCCGGTAGAGCGGCACCGCGGCATAGCCCATGCCCAGCATCGAGCAGGCGAGGCCGGCGAAGATCAGCCCGGTGCGCGCGTTGCGGTCCAGTCTCCTGGCCGGCGTCACGGCCTAATGGACCATCTTGGCGATGCTGATGCCGTAGAACAGGATCACCAGCGCGAACAGGATGACGGCGGTGGCGAGCGCGCGCGCGCGCTGGCGGCGGCGGATCAGCGCCTCGTCGAACGGCGCGAGCGGGGGCACGCGCGGCGGCACGCGATCCGGGACGGGCATCAGGCGACCAGCAGCCGGTCGGCGACGAGCGCGCCGAAGATCGCGAACAGATAGAGGATCGAATAGCCGAACAGCCGGCGCTCGGCCGTCATCCTCGCCTGATCGGGCTCGCGGCTATAGGTGACCTGCGCCGCCAGCGCGAGGAACACCGCATCGAGCGCGAGCGCGGCGAGGCCATAGACGCCGTGCGCCATGCCGAGCGCCCAGGGCGCCAGCGCCACCAGCGCCATCGCGACGCTGTAGAGCCCGATCCGGCGCCGCGTCGCGCGCGGGCCGGCCACCACCGGCAGCATCGGCACGCCGGCGGCGGCATAGTCCGACCGCACGAACAGCGATAGCGACCAGAAGTGCGGCGGCGTCCAGAGGAAGACGAGCGCGAACAGGAGGAGCGGCAGCGCGTCGATCCGGCCGGTCGCGGCGGCCCAGCCGATCAGCGGCGGGAAGGCGCCGGCGGCGCCGCCGATGACGATGTTCTGCGGCGTGCGGCGCTTCAGCCAGATCGTGTAGACGAACACGTAGAACAGGATCGAGCCGAGCAGGATCGCGGCGGCGAGCAGGTTCACCGCGAAGCCCATCAGGATCACCGCGAAGCTCGCCAGCCCGACGCCGAACTGGAAGGCGGCGTCCGGGTCCATCCGCCCGGCCGGGAGCGGCCGATCGGCCGTGCGGCGCATCGCCGCGTCGATGTCGATCTCGTACCACTGGTTGAGCGCGGCGGCCGCGCCGGCGCCGACCGCGATGCAGAGCAGGGCCGTGAAGGCGAGCACCGGGTTCATGCTGCCGGGCGCGGCGAGCAATCCGCACCAGCCGGTGAACACCACCAGCGTCATCACGCGCGGCTTGGTGAGCGCCACGAAATCGCGCCAGTCGGCCGGCATGCCGGCGGCTGCGGTTGGCGCGGACAGGATGGCGGACGTCATAAGCTGCACTCTACTCGTCGGATGGCGCGCGGATCAGTCGATCCGCGGCAGCGTCTCGAACTGGTGATAGGGCGGCGGGCTCGGCAGCGTCCACTCGAGCGTGGTGGCGCCCTCGCCCCAGGGATTGTCCGGCGCCTTCTTCCCCGCGAACAGCGAGTAGAGGATGTTGACGAAGAACACCGCCATGCTCGCCGCCATCACCACATAGCCGATCGAGGCGATGTAGTTCCACTTGGCGAACGCGTCCGGATAGTCCGGATAGCGGCGCGGCATGCCCTGGAGGCCGAGGAAGTGCATCGGGAAAAACAGCAGGTTCACGCCGATGAAGAACACCCAGAAGTGGATCTGGCCCAGCACCTCGGAATACATCCGGCCCGACATCTTCGGGAACCAGTAATAGAAGCCGGCGAACAGCGAGAACACCGCGCCGAGGCTCAGCAC
>CAXTPE010000329.1:0-2502 GCA_964245925.1 uncultured Sphingomonadaceae bacterium
GGTAGCCCGAGGTGAGGAAGATCGCCTCGCTCGTCTCGCCATATTCGGAGCGCGCGGTGCCGCGGCGCACGGCCTTCGTCGCCGGGCGCCAACCCTCGTTGATGCCGCGATCCTGACCCGTCATGCGCTTCATGCCGCCGCTTTGCGGCTGGCCCCCGTCCTCGTCAACGTCTTGAAGCGTCATCCGCGTCCGCTAAGGCTGGCACCGACACACGAGGAGACGAGCCATGGCGACCGCAATCCAGGACATTCCGCTCAAGACGATCGACGGCCAGGACGACAGCCTGGGCGCGCACGAGGGCAAGGTGCTGCTCGTCGTCAACGTCGCCTCCAAGTGCGGGCTGACGCCGCAGTACGAGGGGCTGGAGGCGCTCTACCGCAAGTACAAGGACCAGGGCCTCGAGGTGCTGGGCTTCCCGGCCAACGACTTTGGCGGCCAGGAGCCCGGCACGGAGGAAGAGATCAAGGATTTCTGCACGACCAAGTTCGAGGTCGATTTCCCGATGTTCTCCAAGATCGTGGCGACCGGGCCCGACAAGCATCCGCTCTACGCCGCGCTCACCGAGGCGGCGCCCAGCGCCACGACGAGCGGCGAGAGCATGCGTGATCGCCTGCGCGGCTACGGCATGACGCCGACCGAGGAGCCCGAAGTGCTGTGGAACTTCGAGAAGTTCCTGATCGGCCGCGACGGCGACGTCGTCGCCCGCTTCGCCCCCAACACAACGCCCGACGACGACGCGCTGGTGAGCGCGATCGAGCGCGAGCTGCACGCCAGCGAGTGAGCGGCTCCCCGGCGAAGGCCGGGGCTCAGCCCCCGACAAGACCGAGCACGGTCGGCTGGCCGTGGTGTGGGCTCCGGCGGTCGCCGGGGAACGGGTGAGATATCGTTTAGGAACGCCCCCGCCCGATCCGCCCCACCAGCCGCTCGCGCGCATCGAGCGCCGTCGCGCGGCGGCCGGGGAGCAGCTCGCGCGCGAGGAAGTGTCCCGTCAGCCGCAGCCCGGCGAGCACATCGTCCCATCCCGCCTCGCCCCCTTCCAGCAGGAACCGGGGCAACGGCAGCAGCTTGTCGGCATGATCGGCACCGGCGGCGCGGCTCACGGCGATCCCGCTCTTCGGGCTTACCCAGGCGAGATCGCGCGCGTCTCCGCCGCCCGCGCACTGCGACAGATCGAGCCCGAAGCCGAGCTCCGCCAGCAGCAGCAGCTCGTAGCGCACCAGCGCGCCGGCCCAATCGCGCGCGGCCGGCGCCGCCTCGATCGCCGTCAGCAGCCCGTCGAGCCCGGCATGGAGGCGCGGATAGGGCTGCGCCTCGGGCAGCGCCGCGGCGGTGAGCGCGGTCGCCCATTCGATCCCGGCGGCGGCGAACGGCTCGGCCAGCAACGGCGCGCGGCTGCGGACGAGATCGACGTTCAGCCCGGCGAGCTGCTCGTCGCTGCGCGCGCGCCACTCGGCGGCGACGATATTGCCCGGCACCAGCACCGGCCGTACCCGCCGCGACCGCCCGCCGCGCACATAGCCGGGCCGCAGCCCGTCGTCGGGGGTCAGCAGCCGCGCGATCGCGCCATGCTCGCCATGCGCGCGGACGGCGCAGACGATGGCGGTGGCGGCGAGGTGCATGGCGGCGGCTATAGCGGGTTGCGCACCGAATCAGAGCGCGATCGCCTCACGTCGATCCGCTGTTTTCCGGCTTCGCGGAAATGACGCAAACAGCCCGAGCTGACGTCATCCCGCGCCAGCGACCAGGCAGCACCGCGTCTCTTCCGTCACCCCAGCGAAGGCCGGGGCCTCGTGAGGATGAGCGATCCGCCCGCCGCGCGGGATGCTCAGCCCGCGCGGCATGACGGTGTGGATTCAAGGCTTCGTCGCGCCCCTCAGGACAGGCTCGGCGGGGGCTGGCAGCGCGCGCAGAAGCCGCGCACCTCGATGATCGTCCGCTCCACCGCGAAGCCGGTCGCCGCGGCCGCGGCGCGCACCGGGCGGGCGAGGCCGTCGTCGTCGACATGGGTCGTCTGGCCGCAGCCGTCGCAGAGCAGGAAGATGCAGTCGTGCACGCAGCCGGGGTGCGGGTTGGCGACATAGGCGTTGGCGCTCTCGATCCGCAGCGCGAGATTGTTGCTCACGAAGCGATCGAGGATGCGGTACACGCTGTTGGCGGCGACGCGGCGACCCTCGCGCTGCGAGATGGCCTCGGCAATGTCATAGGCCGACACCGGGCGCGACTGACCGGCGAGCACTTCGAACACCGACGCACGCATCGGCGTCCACTGCTCGCCCGCCGATACCAGCGCGTCCTCGGCCGCCGAAACGAGCTCGGCGCCGCGATGCAGGCGATGGTTGTGTTCCACCCCCGCATGTGTAGCCCCGCCCGTCGGCGACGGCAATGATCTCGCGACACGCCGGCGGCGCCTGCCTCATCCGCCTAGGCTGTAGACTCATAAGCCCGAAGCCACAGCCGCATTGAGGCGAGCTGGACCATGGCGAGGAAGTTGGCGGCGAGCT
>CAXTPE010000330.1:0-2489 GCA_964245925.1 uncultured Sphingomonadaceae bacterium
GCTGCGCCAGATCCTCGATCGAGTAGATGTCGTGGTGCGGCGGCGGCGAGATCAGCATGACGCCGGGCGTCGAGTGCCGCAGGCGGGCGATCATCTCGGTCACCTTGAAGCCGGGCAGCTGCCCGCCCTCGCCGGGCTTGGCGCCCTGCGCGACCTTGATCTCCAGCTCCTCGCAGGCGCCGAGATATTCGGCCGTCACCCCGAAGCGCCCCGAGGCGACCTGCTTGATCGTCGAATTGGCGTTGTCGCCATTGGCATAGGGTGTGTAGCGGCTCGAATCCTCGCCGCCCTCGCCGGACACCGCCTTGGCGCCGATGCGGTTCATCGCGATCGCCAGCGTCTCATGCGCTTCCGGCGAGAGCGCGCCGAGCGACATGCCCGGCGTCACGAAGCGCTTGCGGATCTCGGTGATCGCCTCGACCTCGTCGATCGCGATCGCTTCGCGCGCCCAGTTGAACTCGAGCAGGTCGCGCAGATAGACCGGCGGCAGATCGCGCACCCCGCGCGAGAATTGCAGATAGGTCGAGTAGCTGTCGGTCGAGACCGAGCTCTGCAGCAGGTGCATGAGCTGGGCGGAATAGGCATGCGCCTCGCCGCCGTCGCGCTGCCGGTAGAAGCCGCCGATCGGCAACGTCGCGACCGCGCTGTCATAGGCCTTCTCGTGCCGCTCGGTGGCGTTCAGCCCGAGGCTGGCATAGCCCTCGCCGGAGATCTTCGCCGGCATGCCGGGGAACAGATCGTTGACCAGCGCGCGGGAAAGCCCCACCGCCTCGAAATTATAGCCGCCGCGATAGCTGGAGATCACCGCGATCCCCATCTTCGACATGATCTTGAGCAGCCCGTCGTCGATCGCCTTGCGGTAGCGCTTCAGGCACTCGGGGAGGCCCAGGGTTCCGAACAGCCCGCGCCCGTGCCGATCGGCGATCGCGGCCTCGGCGAGATAGGCGTTCACCGTCGTCGCGCCGACGCCGATCAGCACCGCGAAATAATGGGTATCGAGGCACTCGGCGGCGCGCGCGTTGATCGACGAATAGGAACGCAGCCCCTTGCGGACGAGATGGGTGTGGACCGCGGCCACCGCCAGCATCATCGGGATGGCGACATGCTCCGGTCCCACGCCCTCGTCGGTGAGGAACAGCTCGCTGCGCCCCTCGCGCACCGCCTGCTCGGCCTGCGCGCGGATCGACGCGATCGCCTGGCGGAGCGCGTCCGGTCCGGCGGCGACGAAGGTGCAGTCGATCTCGGCGGCCTGGGCGCCGAAATGGGCCTTGAGCGCCGCCCAGCCCGCGCAATCCAGCATCGGGCTGTCGAGCACGAGCACGCCGTTCTGCCGCGCCTCGACATCGAGGATGTTGCCGAGATTGCCGAAGCGCGTCGTCAGGCTCATCACGCGGGTCTCGCGCAGGCTGTCGATCGGCGGGTTCGTCACCTGGCTGAAGTTCTGCCGGAAGAAATGGCTGATGAGCCGCGGCTTGTCGGAGATGACGGCAAGCGGCGTATCGTCGCCCATCGAGCCGATCGCCTCCTTGGCGTCCTCCACATAAGGCGCGAGGATCAGCTCCATGTCCTCGAGCGTCAGCCCGGCGGCGACCTGGCGGCGGATCAGCTCGGCGCGGCTCCAGACCGGGCGGTGCTCGCCCGGCGGCACGGCGAGATCGGCCATGCTGCTGAAGCCGGAGACATAGTCGCCGAACGGATGCGTCGCGGAGATGCGGTCCTTGATCGCGCCATCGTCGTAGAGCCGGCCCTCGTCGAGATCGACCGCGATCATCCCGCCCGGGCCAAGCCGGCCCTTGGCGATGATCGTGCTCTCGGGCACCACCACCATGCCCGTCTCGGAGCCGACTATGAGCAGATTGTCGGCGGTCTGGGTGGTGCGCAGCGGGCGCAGCGCATTGCGATCGACGCCCGCCACCACCCAGCGCCCGTCGGTCATCGCCAGCGCGGCGGGGCCGTCCCACGGCTCCATCATCGAGGCGTAATAGGCGTACATGTCGCGGTGCGCGGGGGCGAGGTCGTGGCTGTTCTGCCAGGCCTCGGGGACGAGCATCAGCTTGGCGGTCGGCGCGTCGCGGCCCGCCCGGCAGATCGCCTCGAACACGGCATCGAGCGCCGCGGTGTCGGACGCGCCCGCCGGAATCAGCGGCTTGATCTCCTCGCTGTGCTCGCCGAACGCGATCGCCGCCATCTTGATCTCGTGGCTGAGCATCCAGTTCTTGTTGCCGCGGATCGTGTTGATCTCGCCGTTGTGCGCGAGGCAGCGGAACGGCTGCGCCAGCCACCATTGCGGGAAGGTGTTGGTCGAATAGCGCTGGTGGAAGATCGCGAAGCGGCTGACGAAGCGCTCGTCGCCGAGGTCCGGATAGAAGACCGACAGCTCCTCGGCGAGGAACAGCCCCTTGTAGATGATCGAGCGGCAGGAGAGCGAGCAGACGTAGAAGCCCTGGATCTGCGCCTCGATCACCTTGCGCTCGATCCGGCGGCGGATG
>CAXTPE010000331.1:0-2453 GCA_964245925.1 uncultured Sphingomonadaceae bacterium
TGTCGGTGATGTTGGCGCCGCGCGCGCGCATCTCGGAGAAGGCTTCGTGGCCCGGCGTATCGAGGAAGGTGACCTTCGCGCCGGACTTCACCGTCACCTGATAGGCGCCGATATGCTGGGTGATGCCGCCGGCCTCGCCCGAGACGACATCGGTGCCGCGCAGCGCGTCGAGCAGGCTCGTCTTGCCGTGATCGACATGGCCCATGATCGTGACGACCGGCGGGCGCGTCTGGAGGGTCTCCGCCGCGTCGACATCGGTATCCACCGCGATGTCGACGTCGCTCTCGGAGACGCGGCGGACATTGTGGCCGAACTCGGTGACGAGCAGCTCGGCGGTGTCCTGGTCGATCGCCTGGTTGACGGTGACGGGCATGCCCATCTTGAAGAGCGCCTTGACGAGATCGGCGCCGCGCTCGGCCATGCGGTTGGCGAGCTCGCCGACCGAGATCGACTCCGGCACGGTGACGTCGCGGACCTGCTTGGCCTGCGGGCCGCCCGACTGATGGGCGCGCTTGTCCTTCTCGCGCGAGCGCTTGAGCGCGGCGAGGCTGCGCGTGCGGGCGCTGGAGGATTCATCGTCCAGCGCGCGGGTGACGGTGAGCTTGCCGGACTGGCGGCGGTCGTCGCCCTTGCGGTCGCGCGCGGCGGGCTTGGGCGGCTCGGGGCGGCGGACGGGCGAGGCGACGGGCGTGAAGCGGCGCGGCGGCGGGGCGGCATCGCGGGTCGCGGGCGCGGCGTCGCCGGCCCCGGGCTGCTCGATGGCGGCGACGGGTTCCGCGGCGGCCGCGGGCGCGGGCGCGGGCGCCTCGACCGGAGCGGCCTCCTCGATCTTCGCATCGACGCCGCCGCGATTCACCTCGGCGCGGCGGCGCTCCTCGTCGCCCGCCTCGGCGCGCAGGCGCTCGTCGCGGCGGCGGTTCTCCTCGTTGGCGCTCATCCGCGCCTCCTCGGCCTCGCGCAGCAGGCGATCCTGCTGCTCGCGCCGCTCGAAGGCGGACAGCGGGCGCGACGATGGCTGCGGCGGCGCCGCGGGGCGCGGCGCCGGCGCGGGCACGGCGGCGGCCGGCGCGGGCGCGGGCGGCGGCGCCGCCTCGACGAGCGGCTCCGGCTCGCCCGGCCTGCCGAGGATGCGGCGGCGCTTGACCTCGACGACGACGGTGTTCGAGCGGCCGTGGCTGAAGCTCTGCTTCACCTTGCCCGTCTCGATCGTGCGCTTCAGCCCCAGCGGCGCGCGCATGCCCAGCTTCGGCTTGTCCTGCTGATCGCTCATCGACTGTCTTCAACCCTCGCAAATGCCGTCGGCGGCAGGCATCCCCGCGATCGTCTCGCTGGGCTGGCCTCCGCCGTTCGGTCCGATAAATCCGCGCCAGCGGTGCAGCGCGTGGCCGACACGCGCCGCGGCAGCCCGGTCTATGAGCGCGATATGTACCACGTTCTCGCGTCCGAGCGCCACGCTCAATATGGTGCGCCCGACCGGGACCGCCAGCCCGCGCGCCTCGCCGCCGCCCACGCGCCAGGCCTGGTCGAGCTTGCGCGTGCCGTCCTCGCCGGCGCAGGCGGCGTGCAGCAGCATGTGGACCTTGCCCGAACGCGCCGCGTCCGCGATCCTGTCGGAGCCGGAGAGCAGGTTGCCGGCGCGCGCCTCCAGCCCCAGCCGGTCGAGGCAGGCGCGGGCCAGCGCCGCCTCGATCCGCGCGGGCAGATCGCTCGGCACGTCGACGCTCCTGACCTTGAACGCGCGCTGGAGCGCGCCGCGCAGCTTGCCCCTGGCCAGCGCCGTCTCCAGCTCGGGCCGCGCCACCGCGATCCACGCGCCACGCCCCGGCGCCCTGGCGCGCACGTCCGGCAGGATCGCGCCGTCCGGCGAGAGCGCGAGGCGGATCAGCGAATCGCGCGTGCCGTGCATCCGGGTGAGGACGCAGGTGCGCTCGGGGGAATGCGGCGGCGCGGCCTCGGCTTCGCTCGGCCCGAACGGGGGTGGGGGAGGATCGCCCTCATCATCCACGCCGTTCGTCCCGGGCGAAATCGAGGGACGGCTCCCTTTTCCGCCGGAGATTACGCTTCCAAGGGTCTCATCGCTCGCCATCCGCGGACGCGACCTCCTCGGCCGGAGTCGTGTCGGCGGGCTTCTCGTCGGCGAACCAGTGGGCGCGCGCGGCCATTATCATCTCGTTGCCCTGATCCTGGCTCAGCCCATATTCGGAGAGGATGCCGGGCTTCTCGGGATCGGTGCTCGGCGTGCGGCGGCGGGGCTCGACGCGCTTCTTGAGGATCAGCTCGTCGGTGGCGAGATCGCCCAGGTCGTCGAGCGTCTTGATGCCCGCCTTGCCGAGCGTCACCAGCATCGCCTCGGTCATGTACGGCAGCTCGGCAAGCGCGTCCTCGACGCCGAGCGCGGTGCGCTCCTCGCGGTTGGCGGCGTCGCGCCGCTCGAGCGCCTCGGCGGCGCGGCT
>CAXTPE010000332.1:0-2435 GCA_964245925.1 uncultured Sphingomonadaceae bacterium
CCTTGCCGCAGATGCCGACGCCCTCGTCGAGCGCCATGTCGTTGCCGATCGCGCGCACCCTGGTGAGCACCGAGGGACCGTCGCCGATCAGCGTCGCGCCCTTGAGCGGCTGCCCCAGCCGACCGTTCTCGATCCGGTACGCCTCGGTGCAGGAGAAGACGAACTTGCCGCTGACGATGTCGACGCTGCCGCCGCCGAAGCTCTTCGCATAGATGCCGTTCGGGACGCGCGACAGGATCTCGGCGGGATCGTCCGCGCCGCCGAGCATGAAGGTGTTGGTCATGCGCGGCATCGGCGCGTGCGCGAAGCTCTGGCGGCGGCCGTTGCCGGTCGGCGCGACGCCCATCAGCCGCGCGTTGAGGCGATCGTGGATATAGCCCCTGAGGATGCCGTCCTCGATCAGCGTGGTGCGCTGGGTGGGGGTGCCCTCGTCGTCGATGGTGAGCGAGCCGCGCCGCCGCCCGAGCGAGCCGTCGTCGACGACCGTCACGCCCGGCGCCGCCACCCGCTCGCCCAGCCGGCCGGAGAAGGCCGACGAGCCCTTGCGGTTGAAGTCCCCCTCCAGGCCGTGGCCGACCGCCTCGTGGAGCAGCACCCCCGGCCAGCCCGGGCCGCACACCACCGTCATCTCGCCCGCCGGCGCGTCGACCGCGTCGAGATTGACGAGCGCCTGGGCGAGCGCCTCGTCGATCGCGCGGTTCCAGACGGCGGGCGCCATGATGTCGTCGTAGAGATAGCGGCCGCCGATCCCGAACGAGCCGCTCTCGCGCCGCCCGCCCCGCTCGACGACGATGGCGACGTTGAGGCGGACCAGCGGGCGCACGTCGGTCGCGACGAACCCGTCCGGCCGCACGATCTCGATCACGCTCCACGATCCCGCCAGCGATGCCGAGACCTGGACGACATGGGGATCGCGCGCGCGCGCGGCCGCGTCGATCGCCTGGCAGAGCGCCACCTTGTCGGCGAACGGCACCGCCCCCAGCGGATCGTCGGCGGTGTAGAGCCGCGCGTTCGTGCGGCGCGGCGGCGGAGCCTGGACGGCGGCGGCGGGATCGAGCAGCGCCATCGTCTCGGCGGCGCGGCGAATCGCGGCCTCGGAGATGTCGTTGGCATGCGCGAAGGCGGTGGTCTCGCCCGAGACGCCGCGCAGGCCGAAGCCGGTCTGGGTGTTGAAGTCGGCGGCCTTGAGCCGGCCGTCGTCGAAGCCGAAGCTCTCGCTCGCCGCATATTGCAGGAACAGCTCGCCATCGTCGCAGTGCCCGAGCGATTCGCGGGCGAGCCGGAGCGCGCCGTCCGGATCGAGCTTGGCATCGCGATAGAGGAAGGCGCGGGGATCGGTGGCGGCGGGGCTGCTACAGGTCATGCCACTGGATATAAGCATGTCCCGAGCGAAGTCGAAGGGGATCAGCGCCCCGCGCCATCCCCGCGATCGGGCAGCGCCGCCTGGTCCGCGCCATCGGCGACGCCGCCGATCAGGACGAAGCGGTGATCGCAATAGCCGCAGTCGACATAGCCGCGCTCGGCCTCGATCTCGAGGAACACGCGCGGATGGCCGAGCGCGGCGCCGCCGGCGATGTCGGTCGCCCCGTCGCACGCGACGCGGCTGGTCTTCACGCGGGTGATGTCTGGCGGCGGTCTCACGGGCGCCTGCTAGCAAGCGGCGCCGTCCCCCGCAATCGGGCGAGCGGCAATCAGGAGAGCGGCTGCGCGGGCGTCCGGGCCGGCGGCGCCGGCCGGTTGGCGACGGCGGTGCCGGCGGCGAGCAGCGCCGCCACGACCAGCACGGGCGCGCGCCAGTCGCGCCGGCGGCGGGCCGGTGGGGCGACAAGGCGCACGTCCTCGTGCGCGACGAAACAGCGATCCATCTTCATGCGCCGGAGCCTGCGCGCGCCTGCGTAAACATATCGTAAACGCAAGGCGCCCGCGCGGCTTTGCGCATCGCGCCGCCAGCCGCTATCGGCGGCGGATGACGGATGCGGCGATCGTGATCGAGGGCCTCGAGAAGGTCTATGCCGGCGGCAAGCGCGCGCTGGACGATGTGGGATTCGAGGTGCCGCAGGGGCAGATCTTCGGGCTGCTCGGCCCCAATGGCGCCGGCAAGTCGACGCTCATCAACATCCTCGCCGGCATGGTCAACAAGACCGCCGGCCGCGCCAGCATCTGGGGCTTCGACATCGACGCGCACCCGCGCAACGCCAAGGCCGCGATCGGGATCGTGCCGCAGGAGGTGGTGTTCGATCCCTTCTTCACGCCGCGCGAGACGCTGGAGAACACCGCCGGCCTGTGGGGCGTGCCGAAGGGCAGGCGCCGGACGATGGAGCTGCTGCGCGCCGTCCACCTCGCCGACAAGGCCGACGCCTACGCCCGCACCCTCTCGGGCGGCATGAAGCGGCGGCTGATGGTCGCCAAGGCGATGGTGCATTCGCCGCCGGTGC
>CAXTPE010000333.1:0-2372 GCA_964245925.1 uncultured Sphingomonadaceae bacterium
GGATCGGCGTGGCGGTGAGCGTCAGGACGTGGACATCCGCCTTCATCGCCTTGAGGCGTTCCTTGTGGGTGACGCCGAAGCGCTGCTCCTCGTCGACGATCACGAGCCCGAGCCGCTTGAACTGGATCGACTTGGCGAGCAGCGCGTGCGTGCCGACGACGATGTCGATCGTGCCGGCGGCCGCGCCCTCGCGGACCTTCTTCGCCTCCGCCGCCGTGACGAGGCGGGAGAGGCGGCCGATCTCCAGCGGGAAGCCGGCGAAGCGATCGGTGAACTGCTGATAATGCTGCCGCCCAAGCAGCGTCGTCGGGCAGACCACCGCCACCTGCAACCCCGCCATCGCCGCGACGAAGGCGGCGCGCAGCGCCACCTCGGTCTTTCCGAAGCCGACGTCGCCGCAGACCAGCCGGTCCATCGGCCGCCCGGCGGCGAGATCGTCGAGCACATCGGAAATGGCGCGATCCTGGTCGTCGGTCTCCTCATAGGGAAAGCGGTCGACGAAGGCGGGATAGCCGCCGGCGTCCGGCTCGGCGATGTCGGCGGGGCGGAGCGCGCGCGCGGCGGCGGTCCTCATCAGCTCGCCCGCGATCTCGCGGATGCGCTCCTTCATCTTCGCCTTGCGGCGCTGCCACGCCTCGCCGCCCAGCCGGTCGAGCGTCACGCCCTCGTTTTCCGAGCCGTAGCGCGAGAGGATGTCGATGTTCTCGACCGGCACGTAGAGCCTGTCGCCGCCGGCATATTCGAGCGCGACGCAATCGTGCGGCGCCTTGCCTACCGGGATCTGGGTCAGTCCCTCGTAGCGGCCGATGCCATGATCGGCATGGACGACGAGATCGCCCGGCGAGAGCGTGGCGAGCTCGTTGAGGAAGGCGTCGTTGCTCTTCTTGCGGCGCGCGCGGCGCACCAGGCGATCGCCGAGCATGTCCTGCTCGGTGAGCACCGCCACATCCGGGGTGGTGAAGCCATGCTCAAGCGGGATGACGGCCAGCGCGACGCCGTCGCTGGCGAGCCCGAGCGCCTCGTCCCAGCTCTCCGCCGGCGCCGTGCGCTTCAGCCCATGCTCCTTGAGCAGCCCGCCGAGCCGCTCGCGCGAGCCCTTCGTATAGCTCGCGAGGATGAGTTTCCGCTTGTCCTTCCGCAGCTTGGCGACATGGTCCGCGACCGCCTCGTAGACGTTCCGCGCGGCCTTGCGCTCGGGCGCGAAGTCGCGCGGGCTATCGACCTCGAAGTCGAGCACGCTCTTGCTCGCGGGCTCGCGGAATGGGGTGGCGACGTGCATCGGCAGCGCGACGATCAGCGCGTCCCATTCCTTGTCGGTGAGGTAGAGCGTCTCGGGCGCGAGCGGGCGGTAGCTGCCCGCCTCGCCCGAGGCGGCGCGGATGCGGTTGGCGTGATAGTCGGTCACTGCCTCGAAGCGCGCCTCTCCGGCGCCCTTGGTGCCGGCGTCGCGGACGACGATGTCGCCGTCGCCGAGATGATCGGCGAGCGTCGCGAGCTTCTCCTCGAACAGCGGCAGCCAGTGCTCCATGCCGGCGAGCCGCCGCCCGTCCGATACCGCCTGGTAGAGCGGATCGCCGGTCGCCGTCGCCCCGAACGTCTCGCGGTAGCGCGCGCGGAAGCGCTTGACGGTGTCCTCGTCGAGCAGCGCCTCGGACGCCGGCAGCAGGGTGAAGCCCTCGTCGAGCTTCGCGGTGCTGCGCTGGTCGGCGGGATCGAAGCGGCGCACGCTCTCGATCTCGTCGCCGAAGAAGTCGAGCCGGAGCGCGCTCTCCTCGCCCGACGGCCACAGGTCGACGATGCCGCCGCGCACCGCATATTCGCCGGGATCCGCGACGGTGTCGGTGCGGAGATAACCGTTCGCCCGAAGCAGCGCGGCGAGCTTGTCGCGATCGATCCGCTCGCCCGGCGCGAGCCTGGCGACGAGCTGGCGGATGCGGAACGGGCTGAGCGTGCGCTGGGTGAAGGCGTTGACGGTGGTGACGAGGAGCTGCGGGCCGCTCCGCTTGCGCTGGAGCGCATGCAGCGTCGCCAGCCGCTCGGAGGCGATGCGCAGCGACGGCGAGGCGCGGTCGTAGGGCAGGCAGTCCCACGCCGGGAAGGCGAGCGCGGCGAGATCGGGCGCGAAATAGCGCGCGGCCTCGGCGATGGCGCGCATCGCCTGCTCGTCGGGCGCGACATAGACGGCGCGGCCTTGCGTGGCGCGCGAAAGATCGGCGAGCAGCCACGGCAGGAAGCCGGCCGGCGCGCCCGACAGGGTGAGCGGGGACTTGGCGGCGAGGATGCGCGGGAGGTCGAACGTCATAGCCCTCTCCCGTTCGGGAGAGGGTTGGGTGAGGGTGCCCAGCGCCGATGACGAAGACGCGCCGCCGCCG
>CAXTPE010000334.1:0-2359 GCA_964245925.1 uncultured Sphingomonadaceae bacterium
CGCCTCGCCCGCCTCGCCGCGCCCGCGCTCCCCGAGCGCAAGCCGCTGGACATGTCGGCGGCGGACGTGGCCGCGATGCTGAGCCTGCCGGCCGATGCGGTGCTGTCCGCGCCGGCGGCCTATGGCGTCGGCCTGGGCTTCGCCTTCGTGCCGCTGGCGAGCCGCGCCGCGCTCGCCGCCGCGCGGGTCGACGGCGCCCGCTGGCGGGCGGGCCTCGCCGATACCGAAGCGCCGCAGCTCTATCCCTTCTGCCGCGACGGCGGCACCATCCACGCCCGCATGTTCGCGCCGGGCCACGGCATCGTCGAGGATCCCGCCACCGGCAGCGCCGCCGTCGCGCTCGCGGCCTGGCTCGCGGCCGAGGGCGGGGTCGGCGACGGCGCGCACGCATGGCACATCCACCAGGGCGACGACATGGGCCGCCCCAGCCGCATCCGCCTGTTCGCGACGATCGCCGGGGCCAGGCCGGCGCGGATCGAGGTCGAGGGGAGCGCGGTGGCGATCAGCGAGGGTGTGCTGCGGTGGCGCTGATCGCGCGCCTGCTGCTGGTCGTCGTGGCGGCGCTGCTCGCCGCGGCTGGTGGCCTCTACCTCTATTCGCCGCCCGGGTCGCTCGACGTCCTCGACGATCTGTTCCCCGGCGACGGCGGCGTCGCGCGGGTGGGTTCGTCCCTGCCGTTCGGCGACGCCGGCAACCGGCTCGACATCTGGGCGCGCCCGGCGCCGGCGGCGGCGCGCCGGCCGGTGCTGGTCTTCTTCTACGGCGGCGCATGGGTCAAGGGGTCGCGGCGGGACTATGGCTTCGTGGCGAAGGCCTATGCGGCGCGCGGCTATGTCGTCGTGCTGCCCGATTACCGCAAGGTGCCGCGGGTGCGCTTCCCGGCCTTCGTCGCGGACGGCGCGCAGGCCGTCCGCTGGGTGCGCGACCATATCGCGCGCTATGGCGGCGATCCCGCGCGCATCATCGTCGCCGGCCATTCGGCGGGCGCCTATATCGCCGTCATGCTCGCGCTCGACCGACGCTATCTGGCCGCCGCCGGCGCCGGTCCGGGAGTGATCCGCGCGGCGCTGGGCCTCGCCGGCCCCTATGACTTCTATCCGTGGACCTCGCCGCGCGCCGTCGCCGCGCTCGGCGACGCGCCCGATCCGCGCGTCACCCAGCCGATCAGCTTCGCGCGCGCCGACGCGCCGCCGCTGTGGCTCGCGACCGGCACCGCCGACGAGGAGGTGCGCCCCCGCAACGCGGTCTCGCTCGCGGCGCGGCAGCACGCGCTCGGCGGCCGCGCGACGGTGCTCCGCGAATATCCCGGGCTCGGCCACGACGATGTCGTCATGGCGCTCTCCAAGCCGTTCCGTTCGCGCGCGCCGGTGCTCGACGAGAGCATCCGCTTCCTCGCCGACCACGGCCTCGGCCCGGAGTAGATCACAGCACGCTCGTGTTGTAATGATGCCAGGCGAAGATCGCCGCCGCGCCGCGATGCGGCCGCCAGGCTTCGGCCAGCGCGCGCGTCTCCCGCTCGCTCGGCCTGGCCGGCAGCCCGAGCAGCCGGCCGACCTCGACCTGCACCGCGAGATCGCCCGCCGGCCAGATGTCGGGGCGTCCCTCCGCGAACAGCAGGTAGATCTCCGCCGACCAGCGGCCGATGCCCTTGATCCGCACCAGCGCCGCGATCGCTTCCTCGTCGTCGGCCGGCAGGGCGGCGAGATCGAGCCGCCCGGAGACCACCTCCTCGGCCAGGCCGCGCGCATAGCCGAGCTTCTGGCGAGAGAGCCCGCAGCCCTTCAGCACCGCGTCGTCCGCCGCCGCGAGCAGCGCCGGATCGTCCGCCCGCCCCAGCGCCCCCTCGAGCTTGCGCCACACCGATGCCGCCGACGCGACGCTGACCTGCTGGCCGAGGATCGTGCGCAGCAGCGTCGCATAGCCGCGTTCGTGGATGCGCGGGGCGGGATAGCCGATCCGCCCGAAGCCCGCCGCGAACCCCGGCTCCGCGGCGCGGAGCGCATCGATGGCGGCGCGCAGCGGCCCGTCGGCCAGCCCCATCAGGGCGTCGCCCGGGTCGCGGTGGCGTAGAGCGCGATCGCCGCCGCGTTGGAGATGTTGAGGCTCTCCACCCGCGCGCTGATCGGCAGCCTCGCGAGCTGGTCGCAATGCGCCTGGGTGTTCTGCCGCATCCCCTCGCCCTCGGCGCCGAGCACCAGCGCGATGCCGCCCGGCACCAGCGCCTCGCCGAGCGTCACGCCGCCGCGCCCGGTCAGCCCGATCCGCCAGAAGCCGGCCTCGGCGATCTCGCCGAGCGCGCGCGCCAGGTTCACCACCCGCACCCACGGCATGATCTCCAGCGCGCCCGAGGCGGCGCGGG
>CAXTPE010000335.1:0-2351 GCA_964245925.1 uncultured Sphingomonadaceae bacterium
TCGCGCCGCTGCTGATCGTCACCGAGCTGGAACAGTTCGACTATGAGGGCGCGACCGCGATCGCATCGGTGATGCTGCTCGCCGCCTTCGCGATCCTCGTCGCGATCAACCTCGTCCAGGGCCGCGAGCGCAAGCGGCTGGGCGCATCTGTATGAGCATCGGCGCATGAGGGCCGCGACCGGCGAGCCCGCGCCGATGCGCGCGCTGCTGATCGGCGGCGCGTTCGCCTGGCTGCTGCTCATCATCCTGCTGCCGCTGGCGGCCGTGTTCGGGCAGGCGTTCAGCGCCGGCGCCGGCCGGTGGTGGGCGGCGGTGACCGAGCCCGACGCGGTCTCGGCGATCAGGCTCACCCTGCTGGTGGCGGTGCTCACCGTGCCGCTCAACACCATCGCCGGGGTGACGGCGGCCTGGACGATCACCAAGCATGATTTCCGCGGCAAGGATCTGCTCGTCAGCCTGATCGACCTGCCCTTCTCGATCTCGCCGGTGGTCTCCGGCCTCATCTACGTGCTGGTGTTCGGCGCCAACGGCTGGTTCGGAAGCTGGCTGATCGCGCATGATACCCCGATCGTGTTCGCGGTGCCGGGGATCGTGCTCGCGACGCTGTTCGTGACCTTCCCGTTCGTGGCGCGCGAGCTCATCCCGCTGATGACCGCGCAGGGCCGCGACGAGGAGGAGGCGGCGCTCAGCCTCGGCGCGAGCGGCTGGCAGACCTTCTGGAACGTCACCCTGCCGAACATCCGCTGGGGGCTGCTCTACGGCGTGCTGCTGACCAACGCGCGCGCGATGGGCGAGTTCGGCGCGGTATCCGTCGTTTCGGGGCATATCCGGGGCGAGACCAACACCATCCCGCTGCACGTCGAGGTGCTCTACAACGAGTATGATTTCGTCGGCGCGTTCGCGGTCGCCTCGCTGCTCGCCGGGCTCGCGCTCGTCACGCTCGGCGTCAAGAGCTTCATCGAATGGCGCCACCGCGACGCCATCGCCGCCGCCGGACATTGAGGCGCCTTCCCGATGACCATTTCCATCGACACCGTCTCCAAGACGTTCGACACCCACAGCGCGCTGAACGGCGTCAGCCTCGAGGTCGACGACGGCGCGTTCGTGGCGCTGCTCGGCCCCTCGGGATCGGGCAAGACGACGCTGCTGCGGATCATCGCGGGCCTCGCGGCGGCGGACGGCGGGCATATCCGCTTCCACGGCGAGGACGTGACCGAGCGGCCGGTGCAGGATCGGGGCATCGGCTTCGTCTTCCAGCAATATGCGCTGTTCCGCCACATGACGGTCGCGCAGAACATCGCCTTCGGGCTGACCGTGATGAAGCGCGGGCAGCGGCCGGACCGTGCCGCCATCGCGCGCCGAGCGACCGAGCTGCTCGAGCTGGTGCGGCTGCCGGGGCTGGAGAAGCGCTATCCGGCGCAGCTCTCCGGCGGCCAGCGGCAGCGCGTCGCGCTGGCGCGGGCATTGGCGCGCGACCCCTCGATCCTGCTGCTCGACGAGCCGTTCGGCGCGCTGGACGCCAAGGTGCGGCGCGAGCTGCGCGCCGCGCTGCGCGAGATCCACGACCGGGTGAAGCTCACCTCGATCTTCGTGACGCACGATCGCGAGGAGGCGTTCGCGCTGGCCGACAAGGTGGCGATCCTCAACGACGGCCGGATCGAGCAATATGACACCCCCGCCGCGATCGAGGCGGCGCCGGGGAGCGAGTTCGTGCGCGAGTTCCTGCGATAGCTCCTTTTGCCCTCTCCCCGCCGGGAGAGGGGGCGGCTCAATCGCCCTTCGTCGCCAGCTCCTTGTTGATGAAGAGCGCCAGCAGCGTGCAGACCGCGCCCGACAGCAGATAGCCGCCGACCGAGCGCAGCCCGAAGTGGCTCGCCAGCAGCAGCGCCGCCAGCGGCGCGAACCCCGCGCCGAACAGCCACGCCAGATCGGAGGTGAGCGCGGCGCCGGTATAGCGGTCGTGCGGCTTGAAGTTGGAGGTGACGGCGCCCGAGGACTGGCCGAACGAGAGGCCGAGCAGCGCGAACCCCAGCACCATGAAGACGATCTCGCCGAGGTCGCCGCCGTCGAGCAGCTGCGGCGCGAAGCCGCTGAACGCCGCGATCAGCGCCGCCGAGACGCCGAGCAGCGTGCGCCGGCCGAAGCGATCGGCGAGCAGCCCCGATGCGACGATCGCGACGATGCCGACGGCGGCGCCGGCCATCTCGATCAGCAGGAAGCGGCCGGTGCGCTGGTGCGTGAAGAGCGTGATCCAGGAGAGCGGGAACACCGTCACCAGATGGAACAGCGCGAAGCTCGCCAGCGGCGCGAACGCGCCGAGCGCGACGTTGCGCCACTCCTGCCGCACCACC
>CAXTPE010000336.1:0-2331 GCA_964245925.1 uncultured Sphingomonadaceae bacterium
TCTTGAGGAGCTTGCCGTTGTCGTGGCGCGGCAGCGTCCGCTCGAAATCGATCGACCTCGGGCATTTGATCGAGGCCAGCCGCCCGCGCAGCCAGCCGATCAGCGCCGCCTCGAGCGCGCCCCCCGCCGCGTCCCAGTCGGCCGGCTGGACCACCGCCTTCACCACCTCGCCGAGATCGGGATCGGGCACGCCGAACACCGCGACGTCGGCCACCGCCGGATGCAGCACCAGCTCGTTCTCGATCTCCTGCGGGTAGACGTTGACGCCGCCCGAGATGATCGTGAAATCCCTGCGGTCCGACAGGAACAGATAGCCGTCGGCGTCGACATGGCCGATGTCGCCGACGGTCGACAGCTCGGGGCGCAGCGGGTTGCGCGTCGCGGCGCTCCCGGCGGCATCGTTGTGATAGTCGATGGGAGGGCCGCCGCCGAAATAGACGAGCCCGTCGGTCCCCGCCGGCAGCTCGCGTCCGTCCTCGTCGCAGATGTGCAGCGTGCCGGCGCCGACCCGGCCGACCGAGCCCGGCCTGGCCAGCCACTCCGCCGATCCGATCATGGTCGCGCCATGGCCCTCGGACGCGCTGTAATATTCGTCGATGATCGGCCCGAGCCAGGCGATCATCTCGCGCTTGACCTGCACCGGGCAGGGCGCCGCCGCGTGGACGACATGGGTGAGCGACGACAGGTCGTGTCGCGTCCGCGCCTCGGGCGGCAGCTTGAGCAGCCGCACGAACATCGTCGGCACCACCTGCGTCACGGTCACGCGATGGCGCTCGATCGCGGCGAGGAAGGCCTCGGGGTCGAATTTGCGCAGGAGGACGACGGTGCCGCCCAGCCGCTGCACGCAGCAGCTCCAGACCAGCGGTGCCGCATGATAGAGCGGCGCGGGCGAGAGATAGATGCTGTCCTCGCCGATCGCCCAGCGCGCCGCGAGGCCCTGCGCGAAGGCATGGGGCGCCTCGGCCGGGCCGCCCGAGAGCGGCAGCCGCAGCCCCTTGGGCCGGCCGGTGGTGCCCGACGAATAGGGCATGTGGGTGCCGGCGATCTCGTCGTCGATCGGCGCCGCGGCCATCGCCGAGCGCGCCTCCTCCCACGACGGCGCGTCGCCGACCGCGCCCGTCACCGCATAGACGTGGCGGAGGTGCCGCATCCCCTCGCGCGCGGCGAGGCCGGTCGATCCCGGCAGGCCGGGCGAGACGAGCAGCAGCGTCGCGCCGCTGTCGTTGACGATATAGGCGGCCTCGCCGGCGGTGAGCCGGGTGGGGATGGGCACGATGTGGAGCCCGCTGCGCTGCCCGGCCCAGAAGATCAGCAGATATTCGGGATCGTTCGCCACGTAGAGCGCGATCGTGTCGCCCGCCGCCAGCCCCAGCGAGCGCAGCAGCCGCGCCCCCCGGTTGGCCAGCGTCTCCAGCGCGGCATAGCTGGTCACGGCGCCGGTCTCGGCGAGGATCATCGCCGGATGGTCCGGCCGGGTGCGGGCGAAGTGCCGTGGATGCATCGATCGGCCTTCCGGATGCGCGGGCGCGGCGCCGCGCATGCTTTGCCGGCACCGGCCCCCGCGCGCAATGTCGCGCCCGCGCCGATGGATCACCCGAGCGATGTTGTGCGCGGCAACCGGGCCGGAGGCTTGCCAGCGGCGCGGGTCGGGCGTGGATGATGCCGCGTCAGAGCGGGAGGACGATGTGGACCTTGGACTGAAGGATGCGAACGTCGTGGTGGTCGGCGCGTCGCGCGGCATGGGACGCGGCACCGCGCGGAAGTTCGCCGGCGAGGGCGCCAGGCTCGCGCTGGTCGCGCGCAGCAAGAAGGGCCTGGAGAAGACCGCCGACCAGTGCCGCGCGGCGGGATCGCCCGAGGTCATCGTGCTGGAGGCGGACATGTCGAGCAAGGCGGCGGTCGACGCCGCGTTCGCCGAGCTCGGCCAGAGCTGGAACCACATCAACGCGCTCGTCAACAACGCCGCCAACTCGATCGGCACGCACGGGCCGTCCGAGAAGTTCGCGGACGACGACGTCTATGTCGAGGCGTTCGGCCGCATCACGCTCGGCTATGTCCGCACGACGCGCGCCGCGCTGCCGTTCCTGAAGAGGGCGGAGTGGGCGCGGATCGTCAACATCTCGACCGCCTCGACGAACCATCCCGCGCCTTTCCTGCACGTCTACAACATGACGAAGTCGGCGGTCGTCTCGATGAGCAAGGCGAACGCGCAGGAGTTCGCGCCGTTCGGCATCTCGGTCAACATCATGTCGCCGGCCGGCATCATGGTCGAGGGGGGCAATTGGGGCGAGGTGATGAACGGCTATTTCGAGAAGGCCGGGCTCGATCCGA
>CAXTPE010000337.1:0-2318 GCA_964245925.1 uncultured Sphingomonadaceae bacterium
ACCGCGGCCGCAAGGGCGAGCGCGAGCGCCAAATCGATCCGCTCGGGACCGTCCTGAAAGGCGGCATATGGTATTTGGTCGCCCGAGCCGAGGGCGAGCCTCGAACTTTCCGCTTGTCGAGGATCGGTGGGGTGACGCTGCTGAACCAGCGCTTCGATTATCCTGAGGCGTTCGACCTCGAAGCCTATTGGACCGAAAGCATCCGGCGCTACGAGAAGGACCTGCATCCGCTGCGCGCCGCAGTCCGCCTTTCGCCGCGCGGCGTTGAGATGATGGACGATTTGCTGCCGCCTTACATCCGCCGCGGCGCCGTCGTGTCCGGCGAGCCCGACGCACGGGGTTGGCGGCAGGTGATCCTGTCGGTCGGCGCGATTGACCATGCCGCGACCGAGATGCTCCGGTTCGGCACTGAGGCCGAGGTGATCGAACCACCGGAACTGCGGGCGCAGATGGCAGAGCTCGTCAACAAGCTGGCGGGGGTCTATGCAGATGCCAATGCGTAGGCCGTGAAGCCCTCACCTGTTCCGCTACAAACTCGCTGTTTGAAAACGAAGCCAGTTCAGGTCTGTAGCCGGGCATCGATCCGCAGACGCTCTACAGCAAAATCGATGAAGGCGTGCACGCGGGCGGATGCCCGGCGCCCATCCATGTACACGACGCTGAGCGGCAGCGGCGGCGGTTCAACGTCCGGAAGCACGATGGACAGAGCGTCCGCGCGTACCTCGACTTCCATCTCGTAGAGCAGGAGCCGGGTCACGCCCTGCCCAACGACAGCCGCAGCTATGGCCGCTTCGGGTGTGTTGGCGGCGAGAGGTCGCGCGGGATATGACTCAGTCGGTGATCTTCCGATCGTCGCGTCGGCGACAAACAGCGATCCAGAGGTCGACTATCCAAAGCAGTCCCTGCCATTCCTCACCATCCAGTGGGTCGTCGAGCGAATGTTTGTGATTGAACTTCTTGCATTCATTGTTGAGGTGACGGGGAAACGGCAGGATGGGAAGCATAACGTGTCTCAATCAAGCATTGAGAGCAAACTAAGATACCGTGCCTCGAAACCATCGACCTACGCATGAAAGGACTATTTCAGCGATGAACGATCGTAGTTGGGACGATCTTCGGCTGTTTCTTCACGTCGCTCGCGCCGGCGGGTTGGCCGGTGCAGCCCGACACAGCGGCCTCAGCGCGCCGACGATTGGTCGACGGATGTTGGCGCTCGAGCACTCGCTTGGCCGCACCCTGTTCGATCGGAGCGCGCAAGGATACCGCTTGGCTTTAGATGGCCAGACGCTCTTTGGGCACGCGCAAGCGATGGAACGGGCTTCAGCGGCCGTCGATCAATGGCAGCATGCGGTGCTCGACAAGCCGATCGTCTCGATCGGTGCGGATGCGCTCACTCTACGCTTTCTAATTGATCGACTCGACTCGTTCTGGTCCAGCGACGATGACTTCCGAATCTGCTTGAAGGTGCTTCAGGGTCCGCTCGATATGACCCACCGCGCCTTCAACATCGCCGTGACCGGGACGCGCATGGAAAACGGGAACGTCGCCGTACGCCGTTCGGTAACGCGCCATTACGCCGTCTACTGTGCCTTCGGAGCTGCGGATACTCAGAAGAGCTGGGTGTCACTTGGCACCGATGTCGCAATGGAGCCGTGGATGCGTTGGGTATTTGAGCGTCCCGACTTAAACATCGCAGCATGGGTGAACGCGCCGCGGACGCTCGTTGACGCGATCGAAAGTGGCGCGGGCCGCAGCGTGTTGCCCTGTTTCGTGGGCAAAAGCACGACCGGGCTCGTTCGCTGCGGAGAACCGATCGCCGCCCTCACGCACGACACTTGGATCGTCAGCCACGACGACGACCGCCGCCGGCCCGAGATCCGCACGACCCTTGACCGTCTGACGTTGCTGATCGAGGAATGCAGTAGCTTTTTCGCGGCATGAGCACGGACGGTGTCCGTAGTCGGCGGCTGGCTATCCGCCCTCGCAGTGACCATTCTGTCACGCATAAGCACATCAGACCTGCCTGACGCTGTTGACGCGAGCCCGAAGATTACCGAAGCTTTGTGGACGAGGGGGGGAGGACTGCTTCGTGCTTAGATCATCGTGCCGTCGCCGATCGATCCGAAACGCGTTGTCGATGCTGTCGCGCGGCATGGCTCCGTGACCACGTGGCTGGGTCTGCGCGCTGAAAGCCGAAACGCATAGGGCGCGAGTTGATCTGAACCAGACGCACTAGCTGGTTGCAATCGCTTTGGAATGACTAATCCAGGCAATGGCGCGCGAGGCCGCCTTGGATTACCAGCCGACCTTAGCTGCTA
>CAXTPE010000338.1:0-2316 GCA_964245925.1 uncultured Sphingomonadaceae bacterium
CCGGTGAAGGCGGCGGGCTGGCGGATCGAGCCGCCGGTGTCGGTGCCGGTCGCGCCCGGCACGATCCGCGCCGCCACCGCCGCCGAAGAGCCCCCGGAAGAGCCACCCGGCGCGAGCGCGGCATTGCCGCCATCGCCGCGCCGCCAGGGCGAGACGACATTGCCGAACGCGCTCGTCTCGTTGGACGAGCCCATCGCGAACTGGTCCATGTTGAGCTTGCCGAGCATCCCCGCCCCGGCCGCGAACAGCCGCGCGGTCACGGTCGATTCATAGGGCGGCACGAAGCCTTCGAGGATATGGCTCGCCGCCGTCGTCTGGACGCCCTCGGTGCAGAACAGATCCTTGATGCCCAGCGGCACGCCGGAGAGCGGGCGCACCGATCCCTCGGCGCGCTCCTGATCGGCGGCATCGGCGGCGGCCAGCGCATGCTCGGGCGTCGCGACGATGAACGCGTTCAGCCGCCCGGCCGAGGCCACCGCCGCGTTGAGCGCGTCCGCCACCTCGCGCGCGGTGAAATCGCCGGCGCGGAAGCCATCGCGTAGCTCGGCGACGCCGAAGTCGGTCAGCGTCATTCGATCACCTTGGGCACCGCGTAGAAGCCGTGCTCGGCTTGCGGCGCGTTGGCGAGCACGGCGTCGCGCTTGCCGCCGTCGGTGACGACATCGGCGCGCAGGCGCAACATGTTCGGGATTACCGCCGCGAGCGGGGCCACGCCCGTCGTATCGACCTCGCCCAGTTGCGCGACGAACCCCAGGATCGCGTTGAACTCGGGGACGAGCGCGTGCGTCTCGGCATCGCTGACGGCGATGCGGGCGAGGCCGGCGATGCGGCGGACGGCGGCGGCGTCGAGGGCGGCGGCGGCGGTGCTCATGCGCGGCGGCTACCATCGGCGCGGAAGCGCATCAACCCGCCGGCCTTGCCTCGCCGCGCGCGAAGCGCCACCCCGCCGGCGTCGACCTCCGCGCTGGCGTTATGCTGCGCTGCACAATATGACGGGATCCGAATGGCGCGTCGCTTCCTCTACGTCATCGCGGGGATCATCGTGATCGGGCTTGTCGCGGCGTTCGGCTGGAGCCTGTTCAGGGATCGGCTGATGCGCGCCGCGTTCACGCCGCCGGTGGCGTTCCGCGCGCCGGGCGACGCCGGGCCGGATTATGCCGCGCCGGCGGCATGGCTGTCGCGGCCGGACCTGGCCGACGATCCCTCGCGCTGGACGCCCGCGAGGTTCGCGCCGGGGCGCGATCCGCCGGTCGCGGTGTTCTATGTGGCGCCGACGACCTACCTCAGCCGCGCCCGCTGGAACGCTCCGCTCGACGATAGCGGCGCCAACGCGCGGCTGCGGCTGTTCGCGGCAAGCCAGGCGTCGGCGTTCAACGGCATCGGCGCGATCTGGGCGCCGCGCTACCGGCAGGCGACGGTCGGCGCCTTCCTCGCGCACGACGCCAATACCGATGCCGCGCTCGATTTCGCCTATCGCGACGTGCTGCGCGCGTTCGACGGCTTCGTGGCGCAGATCCCGGCTTCCCGCCCGATCCTGCTCGTCGGGCACAGCCAGGGCTCGCTCCATCTGCTGCGCCTGCTCCACGATCGCATCGCCGGCAGGCCGCTCGCCAGACGCGTGGTGGCCGCCTACCTCGTCGGCTGGCCGGTCTCGATCGCGGCCGATCTGCCGGCGCTGGGGCTGCCCGCCTGCGCCGGCGCGGGCCAGGCCGGCTGCATCCTCTCCTGGCAGAGCTTCGCTGAGCCCGCCGACACCTTCGCCGACAAGACCGATTTCAGCCAGGTGCGCACGCTCTTCGACGCCACCACCGGCCTGACCGGCCAGCCGCGCCGCGGCACCGCCATATTGTGCGTCAACCCGCTGACCGGCGCGCCCGACAGCGCCGCGCCGGCCGCCGCCAACAAGGGCGCGCTCGTGCCGGACGAGTCGCTGGACGGCGCCACGCTCGTGCCGGCGAAGGTGCCGGCGCGGTGCGATCCTTCGGGCTTCCTGCTGATCGGGCCGCCGCCGGAGGGCTATGGGCGCTATGTGCTGCCCGGGCAGAATTATCATGTGTTCGACTATGCGCTCTTCTGGGCGAGCATCCGCGCCGATGCCGAGGCGCGCACCCGAGCCTATCTGGCGCGCTGACGCGGGATGTTTTCCCATCGAACCACCGTTCGGTTCAAGCTCGGATCATCGGGGTCTGACGCATGATCGCGGAGGCACCCGCCGCCTTCCGCGCCGCGCTGCCGCGGGGCGGGCGCCTGGCCGGGCTGGACGTCGGCACGCGCACGATCGGGCTCGCCTATTGCGACGCCGGCTGGACGATCGCC
>CAXTPE010000339.1:0-2294 GCA_964245925.1 uncultured Sphingomonadaceae bacterium
GGATAGGCCCGCGCCTCGGCGAGGAAGCGGGTGCGCCAGAACCGGTCGAGCCCGTCCAGCATCTCCCGCGTCAGGAACGGCGCGACCGGCGCCACGACGGCGCCGGCGCGCTCGAACGCGCGCGCCGCCCGGGTCACGGCATGCGCCGTCTCGGGCTCGACCGCCATGCCGCAGCCGGCATCGAGCATCAGCCCGATGCGCAGGCCGGTCACGTCGATCGCGAGCTCGCCCCAGTCGATCGAGGCGGCCGGCAGGCTCATGTAATCGCGCGCGTCCGGCCGGGCGAGCGCCGCCATCATCAGCGCCGCATCCTCGACGGTGCGGGTCATCGGCCCGGCCGCGCGGCCGATATAGGGCGGATCGATCGGCACCCGCCCGAAGCTCGGCTTCAGCGCGAAGATGCCGCACCAGCCCGCCGGCAGCCGCACCGATCCGCCGATGTCGGTGCCGAGATGGAGCGGGCCGTAGCCCGCCGCCGCCGCCGTGCCCGCGCCGGCGCTGGAGCCGCCGGGGCTCCTCGATATGTCCCAGGGATTGCGCGCGAGCCGGTGGAAGCTGGACAGGCCGGAGGAGAGCATGCCGAAATCGGGCACGGTCGTCTTGCCGAACGGGATCGCGCCGGCCTCTCGCAAGCGCTGGACCGGCGGCGCGTCGCGCGGCTCGGGCGTCAGCGCGGACGCGGCGGTGCCGAGCGGCTTGGGCACGCCCGCGGTGGCGATCAGCTCCTTGATGGTGACGGGAACCCCGTCCAGCGGCCCGGCCGGCGCGCCGTCGCGCCAGCGGCGTTCCGAGCGCCGGGCCTCGCGCAGCGCGCCCTCGCCGTCGACCGCCCAGGTCGCGCCGAGCAGCGGATCGGCGGCGGCGACGCGATCCAGCACCGCCGCCATCACGTCCACGGGCGAGAGCGTCCGCGCGGCGAAACCCCGCAGCATCTCCGCCGCCGACAGCTCGCACAGCTCGCTCATGCCGATGTTTCCGGTCCAGCCACGGCGAACCCCCTATCGCCGCCGGTATGTGAAATACCATGCCTCAGCTTGCAATTCTTCGTATCCGATTGAAATCGTTCTGGGAAACGTCCAATTTGGAGGCGCCTTTTTCGCCGAAGTAATCACCGTACAATCACCATTCCGCTTTCAATCTCGCACGATCGGGTACGGTATACGGCGGATGCTGGGTTCGCCAGTCAAACTCGTCGGCTGGAGGGGAGCGGACCGACCCGGCAGCCGCTGGTAGAGGAGAAGCCTTGTGTCGCAGGAGATCGCCAGCCGCACTGGGCGGCGTAAAGCAAACAGTGTCGACCATCGGTTCGCCCGGGTGCCATGTTTCTCTCTGCTCCCATCGATGCTCGCGATTGCTCCTCAAGGGCGAGCTAGGATAACACTCCGACGCAAGATGCACTGGGGGCAGCAGCACAATGGACAACGACGTACCGATAGTCTCCGTCGACGTTGCAGTCGCCGCAGGATTTGACGTCTCGGGGCTTTCAGCCGAGGCGGCGCAATCGGATATCGATTTTGGCGTGAGCAGCGGACTCAATGCCGACCGCATCCTGAAGTTCATCACCGATCTGAGGGCTGGCACGATCGCATCGCTGCGATCGTTGCTCCTTCGCGTGTTGGGAGCGGGCGAGATCAGGGGTCTGAAGATAACCCTCAATGGCGTCGAGGTAGGATCAGCGCAGAGCGCAGATCTTGAGGTGCTGCGCGTAACGATCACCGAGACGCTCGATGAACTCGCCCGACACAAGCACCGTCCGAAATAGTCGCGCCTTCCGCGCCGCCCTCGCCGACCCGACACTCGGGCGCATCATCGCCGTTCGCGACTATGCGCCGGCCACCGAGATTCATGACCTAAACAGGCCCGTTTTCGTCGTGTCCTGCTATTCGGACACTGGGCGGCAGATCGGGACGAAATTCGATCAGTTCGTCCTTCTCGTGCAGAACAGCTACATGATCGGGTTCGTCCACACATTGGCGGGAGGATGGCTGTATCACTCTCATCGCACGCCCCTCGATATTACGGCATTCCAGGTTGGTATCGCGAAGAAGTTCGTTGGCGAGCAGCTATATCGCCGGAGCCCTTCCAATATCGCACGTGTGCTTTTTCTTGAGAGTGTCCTGATCTTCGAGCGCGTCTGGCGCATCCCCGTTGAGGCGAGGAAGTCAGATCCGGCTTTCAAGTCTTCTGTCGATCTTCTGACCGATCTGACGGCACATTTCATACTTTATCATGAACTGGGCCATCTCGCTGTAGCGGGGGATCCCTTTTATCCGTTCATTCGCGACCGCGTGCGC
>CAXTPE010000340.1:0-2284 GCA_964245925.1 uncultured Sphingomonadaceae bacterium
TCTGCTCGTGCCCCTGCCAGTCGATCCCGCCGAGATAGTCGGCGACCGAGATGTGGGCGGCGGCGGCGAGATCGGCGAGGCTCAGCGTCGGCCCGCCCAGCCAGCGGCGGTGATCGAGCAGATAGTCGACATAGTCGAGGTGGACGTTCGCCTGCCGCATCGCCTCGCGCAGCACCTTCACCTCGGGCGTCTGGCGATGGATCAGGCGCTTCTTCATGCGCTCGTCCATCAGCGGCCGCACCACCTCGAGGTGGAACGGCCCGTCGAACCAGGCGACCAGCCGCCGGATCTCGGCGCGCGCCGCCGCCGGGCCGACGATCATCGGCGCCTTGTCGACGGTCTCCTCGAAATATTCGCAGATCGCGTTCGAATCGATCAGCGTGATCGCGAGACCGGGATCGATCATCACCGGGGTGAGCCCGGCCGGGTTCATCTGGAGGAACTCGTCGCGGCGCAGCCACGGCGATTCGCGGATCAGCTCATAGCCGAGCCCCTTCTCGTCGAGCAGGAGCCGGACTTTCCGCGAGAAAGGGCAAAGCGGGAATTGGAAGAGGCGCCACATGGTCGCTCCTTGTTAGGAGGGCCGGGCGGCGCGGGGAAGAGGCAAGCATCGCCAGCGGGATCATCCCTCCCCCCTTTCCGTCATCCCTCGAACGTCAAGCCCCGGATGACGGAGAAGAACATGTCGTCAGGGCATCAGCTTGCTGAACCGCCAGGTGGCGTAGACCGCCACGCAGGCCGTGATCGCGAGCGCCGTCACGGCGGCGTTGACCGCCGCATCGGAAGCGGGCGCCCCGAGCGACGGGCGCGGCAGGCGGCGTGGCAGGCGGAGCTGCATCGCGCCCCTGGTAGCGCCGACCGCTTTCCGGGCGGTTAACCGTGCCGCGCCCGCCATCACTCCGCCGCCGCCAGCGCGACCGCGTCGCTCAGCGGCGCGTCCAGCCGCGAGAGCATCTCCTTCGGGCAGACCTGCCAGAAGGCCTGCGCCCAGCGCTCCCAGTCGGCGAGCACGGTGCGCGCCCAGGCGCTGTCGGTCGCGGCGGCATGCGCCTCGACCAGCGCCTTCAGCCGCGCCTCCCAGGTCGCCGACGCGAGCCGCTGCCAGACGATGCTGTCCGGATTGGCGCGCCGGACGAACTCGCCGGCCTCGTCGAGCACGAAGGCCATGCCGCCGGTCATGCCCGCGCCGAAATTCTCGCCGACCCGACCGAGGATCACGGCGGTGCCGCCGGTCATATATTCGCAGCCATTGGCGCCGCAGCCCTCGACCACCACGTCCGCGCCCGAGTTGCGCACCGCGAAGCGCTCGCCCGCCTGGCCCGCCGCGAACAGCCGGCCGGAGGTCGCGCCATAGAGCACGGTGTTGCCGATGATCGCGTTCGCCTTGCTGTCGAGCGGGCTCGACACCACCGGCCGGACGATGATGTTGGCGCCCGAGAGGCCCTTGCCGACATAGTCGTTGGCATCGCCGAAAACCTCGAGCGTCAAGCCCTTGCAGGCGAAAGCTCCCAGCGACTGGCCGGCCGATCCGCGCAGCCGCACGGTGATGTGGCCATCGGCGAGCGAGGACATGCCGAACACGCGGGTGATTTCCGAGGAGAGCCGCGTGCCCACCGCGCGGTGGGTGTTGCGCACCGTGTAGGTGAGCTGCATCTTCTCGCGCCGCTCGAACACCGCCTTGGCATCCTCGATCATCTGCGCGTCGAGGCTGTCGGGCACGTCGTTGCGGAAGCTGTTGAGGCTGAAGCGGCGGTGATGGTCCGGCGCGTCGACCTTGGCGAGGATCGGGTTCAGGTCGAGGTCGTCGAGATGCTCGGCGCCGCGGCTGACCTGGCGGAGCAACTCGGTGCGGCCGATGATCTCGTCGAGCGAGCGCACGCCGAGCCGCGCGAGGATCTCGCGCACCTCCTCGGCGATGAAGGTCATCAGGTTGATGACCTTCTCGGGCGTGCCGACGAACTTCTGGCGCAGCTTCTCGTCCTGGGTGCAGACGCCGACCGGGCAGGTGTTGCTATGACATTGCCGGACCATGATGCAACCCATTGCGACCAGGCTCAAAGTCCCGATGCCATATTCCTCCGCGCCGAGGATCGCGGCGATGACGATGTCGCGCCCGGTCTTGAGCCCGCCATCGGTGCGCAGCTTCACACGATGTCTGAGACCATTAAGCGTAAGCACCTGATTGGTCTCGGTAAGCCCCATCTCCCACGGCGTCCCCGCATATTTGATCGAGGTCTGCGGCGAGGCGCCGGTGCCGCCGACATGGCCGGCGACGAGGATCACG
>CAXTPE010000341.1:0-2274 GCA_964245925.1 uncultured Sphingomonadaceae bacterium
CGACTCGGACGCATCGGCGGCGCGGACGTCGGCAAGCGCGAGGAGGTTGCCGTTGGCGGTGCCGTCGGGCGAGGCGGCGGCGATGCTCGCGGTGTCGGCGGCGGCAAGCGCGAGCGTCGCCGCGCCGCCGCCGGTGATGGCAAGCAGCGCGCCGCCCGCGACGCCGGCATCGGTGCGGCCCTGTGCGGACCAGGCGTTGAGCGAAGCGGCGAATCGGGTGGCGATGCCGTCGAGCGTCGCGCGGCGATCGGCGACCGGCGCGGCGTTCTCGACGAGCCCGCCCAGCGTGCCGCCGGGTGCCGCGACCGGGGTATCGCCTTCGGCGCCGGTGGCGACGACCGAGAGCCTGCCGTCGCCGGCCTGCGCGACCGAGAGCCGCTGGCCGGACGCGCCGGTGAGCGTCACCGCGCCGTTGCCGGCGAGCGTGACGGTGGCGCCGCCGTCGGCGCCGAGCCGCACGTCGATGTCGATGTCGGCGGCGATGCCATCGAGGAGCTGGTCGCGCTGGTCCTGCAACGCGGCGGCGGCGCTGGTGCCGGCGGTGGCGCGGCTCAGCGCGACATTGACCTGCTGGAGCTGGTCGAGCGAGGAGTTCACCGCGCCGACCACGGTCCGCGCCTCGGCGCCGATCCCGGCGGACACCTTGGCGAGGCCGCCGGCGGTGGCGCGGATCGCGCTCGCCGCGTCGTCGATCGATTGCAGGAAGGCGCCGCGCGAGGGCGTGTCGGACGGGTTGCCGGCGAGCGCGCCGCCGGCCGAGTAGACGGCGGTGAGCCGGACGCCGACGCCGCCCGCGTCGTCGGTGTCGCCGAGCGCGGTCTCGGCCACCGAGAGCCAGCGCTGGCGCGCATCGGCGCGGCCGGCGGCGGCGGTGGCGGTACGCGCGTCGGCGGCCTGATAGTCGTTCCAGGCGCGCGTCACCGAGATGGCGTCGGCGCCGCCGAAGCTGATGCCGCCCCTGGTGCCGAGCCCGGCCGACACGGCGGTCGGCGACTCGGCGATGGTCACGCCGCGGCGCGCATAGCCCTTGGTCTGGGCGTTGGCGACATTGTCGCCGATCGCGGCGAGCGCGTTGCGATAGGCCGAGACGCCGGACGCGCCGATGCCGAGCAGGTCGCTCACGGCAGCGCGCCGTGGCTCGCGGCGGCGGCGGCGTCGCCGGCGAGCGTGCCGGCCGCGTGGACGGCGGTCTGCGCGATGCCGCCGAGCCGCGAGGCGAGCTGCTTCTCCAGCATCCTGGCGATGCCCAGCACGCCGTGACCGGCCATCGCATCGGCGGTGTTGCCGTCCGCCATGTCGCGGAACTGGTTGGAGGCGTCGCTGTCGGTGAGGCCGTCGCCGAGGCTTGCCGAGCGCATCGACGCGATCATCTGGCGCAGGAACACCGCCTCGAACGCCTGCGCGGCCGACTTGAGCTTCGCCTTCTCGGCGGCCGTCGGATCGGTGGCGGCGGCGGTGGTGATGGAGGTGAGGGACCGGATCATAGCACGATGAGCTCCGCCTTCATGGCGCCGGCCTGTTTCAAGGCCTCGAGGATGGCGACGAGATCGGCCGGCGAGGCGCCGATCGCGTTCACGGCGCGGACGATGTCGGCGAGGCTGGCGCCGGGGGCGAGCTCGAACATCGGGTGCTTCTCCTCGTCGACCGAGATGCCGCTGTTGGGGGTGACGACGGTCTGGCCCTGCGAGAACGGCGCGGGCTGCGAGACCTGCGGCTTCTCGTCGACCTTGACGGTGAGCCTGCCGTGGCTGACCGCGGCGGCCGCGATCCGGACCGCGCCGTTGATGACGACGGTGCCGGTCCGCGCGTTGACGATCACCCGGGCGGGCGCGTCGGCGGGATCGACGGTGAGATCCTCCAGCCGCGCCATCAGCGTGGTGCGCGCTTCCGCGCCCGGCGGGGCCTGGATCGAGATCGAGACGCCGTCCTCGGCATGCGCGATGCTGATCCCCATCTCGCGGTTGATCGCGGCGGCGACGCGGCCGGCGGTGGTGAGATCGCTGTCGGCGAGGTTGAAGGTGAGCAGCGGCGTCGAGGCGAAGCCGGTGTCGACCGCGCGCTCGACGGTGGCGCCGTCCGGGATGCGGCCGGCGGTGGGGACGTTGACGGTGAGGTTCGAGCCGTCCGCCGCCGAGACGCCGAGGCCCCCGACCGCGAGATTGCCCTGCGCCATCGCGTAGATCTGGCCGTCGGCGCCGTAGAGCGGGGCGATCAGGAGGGTGCCGCCGCGCAGCGACTTGGCCTTGCCGAGCGCCGAGACGGTGATGTCGAGGC
>CAXTPE010000342.1:0-2273 GCA_964245925.1 uncultured Sphingomonadaceae bacterium
TCGATCGATTTCGAGCGGACGCTGCCGCGCCACGACAACGGCAAGCTCCTCAAGAAGCCGCTGCGCGACCGCTACTGGACGGTCGCGACGTGACCACGGAAGGATGCGGCATGGCGACGTTCAGCGGACCGCGGGGCAACCGGCTGGTCGCCGACGTCCGGGGGCCGGAGGACGGCATCCCGGTCGTGCTCGCGCATGGCACCGGCCAGTCGCGGCATAGCTGGGGCGCGACGGTCGAGGCGCTGGGCGCGCGCGGGCTGCGCGCGATCGCCTACGACCTGCGCGGCCATGGCGAGAGCGACCGCACCGGGCAATATTCGGTCGAGGCGCATGCCGACGATCTGCGCGCGATCCTGGCCGAGGTCGGCGCGCCGGCGATCCTGGTCGGCGCATCGCTCGGCGGCATCGCGATGCTCGACGTGCTCGGCGGCGAGGCGCCGCCGGCGCCGGCGCGCGCGCTGGTGCTGATCGACATCGGCCATCGCTTCGCGGCGGGCGGCACGGACCGGATCGACGGCTTCATGGCCGGCACCATCGGCGGCTTCGACAGCCTGGACGCCGCCGCCGCGGCGATCGCCGACTATCTCCCGCATCGCGGGCCGCGACGCCCCGGCGGCGGCCTGCTCAAGACCCTCGAAGAGCGCGCCGACGGGCGCTTCTACTGGCGCTGGGATCCGGCGATGCTGGTCGGCCGGCCCAAGCTGGACATGGCGGCGTTCGAACGGAAGATCGTCGCCGAGCTCGGCCGCGTCGACATTCCCACGCTCGTCATCCGGGGGGCCAGCAGCGAGATCCTGACCCGCGACACCGCCGAGGAGATGCTCGACATCCTGCCGCGCGGGCAGCTCGCCGAGGTCGCTGGCGCGCACCACATGGTGGCGGGCGACGACAACAACGCGTTCATGGCGGCGCTGCTGGCGTTCATCGATGCGCTCGAAAAGCGGTAGCGCCGGATGATGTCACATCGGACCGGCGTTCGTCCCGAGCGCCGCGAGGCGCGCCAAGTACCGCGTCCCGACCGTGCTCGACACGGACGGGGCCGGTTAGGGCGGGATGCCTTCAGCTTTACCCACCGTCATCCCCGCGCGGGCGGGAATCCGGCTTCTTCCGCCACGATCACGCGGCTGGATCCCCGCTTTCGCGAGGACGACGAAAAGAAGCCAGCAATCCCCTGATGTCATCCGACTCCGGATAACGAAGTCGGACGAACGCGGCGCAGGGCGGGTGCGGTCGCCCGTCGTGCTCGCTCACACCTCGATCAGCACCGCGCCCGCCTGGCCGCCGCCCGCGCACATCGCGGCGACGCCGAGGCCGCCGCCACGGCGGCGCAGGTCGTGGATCAGCGTGGTCAGCATGCGGCCGCCGGATGCCGCGATGGGATGGCCGAGGCTGCACCCGCTGCCGGAGATGTTCACCGTCTCCTCGTCCAGCCCGAGGATCTTGCAGGCCGCGACCGGCACCGCCGCGAACGCCTCGTTGATCTCCCAGAGCGCGATGTCGGACTGCGCGACTCCGGTGCGCGACAGCAGCTTGTCGATCACGTCGATCGCCGCCATGCCGGTATATTTGGGGTCGATGCCGATCGACGTCCAGCCGCGCACCCTGGCCAGCACGTTCAGGCCTTCCGCCGCGGCGATGTCCGCGTCGGTCACGACCAGCGCCGCGGCGGCGTCGTTGACGCCGCTCGAATTGCCGGGCGTGATCGAGAAGCCCTCGATCTCCGGATGGAGCACCTTGAGCGTCGCCATCCTCTCCATCGTGCTGTCGCGGCGGGGATGCTCGTCGACCAGGAAGGTCTTGGTCGATCCGTCCGCCATCGGCGCCTCGACCGGCACGATCTCGTCGACGAACCGGCCGGCATCGCTCGCCGCCACCGCGCGCGCATGCGAGCGCACCGCCCAGGCATCCATGTCCTCACGGCTCAGCCCCGCCTTCTGCGCGGTACTCCACCCCACCGTGATCGAGGCATCCCGGAACGGCGCGTCCGGACGATCCGGGTGGGTCGCCGGCATCCACCAGTCGACCACTTCGCCGCTGACGGGCGTGGTATATTGCATGCGGGGCATGGTGGAGCCCGACTGCACGCCGCCGGCGACGACGACCCGCTCCATGCCCGACACGATCGCGCCGGCGGCGATGCCGACCGACGTCAGGCTGCCCGCGCAATGCCGGTTGAGCGCCATGCCGCCGGCGCGCGTCAGGCCGACCTCGACCGCCGCGTGCCGCGCGATCGCGCCGCCGCCGGCGAGCGATTCGGCGAAGATCACGTCGTC
>CAXTPE010000343.1:0-2238 GCA_964245925.1 uncultured Sphingomonadaceae bacterium
TCGACGATGCCGACGTCTACGACAGCTTCAAGCTGATGGCCGCCTTCGTCCGCATCGCCGGCTATGCCGGGCTGGTCGTGGTGCTGGACGAGATGGTCAACCTCTACAAGCTCCAGAGCGCGCAGGCGCGCAACCAGAATTACGAGCAGCTGCTGCGGATGCTCAACGACGTGTTGCAGGGCGACGTCGCCGGCCTCGGCTTCGTGCTCGGCGGGACGCCCGAGTTCCTGATGGACAGCCGGCGCGGCCTCTACAGCTATCAGGCGCTCCAGTCGCGGCTGGCCGAGAACGCCTTCGCCACCGGCGGGCTGGTCGACCTGTCCGGGCCGGTCGTCCGGCTCCAGAGCCTGACGCCCGAGGATCTGCTGATCCTGCTCGGCAACATCCGCGCGGTGTTCGCGTCTGGCGATCCCGCCGCCGCGCTGGTGCCGGATGCCGCGCTGACCGCGTTCATGACTCACTGCAACGGCCGGATCGGCGAGGCGTATTTCCGAACACCGCGCAACACGATCAAGGCGTTCGTCCAATTCCTGGCCGTGCTGGAGCAGAACCCCGGCACCGACTGGCGCCCGCTGATCGGCGCGGTCGAGGTGGCGAACGACGAAGGCGCAGCCGACGACGCCATTGGTGAGGACAACGAGCTGGCGACGCTGCGGCTCTGAGCGTGGCGTCATCCTACGACCTGCTCCATCGCGGTGTGCAGCGATGGGTGCGCGACCAGGGCTGGACCGAGCTGCGGCAGGTGCAGGACCGGGCGATCGGCGCGATCATGGGCGGCGATACCGACGTGCTGATCGCCGCCGCCACCGCCGCCGGCAAGACCGAAGCCGCGTTCCTGCCGCTGCTCGGCCGCGCGGCGGACCGCGAGGGCGCGGGCGTCGCCATCCTCTATGTCGCGCCGCTGAAGGCGCTCATCAACGATCAGGCACGCCGGCTCGGCGGGCTGTGCGACGACCTCGGCCTGCCGCTGGTCCGCTGGCACGGCGACGCGCCGCAAGGGCTGAAGGAGCGGATGCGGCGGACGCCGCGCGGGGTCGTCCTTATCACCCCGGAATCGATCGAGGCGATGCTGATCCGCCGCCCGGCCGATGCGCGGCGAATGTTCGGCGCACTCGACGCGATCATCATCGACGAGTTGCACGCCTTCCTGCGCGGCCCGCGCGGCCTCCACCTCGCGGCGCTGCTGCGCCGCGTCGACGCGCTCGGCGCGCGGGCGCGGCGGATCGGCCTGTCCGCGACGATCGGCGATCCGCACGTCGCCTCCGCGTGGCTGCGCCCGGATGCGCCCGAAGCCGTGACCCTGATCGAGGTCGAGGGCGGCCAGCCCGAACTGCGCCTCCAGGTCCGCGGCTACACCGAGCGTGATGCGACGGTCGGCACCGACGCGATCGACGCGGACGACCGGCGCATCGACGGCGAGGCCGACGCGCTGAGCGCGATCGCCGACCACGCCTGGCGGCATCTGCGCGACAGCAACAACCTGCTGTTCGCCGGATCGCGCCGCAACGTCGAGGAACTCGCCGATCGCCTCCGCCGCCGATCCGACGCGGCAGGCGTGCCCAACGCCTTCCTGCCGCACCACGGGAACCTGTCGCGTGAGCTGCGCGAGGAGGTGGAGGCGCGGCTGAAGGACGGGGCGGTGCCGACCACGGCGGTCGCGACGACGACGCTGGAGCTGGGCATCGACATCGGCTCGGTCGCCTCGGTCGCGCAGCTCGGCGCGCCGCGCTCGCTCGCCGGCCTGCGCCAACGCCTGGGCCGCAGCGGACGCCGCGCCGACACGCCCGCGGTGCTGCGCCTCTACGTCCGCGAGCCGGCGGTGCCGGCGGACCTGCTCGACCGGCTGCGCCTGCCGACCGTGCGGGCGGTGGCGGCGGTGCGCCTGCTGCTCGCCCGCTTCGTCGAGCCGCCCGAGCGGCACGATCCGGCGCTGCTCAGCGTCGCCGTCCAGCAGATTCTCTCGCTGATCGTTGAACGGGGTGGCATTGCCCCGGCCGCCCTCCACCGCGCGCTGTTCACATCGCCGCCGCTGGCGCTCGCCCCCGCCGACCTTGCCACCCTGTTGCGCGGAATGGCGGACGCCGAGGTGGGGCTGATCGAGCAGGCGCCGGACGGATTGCTGATGCTGGGCCGCGAGGGCGAGCGCCTCACCGAGCGGCGCGACTTCTACGCCAATTTTGAAACCGACGAGGAATGGACGCTGGTCGCCGGCGGCCGGACGCTCGGCACGATCCCGCT
>CAXTPE010000344.1:0-2236 GCA_964245925.1 uncultured Sphingomonadaceae bacterium
CTTTCGGGAGACGAGCCGGCGATCCTCGCGCCGCACTCGTGGCGGCAGCGAAGGCGGCGAAGCAACTGCGGGTGCTGCGGAACAGGCTTGATGCGGCACGAGCGCGAACGGATACGAGGAGCTGGGTCGTGGCAAGACGCGAGCGAACGAAGCATCTGATCGAGCTCGGCGGTCTGGTACATAAGGCCGGGCTGGTCACGCTCGCCGACGACGATCGCGCGATGCTGTATGGAGTGTTTCTCGACGTAGCCGCTCGGATGCAAGGTGACGACGGCAGCCAGGTCAAGGCGCTGTTCAAGCGACGAGGCGCGCGTGCGTTCGCGACGGAGGCGGAGCAAGCCGCCGAAGCGACGCGAGACGCAGGACGATCCGCGATCTGGCAGCAGCGCGAGCCGGAATAGCCGTCCGGCAAATGGACCAGTCGCGTGAAGCGCAGACTGGCCCATGCGTCGGTACGATCATCGTTGGTCGGATGCCATATTGATGGCCAGCGGGAACAGCGTCGGTCCGAAGCGAGCGCTGAGCGGAGCGGCGGGCGAGACCGGCGATGCGCCCGCGCCTTCCGCTGCAGCCGCAAGCCGCGTTGTATTCACGCCGCTGGTCTCGCCAGCCTTGCGCTCTCGATCGAGGAAGAGCCGCGCCTCCTGCCAGCGCGCAAGCGGAATCGCGGCAATGGCTGGTGCGGCAGCACCGCCGAGCCGCGCCGCATAGGCCACGGTCTCGGTCGGGAGCGGCACGCCATTTGCTGCATAGCGGATGTAGCGCGCCGGCCCGGCATTATAGGCGGCATAGGCGCCCGGCCAGTCGCGACCGTCTCGTCGTCGATCGTGACGGTCGCGCCGGTGCGGCAGACCTGCTGGCCCGCCACCGCCGCGACCGGCTTTACCAACAGCGCGCCCGCTTCGACGTAGCGGCGCGATGCCATGTAGCGCGCGAGCGTCGGCGACGGTCGCACCGCGACGAGCTCGCCACGGTCCGGCGTTTCGTCAGGCAAGACGCGATACAGGCCGATCGGAACGCTGGCGGTGACGTTCCAGACCAGGCGCAACGTCGGTCGATGTATGGCCGGCAAGAGCAGCGCGCAAAGCGCCGCGCCGCCCCCTAGAATGATGCGCCGCTTCTGGCGGACGTCGGCGCAAACGGCAGATTGCGTGAAAACCGCGGACTGTTCCGCCCCGGCAAGGAAGGACAGGCGGCGCATCACCGCTGTCCCGCACCGTCGACGCCGCTGCCGATTTTGCGGCGCACGGGTGGCGAGACGTTTCCGTTGTTCGGGTCGGAAGTGGACGCGCAGCTGCCGCTGTCGGCCCAGGCGCGCAGCTCCTCGAGCGTGTAGACGACGCGGCCGCCGATCTTCTTGTAGGCGGGGCCGGTGCCGTAGGTGCGGTGCTTCTCGAGCGTGCGCGCAGACAAACCGACATAATGTGCGGCCTCCTTGGTGCGCAGATAGCGCGTGTCTTTGACAAGATCGGACATGATCAACTCCTTGATTTGGAGCCGCGCAGTCCCGGCATGAGGCCACGCGGCGGAGGCGATCATCGGCGCGGAAAGGATGCCGTGGGTGGTCGGCTAAGCGGGGGCGGGCCTTCGACCACATTGACCCGTCTGACAGAATTAGGTATTTGTCAGACTCGGGTTGTGAGGTGAAGATGGCCAGCAGAAGCGAAACGACGCGCGTCGCGCGCAAGGCCGCGAAGAGGGCTACCTCCTCCGTGGTGGCGACGCGCGTCGCGCTGACGCTCGGCACAGCCGCGGCGGCGGGCCTTACCGCCGGCAAGAAGGAAAAGCGGCTTTCTGGACGCGCCCATGAACAATTGTTCGATGCCGCCGCGGCGCGCTCCGGGCTTGATGGCAGCGAGTTGCTGGAATATGCGCTCGCCAAGGTCGCGCTCGAAGATGATTTTGCCGAGAAGCTGATCTCGCTCGAAGGGTCGATCGGACGAGACATCGACCTTGGCCTTTGATCTCGCGGCGACCCTCCGACGCCTGAAACCCGAGAAGCGGCTCGCGCCGCTCGCAAGGCGCGCCGACAGCGAGCTTTCGTTCGTGCACGACCCCGTGAGCAGCGGACCGGGACTGCTGCTGGACACTTCGGTCTATATTGACGTGCTGCAGGGTCGTGCACCGCAGTCGGTCAAGGACCTGCTGCTCGCGCGGGACGTGAACCACTCGTCGGTCGCCCTCGCCGAACTGCTCCACCTGTTCGGGCGGCTCGATCCCGCTCACCGAGATACCG
>CAXTPE010000345.1:0-2228 GCA_964245925.1 uncultured Sphingomonadaceae bacterium
GTGCGAGGGCAATTGCGTGATCGAGTTCTCCGGCCACGGCGCGGTGACGATCGGCGCGGTAGAGAAGTTCATCACCGATACCGCCTGGGCGGAAGGCTGGGTCGAGCCGCTGCGCGCGCTCGGGGATCGCTCCGGCCAGTCGGTCGGCGTCGTCGGTGCCGGGCCGGCGGGGCTCACCACCGCCGAATATCTGCGCGCGCACGGCTATGACGTGCATGTCTACGATCGCCATGATCGCGCCGGCGGGCTGCTGACCTATGGCATCCCTGGCTTCAAGCTGGAGAAGGATGTGGTGATGCGCCGCATCGCGCGGCTGGAGGAGGGCGGGATCGTCTTCCACCAGGGGTTCGAGGTCGGCCGCGATGCCAGCCTCGCCGAGTTGCGCGAACGCCACGATGCGCTGCTGATCGCCACCGGCGTGTACAAGGCGCGCGCGATCAAGGCGCCGGGGATCGGCGCCACCGGCGTGGTGAAGGCGCTCGACTATCTGATCGCGTCCAACCGCAAGGGCTTCGGCGATGCAGTGCCCGAATGGGACGACGGCTCGCTCGATGCCGCCGGCAAGCATGTCGTCGTGATCGGCGGCGGTGACACCGCGATGGATTGCGTACGGACCGCCGTCCGCCAGGGCGCGGCGTCGGTGAAATGCCTCTATCGGCGCGATCGCGCGAACATGCCCGGCTCGCAGCGCGAGGTCGCCAATGCCGAGGAGGAGGGCGTCGAGTTCGTCTGGCTCTCGGCGCCCGAAGCCTTCGATGCGGACGGGGAGGCGGTGGCGGGCGTGCGCGCCGCGCGGATGCGGCTGGGCGCCGCCGACGCGAGCGGCCGGCGCGCGCCGGAAGCCAGCCCCGGCAGCGAGTTCCGGCTGCCGGCCGATCTGGTCATCAAGGCGCTGGGCTTCGATCCCGAGCCGCTGCCGGCGATGTTCGGCGCGCCCGATCTGTCGGTGACGCGCTGGGGGACGCTCCGGATCGACCACAAGACCATGCAGACCTCGCTCGACGGCGTGTTCGCCGCCGGCGACATCGTGCGCGGCGCGAGCCTCGTCGTCTGGGCGATCCGCGACGGGCGCGATGTCGCCGAGCGGATGCACGGCTATCTGAAGGCGAGGGCAGTGGCGCCCGCTCGCGCCGAGGCGGTGGCGGCGTGACGCGGGCGCGCGCGGCGATCGTCGCGGTCGGGCTCGTGGCGGCGCCGGCGCTCGCCATGAAGCCGGGCGGGCCGGCCCCGCCGCCCGCCGCCGCGCGGCCATCGTCCGACGGCTCGGTCTCGGACGGCTATGATCCCGATCGCCGCGCGGCCGCGCGACGGCTGCTCGATGCGAGCGGGTTCCGCGCTCGCCAGCAGGCGCTCGCTCCCGAGAGCTGGCAGGCGGCCCGCGCCGAGCGGCTCGCCGACTGCCTGGACCGGGCGGTCGCGGGTCGCCAGCTCAGTTGCGCGCCGACGCCGGGCGAGGACGCCAAGGTCAAGGCGATGCTCGCCGCCGAGCAGGACCGCACGCTCGACACGCTCGGCGAGGCGGCGGAGACGCTCTACGCCGGACGCTTCACCGCCGCCGAGATGGACCAGCTCTCCGCCTTCTTCCAGAGCGACATCGGCCGCAAGTACAGCCAGGCCTATCCCGGCATCCTCGCCCGCTTCCAGGCGGCGAAGAGCCATATCCTGCTCGACGCCATCAACGCCGCGCACGCGAAGGTGACCGGCGGCGCGGGCCGGGCGCCGTGATAGAGAACGGGGCCGAGATGACGGAAGCCTGGAGCGTCCCGGCAGCCGAGCGCGAGCGCATCGCCCGCGACGGCATGTATCGTCCGGATTTCGAGGGCGACGCCTGTGGGGTCGGCCTCGTCGCGGCGACCGACGGCAAGGCGTCGCGCCGCGTCGTGGTGGCGGCGATCGATGCGCTGAAGGCGGTGTGGCACCGTGGCGCGGTCGATGCCGACGGCAAGACCGGCGATGGCGCGGGCTTGCACCTCGAGCTGCCGACCCACTTCTTCGATGGCGCGATCGAGAACAGCGGCCACAAGCCGGGGGCGGGGCGCCTCGCGGTCGGCATGATCTTCCTGCCGCGCACCGATCTCGGCGCGCAGGAGAGCTGCCGCACCATCGTCGAGAGCGAGATCATCGATTTCGGCTACACCATATACGGCTGGCGGCAGGTGCCGGTCGACATCTCGGTGATCGGCGACAAGGCGATGCTGACGCGCCCCGAGATCGAGCAGATCATGATC
>CAXTPE010000346.1:0-2217 GCA_964245925.1 uncultured Sphingomonadaceae bacterium
CCGGCTCGGCGAGCTGGACGTCGCCCAGCATCGCGTAGGAGGCGGTGACGCCGCCGGTGGTGGGATCGGTCATCACGACCACATAGGCGAGCCCCGCCTCGCGGAGCTGCTGGATCGCCACCGTCGTCCGCGGCATCTGCATCAGGCTGAGGATGCCCTCCTGCATGCGCGCGCCGCCGGCGGCGGTGAAGATGATGTAGGGCGCGCGATCCTCGATCGCCGCCGCCACGCCGGCGACGAAGGCGGCGCCGACCGCCATCCCCATCGATCCGCCCATGAAGGCGAAATCCTGCACGCCGACGATCGCGCGCTGTCCCTCGATCAGCCCGCGCGCGTTGAGCAGCGCGTCCTGCTCGCCGGTCCTGGCGCGCGCGTCGCGCAGGCGGGCGGGATAGGTCTTCTGTTCCCGGAACTTGAGCGGGTCTTCTCGCACCACGGGCGAAGGCAGCGGGGTGTGCACGCCGCCATCGAAGATCTGGTCGAAGCGGACCGCCGGGCCGATGCGGCCGTGATGGTCGCACTTCGGGCAGACCATCTGGTTGTCCTCATATTCCTTGACGAACACGAGCTGCCCGCAGGACGGGCATTTGTGCCAGAGGTTCTCCGGCGTCTCGCGCCGCGCGATGAAGGGGATCGACTTGCGGACGGTATCGAGCCAGCTCATGCCGCGATTTCCTCGCGCGCGGCATGAACCGCGTCGGCCAGGCCCTTGACGAAGCTGCGCACCGCCGGCGCCGGATCGCTGCCGGCGGCCGCCGCCGCGGCGATGATGGCGATGATCGCCGAGCCGACCACGACACCATCCGCGACGCGCGCGATCTCGGCGGCCCGCGCCGGCTCGCGCACCCCGAAGCCGACCGCGATCGGCAGCGCCGTGGCCCCGCGCAGCGCCGCGACCGCCTCGGCGATGCTGGACTGCTCGGCCTGCTGCATACCGGTGATGCCGGCGACCGCGACATGATAGAGGAAGCCGGACGCGCCGTCGAGCACGGCGGGGAGCCGCGCCGCGTCGGTGGTGGGGGTGGCGAGGCGGATGACGTCGATCCCCGCTTCCCGCAGCGCCGGGCCGAGCGCCGAGTCCTGCTCGGCGGGGATGTCGACGCAGATCACGCCATCGATGCCCGCCCTGGAGCAGGCGTCGGCGAACCAGCCGGGGCCGCGCCGCACCATCGGGTTGGCATAGCCCATCAGCACCAGCGGCACGTCGGGATGGCGGGAACGGAACGTCGCGGCGAGATCGAGCACGGTCGCGGTGGTGGTGCCGGCCCCCAATGCGCGGAGATTGGCGAGCTGGATCGCCGGGCCGTCCGCCATCGGATCGGTGAACGGCATGCCGAGCTCGATCACGTCCGCGCCGCCGTCCACCAGCGCGTCGAGGATCGCGGGGGTGTGGACCGGTGCCGGATCGCCGGCGGTGACGAAGGCGATCAGCGCGGCGCGGCGCTCGGCGTGCAGGCGCGCGAAGGTGGCGGCGAGGCGGGTCATGCGTTCGCTGACGAGGCACGGCGCGACGACCGTCCGCCCCGAGCACAGTCGAAGGACAAGCGCGGCGCATGTGCCTCGACGACGCTCGGCACGAACGCATGTCGCCGACGGGAGCGGCTCACATCGCCGCTCCGAGATGCTCCGCGACCGTGAAGATGTCCTTGTCGCCGCGCCCGCTCAGGTTGACGAGGATGATCCGGTCATCCCGCATTTCCCGCGCCTTGCGCGCGACGGCCGCGAGCGCGTGGGCGGGTTCGAGCGCCGGGATGATGCCCTCGACGCGGCAGAGCAACTGGAAGGCGTCGAGCGCTTCTGTGTCGGTGGCGCTCTCGTAGGTGACGCGGCCGATGTCGTGCAGCCAGCTATGCTCGGGGCCGACGCCGGGATAGTCGAGCCCGGCCGAGATCGAATGCGCCTCGGTGATCTGGCCGTCGGCGTCCTGGAGGAGGAACGTGCGGTTGCCGTGGAGCACGCCCGGTTCGCCGCCGGCGATCGAGGCGGCGTGCTTGTCGGTATCGACGCCGTGGCCGGCCGCCTCGACGCCGAGCATCGCCACCTCGGGATCGTCGAGGAAGGGGTGGAACAGGCCGATCGCGTTCGATCCGCCGCCGACCGCCGCCACCAGCAGATCGGGCAGGCGGCCTTCCGCCGCCATGATCTGTGCCTTCGCCTCAATCCCGATCACGGACTGAAAGTCGCGGACCAGCTCGGGATAGGGGTGCGGACCGGCCG
>CAXTPE010000347.1:0-2204 GCA_964245925.1 uncultured Sphingomonadaceae bacterium
CCGCCGAGCATCGCGCCGAAGCGGCCGGCGACGAGCCCGCCGACCCCGGCGCCGATCGCGCTGCCGCCGCTGTTGTGGTTGGCCGCCTGGACCTCGGCGACGAGGACATAGTCCGCCGCCTTGATCTGGCCGATGCCGACGTTCGAGTTGCGCTGGAGGCCCAGGCCCCCGCCGATGTTGCGCTCGAGCTCGGCGGCATGGAGGCCGGTGCCGCGATCGACGAGGTTGAAGCAGCCCGAGCGCTGGATCAGCACCTTGAGCAGCTTGGAGGGGGCGGCGAGGCTGAACTGGGTCCAGCCCGAGGGATCGTCGCCATCGGCGACCGAGACGGTGCCGAGCTTGCGGGCGCAGCGCGGCACGTCCTGCTCGGCGGCGGCCTGCATCTTCTGCGCGCCCGAGGGCCTGGCCGGCCCCGCGCGCACCGGCACCGGTGAAACGGTCATGGCGACAAGGGCCGCGCCGGTGGCGAGGCGGGTAACGAGGCGCATGCGATCAACTCCCCCAAGGATTGTCAGCAACGCCACCAGAACAGGTCGCGCGGCATATCAAAGCCGGTGGTCGTCGCCAAGCGGCGTATCCGCCCGGCGCGCGCGGTTGACCGCCCGGGCACGCGCGGTTATAGCGCGCGCCGGCCGGGCGGGACCGCTCCGGCTGCTTGAACATTGCCGATGCGATGGAAAGGCTCGGGTGGGCCGGTTCGTGAAAGAGCCGGGCGCCGCCGGGCTTTCGCGCATTTCCGCTTCGTGACGTCCCCCCGGGCGGCATCGGCAAAGTAACCGCCGGCTCCATGCCGGCAACATAAGGTGAAGGGCTTCATGCCGACGATAAACCAGCTGGTCCGCAAGGGCCGGGACCCGCAGAAGGCCAAGTCAAAGGTGCCTGCGATGGAGCAGAACCCGCAGAAGCGCGGCGTCTGCACCCGCGTCTACACGACGACGCCGAAGAAGCCGAACTCGGCGCTCCGCAAGGTCGCCAAGGTGCGGCTGACCAACGCGCGCGAGGTGATCTCCTACATCCCCGGCGAGGGGCACAACCTGCAGGAGCATTCGGTCGTGCTGATCCGGGGAGGGCGCGTGCGCGACCTGCCGGGCGTGCGCTATCATGTGCTGCGCGGCGTGCTCGACACGCAGGGCGTCAAGGATCGCCGCCAGTCGCGTTCGAAGTACGGCGCCAAGCGTCCGAAATAATCCGTTCCGTCATCCCGGCGCGGGCCGGGGTCTCGTTGATGTGGAAGCACGCCGCCCGAGATGCCAGCCTGCGCTGGCATGACGTGGGGGTTGGTCGAAAAGGTTAGCAAGCAATGTCACGTCGCCGCCGTCCGGAGAAGCGCGAGATCCTCCCCGATCCCAAATTCGGGGACATCACCCTCTCCAAGTTCATGAACAGCGTGATGCTCGACGGCAAGAAGTCCGTCGCCGAGGGCATCCTCTACACCGCGCTCGACGTCATCCAGACGCGCGCCAAGCGCGATCCGATCCAGGTGTTCCACGATGCGCTGGGCAACGTCCGCCCCGGCATCGAGGTGCGCAGCCGCCGGGTCGGCGGCGCCACCTATCAGGTGCCGGTCGAGGTGCGGCCCGAGCGTTCGCAGGCGCTGGCGATCCGCTGGCTGATAACGGCGGCGCGCAACCGCTCCGAGCACACCATGTCGGCGCGCCTCTCGGGCGAGCTGATGGACGCCGCCAACAACCGCGGCAACGCCGTGAAGAAGCGCGAGGACACGCACCGCATGGCGGAGGCGAACCGCGCCTTCTCGCATTACCGCTGGTAGAGGACTATGTCGAACGCGGGAGGCTGAGTGATGGCGACTGCATCCGGGATGCCCATTGATGAGCTGAACCGGCAGTCGGCGCGGCTGGAAGCGGAGACACGCAAGCTGCGTGCTGAGGCCGATAAGCTCAGCGCCGAACAGTACAGGTTCCTAGCCGAGCAGTCGAAGCTCGAAGCCGAACGCTACAAGCTCGAACGCGATCGGCAGCTGTCGCCGTGGGCGATCGTCGTCCAAGCGTTGATCGGCGGTGCCGCTCTGTTCGGCTCTGCGCTCGCGCTGCTGAAATATCTCGCCGCCTAAGCGGTCACGTCGCAACGCCTACCCTACAGTCCAAAGGACCACCGATCATGGCCCGCAGCCATCCGCTCGAGAAGTATCGCAACATCGGCATCATGGCGCACATCGATGCCGGCAAGACGACGACGACCGAGCG
>CAXTPE010000348.1:0-2203 GCA_964245925.1 uncultured Sphingomonadaceae bacterium
GGAGGAGGCGGGCGGTCTCGGCCTGGCCACGCTCGACGCCGCGCTGCTGATGGAGGAGGCCGGCCGCACGCTCGTCTCCGGGCCGCTGACCGAGGCGCTCGTCGCGGCCCGGCTGCTGGCGCTCGCGGGCGGCGCGGCGCAGGCCGATCTCGGCCGGCGGGCGGCGTCGGGCGAGGCGGTGGTGACGCTGGCGCTGCGCGACGTCGCCTTCGATCCGGTCCAGTGGGTGTCGGGCGGCGCGGTCGCGGACGCGGTGCTCGCGCGCGACGGCGACGCGATCGTGCTGGTGGCGCCGAGCGCGCCGGAGAAGGCGGCGGCCGCGGAGCGTGCCTCGCCGGAGGCCACGCGCAACCATGCCGGCGAGCCGGTCGCGCCCAATCTCGCCTCGATGCCGATCGCCGAGATCCGCCTCGACGGCGCGGACCGCGCCGTGCTGGCGCGGGGCGCGGGCGCGGTCGCGCTGTTCGAGGCGGCGATCGAGGAGTGGAAGCTGCTCACCGCCGCGGCGCTGGCCGGCCTCTCGAGGGAGGCGATCCGCCTCGCCGCCGCCTATGCGTCCGAGCGCAAGGCGTTCGGTCAGCCGATCGGCAGCTATCAGGCGATCTCGCACCCGCTCGCCGATCTCGCGGTCGAGACCGACGGCGGCAAGTATCTGGTCTGGAAGACGATCCGCGACATCGCCGACGAGGCTCCGGGCGCGGCCGCGCAGGTGTCGATGGCGCTGTGGTGGAACGCGAGGACGGCGGGCCTGGCGGGCACGCAGGCGCTGCACACCTTCGGCGGCTACGGCCTCACCAACGAGTACGACATCTATCTTTATAATCTGCGCGCGCGCGCGCTGCCGCTGCTGCTCGGCGATCCCGAGGAGCTGCTCGCCGAGGCGGGGCGCCGGCTCTATCGGGGCGAGACGGTCGCGCTGCCCGATGTCGGCGCGGTCTCGATCGACTTCGATCTCGGCGACGATGCGCGCGCGCTCGCGGCGGAAGTCGACGCCTTCTTCACCAGGACGCTGACGCCCGAGCTGAAGGCCAAGGCGCATTATTCCTATGCCGGCCACGACGACTTCGTGGCCCGGCGGCTGGCCGAGGAGAAACTGCTCTTTCCCGCCTGGTCCCGGGACTATGGCGGACGCGGGGCCAGCCCCTATGCGGTGAGCGCGGTATCGGAGGTGTGGGAGGATCATGGCTGGTCGGGCCACTCCGCCGGCACCACCGCCATGGTCGGCTTCATCATGCAGCGCTTCGGCACCGACGACCTGAAGGCGGAGGCTCTCGCCCAGGTCGTCGCCGGCGAAGCGGTGTGCAGCCTCGGCTTCTCCGAGCCGGGCTCGGGATCGGACGTGTTCGCCGCCGTCACCCGGGCGACGCCGGACGGCAATGGCTGGCGGATCGACGGGTCCAAGATGTTCACGAGCGGCGCCAACATCGCCAAATATGTGCTGATGCTCGCGCGCACCAACTTCGACGTGCCCAAGCACAAGGGGCTGACGATGTTCATCGTGCCGCTCGATGCCGAGGGCGTCGAGATCCAGCCGGTCTACACCTTCCAGGACGAGCGGACCAACATCACCTACTACGACAATGTCTACATCCCCGACAGCTATCGCCTCGGCGCGGTGGACGGCGGGGCGAAGGTGATGGCCGCCAGCCTCGAGCTGGAACATGGCGCGAGCTTCGTGAAGACGCAGCGCCACATGCTGCACGCGGCCGAGGCCTTCTGCCGCGCGACCAGGCGTCGCGGCGTGCCGCTGATCGAGAAGGAGGACACGGTGCGCCGCCTCGCGCGCGCGGCGGCGCACGTCCAGCTCGCGACGGTGATCTACTATCGCGCGCTGTGGTCGAGCGCGGAGGGCAAGGGTCTGCCGGCGCTCGGGCCGGCCTCCAAGATGTTCTCGTCCGAGACGTTCCAGAGCGACGCGGCCGACCTGCTCAACCTCGCCGGGCCGGAGGGGCTGCTCAAGGACGGGCCGGCGGGCTTCCTCAACCTGAGCTACCGCCACGCGCACGGCACGACGATCTACGGCGGCACGAGCGAGGTCCACCGCTCGATGATCGCCGAGCGCGCGCTCGGCATGCCGCGCACCCGCGCATGACCGGGCGCTCAGGAGGCGGGCGTGAGTTCGAGCCCGTCGAGCGCGGCGGAAAGACGGATCTGGCAGGACAGCCGGCTCGCGGGGCGAAAGTCGTCGGCCAGCGCGAGCAAG
>CAXTPE010000349.1:0-2172 GCA_964245925.1 uncultured Sphingomonadaceae bacterium
CTGTTGTCCGGGCTGCCGACGATCGAGCTGCGCGACCGGCGCGGGCGCCGGCTGCCCGCCGTCCGCCGCGAGCAGCCGGACATGCCTCCGGGGCGGGCAGTGGCGCTCGTGCGGCTCGGTGGCGGGCATCGTGCGGCGATCGCGCTGCGCTGGGTCTCGGGGCCGGTCTTTCCGCGCAATCGCCGGATCCGCGCCGCGACCATCTCGGTGCGGATCGGCGGGGCGGTGCTCCGGGCGCGGCTGAACGCCGTGCTGTACGGTCCGGCGGGCCAGCCGGTCGGCTTCGACCAGCCGCCGCTGCGGGCGTCGAAGGGCATGGCCGCGGGTTGACCGCCCGGATCACCCGCGCGGATGGAAATGATCGTGGATCGCGCGCGCCATCGCCTTGGAGACGCCGGGCGCGCGCTCCAGATCCTCCAGCGCGGCGCCCCTCACCGCCCGCGCCGTGCCGAAGTGCATCAGCAGCGCGCGCTTGCGCGCCGGCCCGATCCCGGGGACATCGTCGAGCGGGCTCGCGGTGAAGCTCCTGGCGCGCTTCGTCCGGTGCGCGCCGATCGCGAAGCGGTGCGCCTCGTCGCGCAGCCGCTGGAGATAGAAGAGCAGCGGCGAATTGAGCGGGAGCATCGATTCGCGGCCATCGGGCAGGTGGAAATGCTCGCGCCCGGCGTTGCGGTCCGGCCCCTTGGAGATGCCCACGATCGGCACGTCCTCGACGCCCGCCTCCTGGAGCGTCGCGCGGACCGCCGAGACCTGGCCCTTGCCGCCGTCGATCAGCAGCAGGTCCGGCCACTCGCCCGACCTGCGGTCCGGGTCTTCCTTCTCCAGCCGGGCGAAGCGGCGTTCGAGCACCTCGCGCATCATCGCGAAATCGTCGCCGGGGGTGAGCCCTTCCGAGCGGATGTTGAACTTGCGATAGGCGTTCTTGCGGAACCCCTCCGGCCCGGCGACGATCATCGCGCCCACCATGTTGGTGCCCATGATGTGGCTGTTGTCGTAGACCTCGATGCGCGCGGGCGGCTCGGGCAGCTCGAACAGCTCGGCGAGCTCGCGGAGGAGCTTCCCCTGGGTGGTCGATTCGGCGAGGCGGCGGTCGAGCGCCTCCTCGGCGTTGCGGGTGGCCTGCGCCAGCAGCCTGGCGTTGCTCCCGCGCCGCGGCCGGCGCAGCTCCACCCGCCGCTCGGCGCGCGCCGACAGCGCCTCGGTCAGCAGCTCCGCCTCGGGCAGGTCGCGATCGAGCAGCACGAGGCGCGCGGGCGGCACCTCCTCGTAGAATTGCGCGAGGAAGGCGGTGAGCACCTCGTCGGCGGGCACGTCGCCGGCGTGGGCCGGGAAGAAGCTGCGATGGCCCCAGTTCTGCCCGCCACGGATGAAGAAGGCCTGGATGCAGGTCGTCCCCGCCTTGCAGGCGAGCGCGAACACGTCGGCATCGGTGATCCCTTCCGCGTTGATCGCCTGCGCGCCCTGGATGAAGGTGAGCGCGCGGAGGCGATCGCGCAGCATCGCGGCGGTCTCGAAGTCCATCGCGTCCGCCGCCGCCTGCATCTGGAGCCCGAGCTTCTGCTGCACCGAGGTCGAGCGGCCGGAAAGATAGGCCTCGGCATCGCCGACCAGCTCGGCATAGTCCGCCGCGCCGATGCGATCGACGCAGGGCGCCGAGCAGCGCTTGATCTGGTGGAGCAGGCAGGGGCGCGTACGGTTGGCGAAGAAGCTGTCGGTGCAGGAGCGCAGCAGGAACAGCTTCTGGAGCGCGGTCAGCGTCTTGCGCACCGCGCCGGCGCCCGCGAACGGGCCGAAATATCGCCCCTTGGCGCGCCGCGCGCCGCGATGGAGCTGGACGCGCGGGAAGGCGTGATCCTCGCGCAGCAGGATGAAGGGGAAGGATTTATCGTCGCGGAGCAGCACATTATAGGGCGGCCGGAAGCGCTTGATGAGCTGGGCTTCGAGCAGCAGCGCCTCGGCCTCGGTGTTGGTGGTGACGATGGTGAGCCCGCGCGTCTGCGCCACCATGCGCTGGAGCCGGCGCGGCAGCCGCGCCACCTGGGTGTAGTTGGTGACGCGGTTCCTGAGCGCGCGCGCCTTGCCGACATAGAGCGTCTGCCCGCGCGCATCCTCCATCCGGTAGACGCCGGGGCGGGTCGGCAGCGTCTTGAGCACGTTGCGGATCGCGGCGAC
>CAXTPE010000350.1:0-2151 GCA_964245925.1 uncultured Sphingomonadaceae bacterium
GGCGGGCGTGGTGATGCGCGCCGCCGGCGTCGCGCGCGGCATGACGGTCGCCGACATCGGCGCCGGCGAGGGCTATTACACCGTCCGCCTGGCGGCCCGCGTCGGCCGGCAGGGCCGCGTGCTCGCCGAGGACATCCTGCCGGAGGTGCGCGACAAGCTCGCCGAGCGGGTATCGCGCGAGCGGCTCGACAATGTCAGCGTCAGGCTCGGCCTGCCGGCCGATCCGAAGCTGCCGGCGGCGAGCTTCGATCGCATCCTGCTCGTCCACATGTACCACGAGATCGAGAGCCCGTACGAGTTCCTCTGGCGCATCCGCCCGGCGCTGAAGCCTGATGGCCTCGTCGGCATCGTCGACGCCGACCGACCGACCGCCTATCACGGCACGCCGCCCGCGCTGCTCGCCTGCGAGCTGGCGGCGGTGGGCTATGCGCGGGTGTCGCAGGCGCCGATGCCGTCGGCGGGCGGCTATCTCGCGATGTTCCGGGCGGCGGGAGAGCGTCCGGCGCCGGACGCGATCAGGGCCTGCCGCTGAGCCGCCGCCCGCTCAGTAACCCATCAGCGCCAGCACCTCGCGGCGCGAGCGTTCGTCCTCGCGGAACACGCCCATCATCCGGCTCGTCGTCATGCCGACGCCGGTGGTGCGGACGCCGCGCGCGGTCATGCAGCCGTGGCTCGCGTCGATCACGACGGCGACGCCGTGCGGATGGAGATTGTTCCAGATGCAGTCGGCGACCTCGGCGGTGAGCCGCTCCTGGACCTGCAGCCGGCGCGCGAAGCCGTGCAGCACGCGCGCGAGCTTCGAGATGCCGACCACCCGGTCACGCGGCAGATAGGCGATCGACGCCTTGCCGATGATCGGCGCCATGTGATGCTCGCAGTGCGACTGGAACGGGATGCCCTTCAGCAGCACGACCTCGTCATAGCCGCCGACCTCCTCGAAGGTGCGTTCGAGATAGGCGCCGGGATCGCTGGCATAACCCTCGCAATATTCCTTCCAGGCGCGCGCCACCCTGAGCGGCGTGTCCATCAGCCCCTCGCGATCGGGATCGTCGCCGGTCCAGCGGATCACCGTGCGGATCGCATCGGCGACATGATCGGGAACCGGGATCTTGCTGGGCGGCCGCACCGGATCGCCATCCTCCGGCTCGTCGTGCTCGTTCATCCATTTCTCTCCGAGAGGTGTTCGCGGCCTCATGCGTCCGGCGCGGCGCCGGGGCAAGCATCCGTCAGCCGCCGAGGCGCCATCCGGCCGCGATCAGCGTGACGGCGATGGCGGGCGCGATCGCCGCCGCCACTCGGCCGCGCGGGATCGGCGCACCGCGCCCGACATCGCCCGCCGCGAGCACCGTCGCGAGCGCGGCGGCGATCATCGTCCAGAGCTGGTAACGCTCTTCCGACGCGACGCCGAGCACGACATAGCCGAGCCCGTAGAGCAGCGCCGAGAGCGCCAGCGGCACGGCAAGCCCGCGCGACGGCAGCCGCGGCGCCAGCGCCAGCACGCCCGCCGCCAGCGCGATCCACCAGATCGGCCAGCCGAGCGGCGTCAGCGCGCTCCAGCGCGCCGCGCGATCGATCCCTTCGCGAAGCCCGTCGGACGCGACCCGATAGCCCCACGGGTTCGGATCGGACTGGTCCGGCACCGGGCGGTGGATCCAGCCGCGCACGAGGAAGCGGCTGTCGATGTTGAAATGCGCGAGGCGATGCCTGGCATAGGCGAGCGGATGCGCGGCGATCGCGCGCAGCCAGACGCCGGTGGCGCTCGTCCCCCGCGCCGCCAGCGCCGCGCCGACATTGGCGAAGCCGATCGCGCAGGGCCGCTCGACCCACCAGGCGTAGCGGTCCCACAGCGTCGCGTCATAGCAATCGCGATTGATCGCCACCGGATCGGCGACGGCGAGCGGCGGGAACGCATCGGCGCCGCTGTGATAGGTGATGCCGGCGAGATCGAAGATGACGAGGCTCAGCTCGACCCCGCTGCGCTCGGCATGGAGCAGGCGGTCGGCGAGCGGCAGCGCCGCGGCCAGCACCACCGCGCTCGCCAGCACCGCGACCGCCAGCCGCCGGCGCGTCGCGCGCCAGGCCGGCGGCAGCAGCGCCACCGCGATCGGCAGCGCCGCCAAGCAGGCGTTGAACCGCACCGTCGCGGCAAGC
>CAXTPE010000351.1:0-2148 GCA_964245925.1 uncultured Sphingomonadaceae bacterium
CTCAACGGCCTCACCCGCACCCACATGAAGCGCAAGCTGCTCGACCAGCTCGCCGAAAGCCATGATTTCGAGGTGCCGCCCTCGATGGTGGATGCCGAATTCAACCAGATCTGGGCGCAGCTCGAGCATGAGGCGACCCACGAGGCCGATCCCGAGGCGGCGAAGGCCGAGATGGAGGGCGAGCGCGGCGATTATCGCCGCATCGCCGAGCGCCGCGTGCGGCTGGGACTGCTGCTGTCCGAGATCGGCCAGGCCAATGGCGTCGAGATCAGCCAGGCGGAGATGAACCGCCTCGTCGCGCAGGCGGCGCAGCAGTACCAGCCCAAGGATCGCGAGCGCTTCGCCGAGTGGGTGCAGAGCGATGCGATGGCGGCGGCACAGCTCCGCGCGCCGCTCTACGAGGACAAGGTGGTCGACCTGCTGTTCAGCAGGGCCGACATCACCGATCGCGCCGCGACCCGCGAGGAGCTGGAAGCCGCGATCGAGGCGGACGAGGACATCAAGCCGCACGTCCACGGCCCCGACTGCGACCATGACCACGGCCACGATCATCACGAGCATGTCGCGGCGGCGGAAACCGAGGCGGCGCCCGAGCTGCCCGTCGCGGATGCCGCCGAGGCCAAGCCGAAGCGCAAGGCCGCGCCGAAGAAGGCCGCGACCGACGCCTGAAGCGCCGGGAGGGCAGGGCGGCATGTGGCAGCCCCGTGTCGCGGTGATCCTGCCGTGCTGGAACGAGGAGGCGGCGATCGCGCGGACGATCGCCGGTTTCCGCGCCGCGCTGCCGGACGCCGACCTCTACGTCTACGACAACAACAGCAGCGACGCGACGATGGCGCGCGCGCGCGAGGCCGGCGCGATCGTGCGGACCGAGCGCATGCAGGGCAAGGGCCGGGTCGTCCGGCGGATGTTCGCGGATGTCGAGGCGGACGTCTATGTGCTCGCCGACGGCGATGCGACCTATGATGCCGCCGCCGCGCCCGCCATGGTGGCGATGCTGCTCGACGAGCGGCTCGACATGGTGGTGGGGGCGCGGCGCTCCGAGCTCGAGATCGCCTATCGGCGCGGGCACCGGCTGGGCAACCGGCTGCTCACGGCGATGCTGGCGCGGCTGTTCGGGCGCAGCTTCTCCGACATCCTCTCGGGCTATCGCGTGTTCTCGCGGCGCTTCGTGAAGAGCTTCCCGATCCTCTCGACCGGGTTCGAGATCGAGACCGAGATCAGCGTCCACGCGCTGGAGCTGCGGATGCCCGTCGCCGAGATCGTCACCGCCTATGGCGCGCGGATGGAGGGATCGGCCTCGAAGCTCTCGACCTGGCGCGACGGCACGCGCATCCTCCGGACGATACTGACCTTGCTCCGCATCGAGCGGCCGGTCCTCTATTTCGGCACGCTGGGCGCGCTGCTGCTGGTACTGGGGATCGTGCTCGCGGTCCCGCTCGGCATCACCTATGCGCGGACCGGGCTCGTGCCCCGCCTGCCGACCGCGCTCCTTTCCACCGGGCTCGGCATTCTCGCCGCGCTCTGCTTCTTCTGCGGGCTGATCCTCGATACGGTGGTGCGCGGGCGGCGCGAGGTGCGCCGGCTCGCCTATCTCGGCCTGCCGGCGCCGGGGCGCGAGCGCCGACAGGCCACTTGAACTGGCGTCCGCAAACGCCGATGTTCGGTTCACCAGCAGGGCAAGAAGGACCGAGCACCCGCCATGGCATCCCCCGATCACCTCGACGTCCTCGCCGGCCTCGTCCCCATCGTCATCGAGCAGTCGAACCGCGGCGAGCGCAGCTTCGACATCTTCTCCCGCCTGCTGCGCGAGCGGATCATCTTCGTGACCGGCCAGGTCGAGGACCACATGGCCTCGCTCATCACCGCCCAGCTCCTCTTCCTCGAGTCCGAGAACCCGAAGAAGGACGTGTTCATGTACATCAACAGCCCCGGCGGCGTCGTCACCGCGGGGCTCGCGATCCACGACACGATGAACTATATCCGTCCGCGCGTCGGCACCGTCTGCATCGGCCAGGCCGCCTCGATGGGCAGCTTCCTGCTGGCCGCCGGCGAGCCGGGGATGCGCGTCGCGCTCACCAACAGCCGGATCATGGTCCACCAGCCGTCGGGCGGCGCGCAGGGCATGGCGGCGGACATCGAGATCCAGGC
>CAXTPE010000352.1:0-2148 GCA_964245925.1 uncultured Sphingomonadaceae bacterium
AGGATGTGGGTTCGTCGCAGATCAACCAGGCGATCCAGCAGCTCGACAAGGTGACACAGCAGAACGCTAGCGCCTCCGAGCAGGTCTCGGCGACCTCGGAAGAGCTGGCGGCCCAGGCCGAGCAGCTCCAGGCGACGATCTCGTACTTCCGCATCGGCGGTGCAGGTGCCGGCCTCGACGCCTCGGTGTCGCAGTTGCGCAAGACGGCCGCGCGGATGGCCGCGCCATCGGCCAAGGTCAGGTCGCCGGTCGCCAGGAAGGCCATGCGGCCCCAGGCCGCGGGCGGCTTCACCTTCGACATGGGAGCCGGCGGCGACGACCACGACGACGACTTCAAACGTGTCGCCTGACAACGGCAGATCGGGCGCTCGAACATCCCTTCGCGCGCCCGAGCTAAGCTAAGGCAGATTGCGCACGACCATGGAGTATCTAAGCAGAGTTCGGAATATCAGCCACGGATTTCCCGAACCCTGCTTAGGTGCTTGCCTCGGAAATTCAATGAAATAATCTCTCTTGATATTTATTCATTGACTATAAATCCTCCTCTTCTTCCGAGTCGGGCCCTAGCAGGAGCTTTCGACATGCGACTCACCATCAAGACCAAACTCGCCGCCGGCTTCGGCGCCGTCGTGATCCTCACCTGCCTCGCTGCCGGCGTGGGCTACCAGAAGCTGCTCGCGTCCGACGAATCGTTAAGATTCGTCGTGAGCCGGGCAGAAATGCAGGCTATCGTTCTCGAAGCCAAGGCGAACGCGATCCGCAGCGTCTCCAACGTCCGCGCGACGGTGGTCAGCGCCGACGAAGCCCAGATGGCCGAATACACCAAGCGCGCGGCCAAGAACCGTGACGATGCGGTCGCCGGGCTGGCCAAGGCAAAGGAGTATATCACAACTGAAGAGGGCAAGCGCCTCTTCGAGGATCTCAGCGGCAAGTACGAAAAGCAGCGCGCTTTGGCCGCGACGATTATCGAATTCACCACGGCGAACGTGGTCGTCAGAGCCTGGGCGGAAATCAGCGGAACCGCCCTGCCCGCCATGAAGGCCGTGCGATCGGACGTCGACGCCCTGGCGGGCAAGGCGGCCGCCCAGGATGCAGACGACCTGGCACGCGCCGCCTTCGACTTCCAGATCCGCGCAGAGCGCGCATGGGGGCAGATCCAAGCCGCCACCGGTGCGACCAGCCTGGCGGTGCTTGAGCAACAGGTGTCCGCCGCCAAGCAGATGCGCGACGAAGCGACCAAGTCCTTGGACGATGTCGCCCGACTGGGCGTGGCGCACGGGATCGCGAGCGACGCGCTGCGCGCGAAATACGGCGCGTGGCTCGGCTCCTTCCAGAAGGTGCTCGCGCTCGTCGAGACAGGCGCGACGATCAGGGCATCGGATCTCGCAATGGGCGATTTTGCCCTCTCGAGCACAACCGCCACGCGCGCCTTTGATGCGCTGGTCGAGTTTCAGAAGCGCCGCGTCGATGATGAGATCGCGCGCGCCGAGGCGGCCTCGAACGAGGGCCAGACGATCCTGCTTGCCACCGCGGCCAGTGTCCTGCTGATCGCCCTCGCCATCGCGACGTGGTTGGCGATGACGATTTCGCGCGGCATCGGCCGGGCCGTGAACCTCGCCAAGGCGGTGGCGGGCGGCGACCTGACCCAGACGACCGCCGTGACGGGGAAGGACGAGATCGGCGATCTCGAACGGGCCATCAATACGATGGTCGAGACGCTTCGCGACGTCGTCGGCCAGGTGAACAACGCCGCCTCGAAGGTGTCGGCTGGCTCTCAGGAACTGTCGGCTTCGGCCGAGCAGCTCTCGCAGGGCTCGACGGAGCAGGCTTCGTCGACGGAGGAAGCCTCGGCCTCGATGGAGGAGATGGCCTCGAACGTGAAGCAGAACGCTCAGAATGCGAGCCAGACCGAGACCATCGCTCGCCAGTCGGCCAAGGATGCCGAAGCCAGTGGCGCGGCGGTGGGGCGTGCGGTGGAGGCGATGCAGACGATCGCCCAGAAGATCACCATCGTGCAGGAGATCGCGCGCCAGACGGACCTTCTCGCCCTGAACGCGGCGGTGGAGGCGGCGCGGGCCGGCGAGCACGGCCGTGGCTTTGCGGTGGTGGCGTCCGAGGTGAGGAAGCTCGCCGAGCGCAGCCAGGCGG
>CAXTPE010000353.1:0-2139 GCA_964245925.1 uncultured Sphingomonadaceae bacterium
CCGGCAAGCAGCAGCAGCGCGAACGCCGGCAGCCGCGCCCGCCAGCCGGCGCGCGGGCTCCACGCCAGCAGCCCGGCCGCGCCGAGCAGCGCGCCCGCCATCAGGCAATCCTTGAGCACCGCGCCCATCAGCGCGAACGGGATCGGCAGCAGCGCGCAGCCGAGCAGCGCGACCGCCGTCCGCCGCCGCCCGGCGCGCCACGCCGCCGCGCCGAGCAGCGCATGGCCGGCCCAGTACAGCGCCATCTGGAGCAGCAGCATCGGCGCCGGCCCGTGCGCGACGGGCAGCAGCCCGCGCCACAGCCACGCCATCGCCGGCGGATGCCAGTCGTCGAAGCGGCCGCCCAGCGCCTGCCGATATTGCCGGATCGCGTCCCAGACCATGATGCCGGGACGATAGGCGAGGAACTGGAGCGCGGCGGCCGCCGACGCAGCGGCGGCCAGCGCGGCGGCGGGCGCCACGCGCCTCAAGCGCGCGGCGGCCATCCGCTGGTCAGGACGAGGTGAAAAGGAATGGTGGAGACGAGGGGGATCGAACCCCTGACCTACGCAATGCCATCGCGTCGCTCTCCCAGCTGAGCTACGTCCCCGTCCATTCGTCCCGCCGGGCTGGTCCGGCGGCGTGGAGCGCCATTAGGCGAGGCGCCCCGCGCCCGCAAGGGCCATGGTGGCAGTGAGGCCAGCGCTCGTCGCCGGCGCTCGCCACCGGCGCTCGCCGTCAGTGCTCGTCGTCGGCATCGCGGGTGGCGACGCCGAGATCGTCGTCGCCGCCGATGTCGGTGTCGTCGTCGACGGGGGCTTCCTCCTCCTCGTCGATGTCGAGATCCTCGTTGAGATCGCCGTCGGGCGCCTCGTCATCCTTTACGACGACTTCCTTCTTGGGCGCATCGAACGGCATCGGCTGCTTCGACTTGAGCACCGGCTCGGGATGCCATTGGAAGCCGCTCGGGCTCGTCACGGGATTGTCCTTGCCCAGATCATAGAAGCGCTCGCCCGTCTGCGGGCAGGTGCGCTTGGTGCCCCACTCAGGTTTAATCACGACAATGAGCTCCGAATAGATTGGCGCGCTGTCCGCGCCGGACGGACGCCTTGCCAGCGGCCGGACCCGCTGGCAAGGCGTCCGCCCGATGACGCAGATGGCGCCCTTCCCGGCCGCGTTCAAGGCCGGCGCGGCGCTCGCCGGCCGCGTGCGCGTGCCGGGCGACAAGTCGATCTCGCACCGCGCGCTGATGCTCGCCGCGCTGGCGCGGGGGACGAGCCGCGTCGAGGGGCTGCTGGAGGGCGAGGACGTGCTCGCCACGGCGGCGGCGATGCGCGCTATGGGCGCGGACATCGCACGCGGCGCGGATGGCGCTTGGCGTATCGATGGCGTCGGCGTCGGCGGGCTCCGGCAGCCCGCCGCGCCGCTCGACATGGGCAATTCCGGCACCTCGACGCGGCTGCTGATGGGGCTCGTCGCCAGCCATCCGATCACGGCGACGTTCATCGGCGACGCCTCGCTCTCGCGGCGGCCGATGGGGCGCGTGATCGCGCCGCTCGCCCGGATGGGCGCCGTCATCGCGGCGGGCGACGGCGGCCGCCTGCCGCTCGCCATCACCGGCGCGCATCCCGCGACCGCGATCGACTATCGGCTCCCGGTCGCCTCGGCGCAGGTCAAGTCGGCGGTGCTGCTCGCGGGGCTGAACACGCCGGGGGTGACGCGGGTGATCGAGCCGGTGCCGACCCGCGATCACGGCGAGCGCATGCTGGCGGGCTTCGGCGCCGCCGTCTCGATCGAGACGGCGGCGGACGGCAGCCGCGTCATCGCGATCCATGGTCCGGCCGAACTGCGTCCGCGGCATGTCGTCGTCCCCGGCGATCCGTCCTCGGCGGCCTTCCCGGCGGTCGCGGCGCTGATCGTGCCGGGCTCCGCGATCGTCATCGAGAATGTCGGCATCAACCCGACCCGGGCGGGCCTCTACGACATGCTGCGAGCGATGGGCGCCGACATTGTCTTCGAGCACGAACGCACGGTCGGCGGCGAGCCGGTCGCCGATCTCGCGGTGCGCGCCTCGGCGCTGAGCGGGATCACGGTGCCGCCGGCGATCGCGCCGAGCATGATCGACGAGTTCCCGATCCTGTTCGTCGCCGCCGCGCTGGC
>CAXTPE010000354.1:0-2124 GCA_964245925.1 uncultured Sphingomonadaceae bacterium
AAGAAGCGCGGCATCGGCGTGCTGATCACCGATCACAACGTCCGCGAGACGCTCGACATCGTCGATCGCGCCTGCATCATCTACGACGGGCGCGTGCTCTTTCAGGGCAGCCCGCAGGCGCTCGTCGCCGACGCCAACGTCCGCCGCCTCTATCTCGGCGAGGGCTTCGAGCTTTGACATGAGCGCGCGCTCCCCCCGTTCGCCCCGAGCGAAGGCTCCCCCGAGCGGAGCCGAGGGATCGAGGGGCAGGCGCCACGCGCTTGGCACGAACGGGATGGCGCGCCGCGGCGGGAGCCGGCCATGAGCCTCGGCCCGCGCCTCGATCTGCGGCAGTCGCAGTCGCTGGTGATGACGCCGCAGCTCCAGCAGGCGATCCGGCTGCTGGCGCTCTCCAACCTCGAGATCGAGGGCTTCATCGCCGACGAGCTCGAGAAGAACCCGCTGCTCGAACTCGGCGACGCCGAGCGCGCGCCCGCCGAGCCGGAGGCGCCGACGGGCGACGGCGAGCCCGATCCGCCGACCGCCGACCGCCTGATCGACACCGGCGACGGCCTCGCCGACGCGCCGCTCGACGCCGACTATGCCGCCGAGACCTTCCACCACGACAGCGCCAGCGACAGCGTCGCCGATCGCGGCGAGGCCGGCGGCCCCGACGACGGGCGCGGCCAGGACGGCGGGCTCGGCCTCGGCGGCACCGGCGACGGCGCGGGTGGCGGCAGCGGCGAGGCGATCGACTTCGACAGCTTCGCCGCCGACGAGCTCTCGCTCCACGATCATCTCGTCGCGCAGGCGGGCCAATGCCTGGCGGGGACGGACCTGCTCGTCGCCCGCCACCTGATCGACCAGATCGACGAGGCCGGCTATCTGCGCGCCGGCGCGCTCGAGGTCGCGCAGCGGCTGGGGCTGCCGCTCGCGCGCGTGGAAGCGGTGATCGCTGTGATCCAGGGCTTCGATCCCACCGGCGTCGCCGCGCGCACGCTCGCCGAATGCCTCATGCTCCAGGCGCGCGAGGCGGACCGCTGCGATCCCGCGATGCGCAGGCTGATCGACAATCTCGAGCTGCTCGGGCGCGGCAACCTGCCCGCGCTGCGCCGGCTGTGCGGCGTCGACGAGGAGGACATGGCCGACATGATCCGCGAACTGCGCGCCTACGACCCCAAGCCCGGCTTGCGCTTCGGGGCCACGCGCGTGCAGGCGGTGGTGCCCGACATCTTCGTGGCGCGGCTGCGCGACGGCTGGGCCATCGAGCTCAACGCCGCGACGCTGCCGAAGCTGATCGTCAACCGCGGCTATTATGTCGAGCTGGCCGCCGGCCGCCACGACAAGGCCGGCAAGGCGTGGCTCGCCGAGACGCTGGCCGGCGCCAACTGGCTGGTGAAGGCGCTCGACCAGCGCGCGCGCACGATCATCCGCGTGACCAGCGAGCTGGTGAAGCAGCAGGAGGCCTTCTTCACCCATGGCGTCGAGCATCTCCGCCCGCTGACGCTGCGGATGGTGGCGGACGCGATCGGCATGCACGAATCGACCGTCAGCCGCGTCACCTCGAACAAATATCTCTCCTGCGGCCGCGGGCTGTTCGAGCTCAAATATTTCTTCACCTCGGCGATCCAGGCGGCGGACGGCGGCGACGCGGTCTCGGCCGAGGCGGTCAAGCGCCACATCGCCCGGCTGATCGGCGAGGAGAGCCCGCGGGCGATCCTCTCGGACGACAAGCTGGTCGAGCTGCTGAACGGCAGGGGCTTCGACATCGCGCGGCGCACGGTCGCCAAATATCGCGAGGCGATCGGCCTCGGCTCCTCCGTGCAGCGCCGCCGGCAGAAAGCGATCGCCGGCAAATCCATATGGTGCCCGACGCCTGACCGGACAGGGCGCCGGGACGCGCGCTCGAAGCCCTCGGGCTCCTGAACCCAGGCCGGATCAGCGCAGCTCGAACGCCAGGCTGCTGAAGCCGTGGAGGCCGCGATTGGTGCCGACGACCGGCGCCCCGGCGACCAGCTCGACCTCCGCCTCGACGAGCGCCTCGAGCAGCACCTCCATCTCGATCCGCGCGAGATGCATGCCGGCGCACATATGCGGGCCCGTCCCCCAGGCGAGATGGTCGCGCGCGTCGCGCAGGATGTCGAA
>CAXTPE010000355.1:0-2122 GCA_964245925.1 uncultured Sphingomonadaceae bacterium
CAGTCGATCCACCCCGAGGCGCAGACCACCTGGATCGCCGGCTTCAGCTTCGGCGCGTGGATCGGCATGCAGCTGCTGATGCGCCGGCCGGAGATCAAGGGCTTCATCTCGATCGCGCCGCCGGCCAACATGTATGACTTCACCTTCCTCGCGCCCTGCCCCTCGTCGGGGATCATCATCCAGGGCGAGGCCGACGAGGTCTCCACCCCGCTCGCCACCCAGAAGCTGGTCGACAAGCTGCGCACCCAGCGCCACATCACCATCCACCACGACGTGATCCCCGGCGCCAACCACTTCTTCGAGCACGAGATGCCGCAGCTTATGGGCTCGGTCGACCGCTACCTCGACATGCGGCTGCACGGCGGCGGCTAGGTTCAGGGCCGACGTGCCATCCGAACGTCCACGCCGGCCCCATTTGCGACAAGCTGCGTGGGCTGCTTATCGACCCGGTCTGCGGTTCATGTCGCACGATACTGGTCCGGCAAGATTTTCTCGCTTGTCTGGCTTCCATGCCAGCCACTTTACATGGCGGCCGGCCGTTTCTATATGCCGCGCCGCTGCCCCATGGGACTTCCAACCGCAAGGCAGCTTTGCTCGCTCTAGATATGTTGGAGGTCCCTTGAATTGCACAAGCATCATAGCGCGCTGGGGCTAGCTGGGCTCCCCGTCGAAGCCGCCTGCGGTCTCGATCTCGCGAAAAGGCGCCCGGCCCAGCCGGTCACGCTGCTTCGCCCGCACGCGGCCCGTGCCGCCGCCCGCTACTTCGTCGAGAAGTTTCCGGGCCGCGCGCTCTATGCCGTCAAGGCGAACCCCTCGCCGGAGCTGCTCGGCGAGCTGTGGGAGAGCGGCATCACCCATTATGATGTCGCCTCGATCGCCGAGGTGCGGCTGGTGCGGCGCACGCTGCCGGACGCGACGCTCTGCTTCATGCACCCGGTCAAGGCCGAGGAGGCGATCGCGGAGGCCTATGCCGTCCACGGTGTCCGTACCTTCTCGCTCGACAGCGAGGAGGAGCTCGAGAAGATCGTCCGCGCTACCAGCCAGGCGGCCGACCTCACGCTGTGCGTGCGGCTGCGCGTCCCGTCCGATCATGCCAAGCTCAGCCTCGCCGCCAAGTTCGGCGTCGATCCGCGCGAGGCCGCGCCGCTGCTCCAGGCCGCCCGCCAGGCGGCGGACGCGCTCGGCATCTGCTTCCACGTCGGCAGCCAGGCGATGAGCCCGCAGGCCTATGCCCAGGCGATGGAGCGCGTCCGCGCCGCCATCGTCGCCGCCGCCGTGACGGTCGACGTGGTGGATGTCGGCGGGGGCTTCCCGTCGGTCTATCCGGGCATGCAGCCGCCACCGCTCGACGCCTATTTCCGCACCATCCACGAGGCGTTCGAGCGGCTGCCGGTGTCCTACTCGGCCGAGCTCTGGTGCGAGCCGGGCCGCGCGCTATCGGCGGAATATGCGAGCCTGCTGGTCCGGGTCGAGCGCCGGCGCGGCGACGAACTCTATATCAACGACGGCGCCTATGGCGCGCTGTTCGACGCCGCGCATGTCGGCTGGCGCTTCCCGGTCGCGCTCGTCCGCGACGGCGGCAGCCGGGCGCGGCCGATGCCGTTCAGCTTCTACGGTCCGACCTGCGACGACATGGATCATATGGCCGGCCCGTTCGAGCTGCCCGCCGACGTGGCGGCCGGCGACTATATCGAGATCGGCATGCTCGGTGCCTATGGTTGCGCGATGCGGACGCAGTTCAACGGCTTCGGTGTGGCGGAAGCGATCGTGGTGAAGGATGCGCCGATGGCGACGCTCTACGGCGAGGTGCCGCCCGACCGGCTCGATCGCGTCGTCACCCTGTAACACCCCACCGTGGAGCAAGCGATGAACGACCCGCAGATCAACGACACGCGCAAGGCGGAGCTGCTCTCCACGCTCGTCGAGCATGTCGACATCCGCAGCTTCGACGCGCGCCCGATCGTCGAGGCGATGCGCAAGATGAGCTTCACCTCGCGCGATCTCGGCCGCGCCACCGACATCTACAACCAGATGCTCGGCGATCCCGACTGCGCGATCGCGCTCGTCATCGCGGGCAGCACCTCGGCCGGCGGCTGCATGGATCTCTATGCCGAGCTGATCC
>CAXTPE010000356.1:0-2113 GCA_964245925.1 uncultured Sphingomonadaceae bacterium
CGTACATCAGCGGCTGGGTGAAGCTCGGCTCGTCGCCCTCGTTGTGGCCGAAGCGACGGTAACACCACATGTCGATCACGACATCGCGCTTGAACGCCTGGCGGAAGTCGGTCGCGACCTTGCAGGCGAAGGTGACCGCCTCGGGATCGTCGCCGTTGACGTGGAGGATCGGCGCCTGGACCATCTTGGCGATGTCGCTCGGATAGGGCGAGGAGCGCGCGAACTGCGGCGAGGTGGTGAAGCCGACCTGGTTGTTGACCACGAAATGGATCGTGCCCCCGGTCGAGTAGCCGCGCAGCCCCGAGAAGCCGAAGCATTCCATGATGACGCCCTGCCCCGCGAAGGCGGCATCGCCGTGCATCAGCACCGGCAGCACCTTGCCGCGCGCCAGATCGCCCAGCCGGGTCTGCTTGGCGCGCGCCTTGCCGAGCACGACCGGATCAACCGCCTCGAGATGGCTCGGGTTGGCGTTCAAGGTGAGGTGGACCTTGATCCCGTCGAACTCGCGATCCGCCGAGGTGCCGAGGTGATATTTGACGTCGCCCGATCCGCCGACATCCTCCGGGCTGGAGGAGCCGCCCGCGAACTCGTTGAAGATGGCGCGGAACGGCTTGCCGATCACATTGGCGAGCACGTTCAGCCGGCCGCGGTGCGGCATGCCGAACACGATCTCCTCGACGCCGCCGGCGCCGCCGTTCTTGATGACCGCTTCCAGCGCCGGCAGCATCGATTCGCCGCCATCGAGCCCGAAGCGCTTGGTGCCGACATATTTGCGGCCGAGGAACTTCTCATATTGCTCGCCCTGGATCACCTTGGCGAGGATCGCCTTCTTGCCCTCGGGCGTGAAGCTGATCGCCTTGTCATGGCCTTCCATCCGTTCCTGGAGGAAGCGCCGCTCCTCGAGGTCGCCGATGTGCATATATTCGAGGCCGACCGGGCCGCAGTAGTTGCGCTGGAGGATGTCGACGATCTCGCGGACGCTCGCCTTCTCGAGGTCCATGAAACCGCCGAGATAGACCGGGCGGTCGAGGTCGCCGGGGCCGAAGCCATGATAGGCCGGCTCGCAATCCGCCGGCAGCGGACGCTGGACGAGGCCGAGCGGATCGAGCCTGGCGCCGAGGTGTCCGCGCACGCGATAGGAACGGATCAGCATCACCGCGCGGATGCTGTCGCTCGCCGCGCGCAGTACCGCGTCGGCGGCGGGCGGAATCGCGGCGGCCGGCGCGGACACGGGCGCCGCGCCGGGCGACGCCTTCGCCGGCTTCGGCGCCGCGATCATCTGGGTGGGATCAAGCGCGGCGGTGAGCGCGTCGGTGTCGCTCGGCGGCCAGTCGGGCCGCGCCCAGCTCGGCCCCTCGACCGCCTGCTCGAGCCCGCCGAACCACTTCCGCCAGCTCGCCTCGACAGACGCCGGATCGACCGCGTAGCGGCGGTAGAGCGCCTCCACGAAGGAGGGGCTCACCCCCTCCACGCCGTCGAACTCGGAACCCTCGAAGCCCATGCCACCGTCCTCACGCACGCCCGCGTCCCGCGCCGCGCGGCACCCTTAGCAGGCGCCACCATCGGCGGGACCGCCTTAATTAGGCGTTAAGCAATTCCTTCAACGTGGTGCCAAGCTCGGAAGGGCTTGGGCTGACCTTGATGCCGGCCGCCTCCATCGCCGCGATCTTGTCCTCGGCGCCACCCTTGCCGCCCGACACGATCGCGCCGGCGTGGCCCATGCGGCGCCCCGGCGGCGCGGTGCGTCCGGCGATGAAGCCGACCATCGGCTTGCTGCGGCCCTTCCGCGCCTCGTCCTGGAGGAACTGGGCGGCGTCCTCCTCGGCCGATCCGCCGATCTCGCCGATCATGATGATGCTCTTGGTAGCCTCGTCGGCGAGGAACAGCTCCAGCACGTCGATGAAGTTGGTGCCGTTGACCGGATCGCCGCCGATGCCGACCGCGGTGGTCTGCCCCAGGCCGACGCTGCTCGTCTGGAACACCGCCTCGTAGGTGAGCGTCCCCGAGCGCGACACGACGCCGACCGACCCCTTGGAGAAGATCGAACCCGGCATGATCCCGATCTTGCACTCGCCCGGCGTCAGCACGCCCGGGCAGTTCGGGCCGATCAGCC
>CAXTPE010000357.1:0-2085 GCA_964245925.1 uncultured Sphingomonadaceae bacterium
CCATTCGCGTGCCGTCGGCACGCTGATCGGCGGCGCTCTCGGCGCGCTGCTCGGCAAGACGGTGCAGCAGCAGAGCAGCAGCATCCAGTGCCAGTAAGCCGGGCCGGCAGGCCGGGTTAGCGCTCATCTTCTCCCGTTCGTACCGGGCGTCGTCGAGGCGCGGCAATAAGCGCCGCGCATGCCCCTCGACCGCGCTCGGGGCGGACGGGGGGAGGGACGCGGGATCGTATCGGCCGGCCGCCATTGCGCGGCGGCCGGCGGACGTGATAGTCGCGCCCGCTTCCGACGGGCCGGATGGCGGCCCGCGCTGACATATCAGGCGCAGACATGTTCTCCTCACCGGCCTTCGCGCAAGGCGTGGGCGCAGCGAGCCCCGGCGGCGGTGCCGCCTTCCTCGTCAATCTCGCGCCGCTCGTGCTCATCTTCGCGATCGGCTATTTCCTGCTGATCCGCCCGCAGCAGCAGCGCCAGAAGCAGCACAAGGCGATGATCGACGCGGTGAAGAAGGGCGATACGGCCGTTACCGGCGGCGGGCTGATCGGCAAGGTGACGCGGGTCGACGAGGCCGAGGTGGAGCTGGAGGTGGCGGCCAATGTCCGCGTCCGCGTGATCCGCTCGACGCTGTCGGAAGTCCGTCCGGCCGGCGGCGGCAAGCCCGCGAACGACTGACGCACCGCATGCTCGATTTCCCGCGCTGGAAGATCTGGTCGATCCTGCTCGCGCTGGGCCTCGGCGTGCTGCTGGCGATACCGAGCCTGATGCCGGAGGCGACCGCGCGCCAGCTCGGTCTCGGCGGCGCGCCGCGCATCAACCTCGGCCTCGATCTCTCGGGCGGCAGCCACCTGCTGCTGGAGGCGGACACAGCCGATGTCGCGCGCCAGCGGGTGATCGCGATGCAGGAGAATGTCCGCGGCGAGATGCGCCGCGCGACGCCCGCGATCGGCATCGGCGACATCTCGACCGATGGCGGCCGGCTGAGCTTCTTCGTGCGCGATTCCGCCCAGCTCGACGAGGCGGTCGACAAGATCAGGAGCCTCACCGCCGGCGTCGGCTACAGCGGCCAGCGCGACTGGGACGTGGCCGTCGTCGACAGCAGCCGCGTGCTGATGACCCCGACCGCGAGCGGGCTGGCGGCGGCGGTCGATACCGCGATGGCGCAGGCGACAGAGGTCGTCCGTCGCCGCATCGACGCGCTCGGCACCAAGGAGCCGACCATCGTCCGCGAAGGATCGGACCGCATCCTCGTGCAGGTGCCGGGGCTCCAGGATCCGGAGGCGCTCAAGGCGCTGCTCGGGCGGACCGCCAAGCTCGAGTTCAAGATGGTCGACCAGACCGCCGATCCCGCGCAGGTCGCGCAGGGCAATGCGCCGATCGGATCGCAGGTGCTGAAGCTGGAGAACGGGGCGCCGATCGCGGTGCAGCGGCTGGCGGTCATCACCGGGCAGCAGCTCGTCGATGCGCGCCAGGCCTATAACCAGGACAACCAGCCGGTCGTCACGATCAAGTTCGATGCCGACGGCGGGCGCAAGTTCGCCGAGGTGACGCAGGCCAACGTCGGCAAGCCGTTCGCGATCGTGCTCGACAATGTCGTGCTGTCGGCGCCGAACATCAACGAGCCGATCCTCGGCGGCTCGGCGCAGATCAGCGGCAGCTTCACCGCCGACAGCGCCAACCAGCTCGCCATCGCGCTGCGCTCGGGCGCGTTGCCGGTGGCGCTGAAGGTGATCGAGGAGCGAACGGTGGGTCCGCAGCTCGGCGCGGATTCGATCCATGCCGGCATCGTCGCCTCGACCATCGCGGCGCTCGCGGTGATCGCCTTCATGCTCGTCACCTACGGGCGGTTCGGGGTCTATGCGAACCTCGCGGTCGTCATCAACATCTTCGTGATCCTGGCGGTGATGGCGCTGCTCAACGCGACGCTGACGCTGCCGGGAATCGCCGGCTTCGTGCTGACGATCGGCACCGCGGTCGACGCCAACGTGCTCATCAACGAGCGCATCCGCGAGGAGCGGCGGCGGGGGCGGGGCGTGATCCAGTCGGTCGAGCTCGGCTACAAGGAAGCGAGCCGCACGATCTTCGAGGCGA
>CAXTPE010000358.1:0-2009 GCA_964245925.1 uncultured Sphingomonadaceae bacterium
CGGCGATCACAACTGGTTCCCCGTCCACCACGAGCTGCTCGCCATAGAGGCGGCGTGCCGGCGCGATGCCAAGCCGCTGCTCGTCTTCCTCCACGACATCGCCTGGCCGAGCGGGCGCCGCGACATGTATTACGCGCCCGACCAGATCCCCGAAGACTATCGCCACGCCTATGATTATGCCGGCGGCACCGTGCCGGAGCGCGACGAACTCGTCGTCGATCGCGGCTTCCGCAGCGCCGGCGGCTTCGCCCTGGCCCTCCACCAGGGAGGCCCGCGCAACGGCGTGCTGACCGCTGTCGAGGACTTCATCGGGCATGTCCACGGGCAGGGCCGCACGCTTGCCTTCGCCGAGGTTCCGGCGGTGTTCGGGCTCGGCATATTGTTCGATCAGGATGCACCGTGGAGCGAGTCGCTCGGCCTCCACCTGCTGCCCTATCACGACAACGCGCTGCTGCGCGCGCTCGAGGCCAACCGCCTCGCCAACTATCTCCGCGTGATCGAGATGCAGGACGAGCGCGCGGCGGCGTAACGGCCTGCCGCCGAGCCGCTATTCGCTGCCCATCCAGAACAGGAACAGGGCGTAGAGCAGCAGCACCATCGTCGCGATCATCAGCAGCGCCGCCGTCCGCCAGAGCGCGCCGAAGCGGCCGAGCGCGTATGCGCCCTTCAGCTGTTTGTATCGCAACGCAGCACGCCTCAGCGTACGGGAGGCGTCGAGGGTGGAGCCGATCCCCAAGTTCGTGCGTTGCCCGTAATGATCTGACGTCGGAGACTCACGCCGCCATGTTTCGCCGGAGCCTGCTTGCCCTTACGCCCGTCGCGGCCGCCACCGCCGCGCTCGTCGCCGCGCCGGCAATCGCCGCCACGCGCGCCAAGGCCGCGTCTCACGCCAAGGCCGCGTCTCACGCCAAGGCCGCGCCGCTGCGTGCCGGGGATTATGTCTGCCAGGCCGCCGGCGCGGGCATGTTCCCGCTCTCGGTGCTCTCCGGCATGCGCTACAAGGCGGCCGGACCGTCCGGCCGCTACACGACGCGGGCGGGCCTCATCTATTTCTCGCGCGGCTCGCTCTCCAATCAGGTCGGAAAGCTCGTCAGCCCGACCAACTTCGAACTCGCGATGGACAAGGCGAGCCCCGCCTACACGACCTGCAACCTGGCGGAGAAGACGAACTAGGCCACGGACCCATAAAGAGGATTCCCATCTGGACGCGGGCGTGATTCAATCTCGTTGAGGAGATTGAGGCATGGCACGGTTTGATCTGACGGATTTCGAGTGGTCGGTGATAGAGCCGCTGCTGCCGATGAAGGTGCGGGGCGTGAAGCGTGTCGATGACCGGCGTGTGCTGAACGGCATTTTCTGGCGGCTGCGGACGGGGGCGCCTTGGGCCGACATACCGGCGCGCTACGGCCCGCACACGACGTGCGTGAACCGCTTCAACCGCTGGCGGCGGGCAGGCCACTGGGCGCGGATATTGGAAGCGGTGTCAGCAGCTTACGAGGGCGATGTGCAGATGATCGACAGCTCATCGATCCGGGTCCACCAGCACGCTGCCAACGGCAGTAAAAAGGGGGACCCGGTTGCATGGGCCGTTCGCGCGGCGGCCTGACGACCAAGATCCACGCGCTGGTCGACGCCAACGGTCTGCCGATCGCGCTCAAGCTCACCGCCGGCCAGGCGCACGATGGCCGCAGCGCCGCCGACATGCTGAGCACTCTGGGAGAGGGCAACGTGCTGCTGGCCGACCGCGCCTACGACAGCGATGCGCTCAGGATCGAGATGGCAGCGCGCGGCGCTTGGGCCAACATCAAGCCCATGCCCAACCGCAAGCGCCGGCCGGTCTTCAGCGCCTTCCTCTATCGCTACCGAAACCTCGTCGAACGCTTCTTCAGCAAACTCAAGCAGTTCAGGGCCGTCGCCACCCGCTACGACAAGCGCGACGACAACTTCCTCGCCTCGGTCCAACTCGCCTCCATCCGCATCTGGTTGCGGCATAATGAGTCGGTGGCCTA